>CAXSED010000041.1:0-19668 GCA_964236475.1 uncultured Chthoniobacterales bacterium
GCGCTCTTGCAACGCTTGGGGCAGCTCCCAATGATAAAGCGTCAATGCGGGCACGATCCCGCGCCGCCGCAGCCCGTCCACCAACCGCCGGTAATAATCCAGCCCCTTCTGGTTGGCAGCCCCGCGCCCGTCGGGTTGGATGCGCGGCCATTGCACAGAAAAAATGTACGCTTTCAAACCCAGCGCGGCCATCAGGTCGAGGTCGCCTTCCAACTGCCGTGGATCGTACGCATTACAGGCAATGTCTCCCGTGTCCCCGTGCAAAATTTTCCCCGGCTGGCGCACGAACGTGTCCCAGATGGACGGTCCCTTGCCGTCGGCGGTCGGCGCGCCTTCGATCTGGTAACCGGAGGTCGCGGCTCCCCACAAGAAACCTTCAGGAAAAGTAAGCGGCATGGCTTTTCTGATTCGCTTGTCGCGGTGCATTGGTTGCCGTCAGTCCTCTGGCGCTCTTGCTAAAACGTAGCGTTGGCATCAAATATCTCTGTCATCCTGAGCGGAGTGCCGAGCACGTAGCCGAAGGACCTTCCGGCCGTCGGTAGACACCGTGCCTTTCCCGGCGACCACCGGAAAATCCTCAAAACCCTCCCGCAAATCTACTGCCGATCAGGCTCACCGCGAAATCCCCCGCGCCCAACGCACCCGGACATCCGCAAACCCTTTACCAATCCACCCGCATCTGCTACAGCGAAGCAAGCCTCTTCCGGGAACTCTCCCCTTCCATTTCCCATGTTTCGCTTCATCCATTCCGCCGACTGGCAGCTCGGCGCGCGTTTCGTCCAGTTCGGTGCGGAAGCCGAACTCCTGCGCGCCCAGCGCCTCCAAACCCTCCGCACCGCGCTCACCCATGCCCGCGAACGCGCCGTGGACGCTTTCTTCGTGGCGGGCGACCTCTTTGAGGATAACCTCGTCGCCGACGCCTTGGTGGACGAGACTCTGCGCATCTTCGCCGATTCCCCGGAAATCCCCGTCTTCCTGCTGCCCGGCAACCACGACCCCGCCAGCGGTCCCGGCGCGGTCTGGAGCCGCCGCCAGTTCCGTCCCGGCGCGCTGCCGCCGAACATCACCCTTTTGCTGGAACCGGCTGCCGTCGCGCTTCCCGGCGGCCACCTCCTGCTGGCCTCGCCTCTGCGCCAGAAAGTGTCCACCGTCGATCCTAGCCTCTGCCTGCGCGACCTCGCCCGCGCCCAGCCCGCCGACCGGATAAAGATCGGCCTCACCCACGGCGCGCTGGCCATCCCCGGCAAGCACCAGCCGCACGATTTCCCCATCGACCCCGCCGCCGCCACCCGCGCCGGTCTGGATTACCTCGGCATCGGCCACTGGCACAACTGGCAGCTCTACGATTCCGACCGCCTCGTCATGCCGGGCACGCCCGAGCCGGACGCCTTTGACCAACCCAACGCCGGGAACGTCGCCTACGTGGAACTCGACGGCCCCGCCGCCCCGCCGCGCGTCACCAGACTCCCGGTCGGCACCCTGCAATGGGCCAGCTTCGAGTACGAGTTCAGCGAGTTCGACGCCGCCCGCGCCGCCCTCGCGCACCACGTCTCGACCCTGGGCGCACGCGTCGGTTCCAGCGTTTGCCGCGTCCGGCTCAAGGGACCGGCGGCGTTCGGGGAGGCCGCGCAGGCGCACGAATGGTTGCGCGACCTCTTCGGCCCGGCCTTCCACTGCCAGTTGCAGGACCACACGCACCCCATGCTCACGCCCGGCGAAATCGCCGCGCTGGAAAATGAGCACCCTATCCTCTGCCAGGTCCTCGCCGACCTCGCCCAGCTCGAAATGCTCGCCACGGGCCGCCCCCCCGAAAACCTGCTCTCCCCGGTCGGCATGGCGCTCAGTCTGACGGAGGCCCAGGCGCTTGCCGCCGACGCCCGTCTGTCGTTCGACACCCTCGGCGCCACCGATTTCCTTTCCGCACGCCAACTTCTTTTTGCCGGTCTCCACGATCTCACCGCCGCCGCATGATCCTCCACCAGATCGAAGCCGCCAGCGTTGGCCCGTTCGTGGGTCCTGCGGTCCTGGCGGGCCCATTCGCGCCGGGGTTGAACATCCTCGCCGCGCCCAATGAAACCGGCAAAACCACCCTCCTGCGGGCCGCCGGTCGCGCCCTCTTCGACCGCCACACCTGCAAGGACTCCGAGATCAAGGCGCTCCGGCCCGCCGGCAGCGCGTTATCGCCGCGCGTTGTCGTCGATTTTGAGACCGCCGCCGGTTGCTTCCGCATCGACAAGACGTTCCTGCAATCCCCGCGCAGCGTCCTCTTTACTCGGGTCGGCGGCGCGTGGCAGCCCGTGGCAGAGGCCGACGCTGCCGACGGGCGCGTCCAGACGCTGCTCCAATCCACCCAACCCGGTCGCGGAGCCACCAAGGCTGCTCACTGGGGCTTGCTCGGCTATCTCTGGACCCGTCAGGGCGAGGCCGCCGCCTGGCCCGACTGGGAGGAAAACCCCACCGGCCAGAGCGTCCGGGGGATGCTGGCCAAGGTCGAAATCGATCCGCTCATCGACGCGCTCCGGGGCCGGATGTGGACCACCTACCTGGAAAACTTTACGCCCACGGGTCAGTCCAAATCGGGCGGCGCCCTGCGCACCGCCGAGGAGGAACTCGTCGCCGTGGACAGGGCGCTCGCCGCCCTCAACGAAACCCGCCAACAATTCCTCGCCGACGAGGAGGCGTACACCCGTCTCGCCGACGAACTCCCCCGGCTCGAAGCGGAGTATGCCGACTGCCGCCACGAAGCGGATGCCCTGCAAACTTCCGCCCGGGATGCCGAGGTGCAGACGGTCGAGGTGCAGGGCCGTCAGCACGCTTTCGAGATCGCGCAGGACCGTCTCAGGGTCACCCGCCAGGACGTGGAAACCCTGGAACGCCACTCCCGCGACATCGACGACGCCCGCCGCCGTCTCGCCGCCGCCGAAGCCGATGCGGATCGCCTCCGTCTGGAGGCATCTGCCAGCGAAACCGGCCTGCGCGAGATCGACCGCGCCCTGGAGGAAAACGCCGCCGCCCTTGCCCGACTGCAAGCGGAGTCCCAGCGCGCCGGTCGTCTCGCTCGCCACCGCCAGCTTGGCGACACCATCCAGGCGCACACGCTCCTGTTGGAACGTTGTGTCACGCAGACCCACGAAATCGACGCGCTGACCCGACAACGGGCGGAAGTTCCCACAATCCCGCCGCCCCGCCTGCGCAGGATCGAAACGCTCACCGATTCGATCCGCGACCACCGCGCAAAAATCGAAGCCCTCGGCCTGACCGTGGAACTGATCCCTTCCGCCGACGCGCCGCCACTCACGTTCCGCGCGGACGACAACCCCGACGAAACGCTGCCCGCCCTGTCCGCTGGCGAGACCCGTCTCGTCCGGGCCACGCGCGGGTTGGTCATTACTCTTCCGGGTTGGGGAAAATTGCGCATGCGCTCCGGCGCGGTGGAAACGCGGGCGCTCCACGAAACGCTGACCCAGGAAGAGACCACCCTGCAACAGGCCCTCTCGGAGATCGGCACGCGCAGCCTGGAGGAAGCCCGTCATCTCACGACCCGCGCGAAAGAACTGGACGCCCAGCTCGCCGCCGCCCGCCAAACGCTCGCCGCCGTGCTCGGCCAGGAAGAATTCATCGAAACACTTCGAGCCAAGCTGGTTACATACAATTTACAGTGGCAAGCCGGTGAGGCCGAGCTAGCCCTCACCCCCGGCGACCGCACGATTTCTCTGGCAAGCCTAGAAACTAACGAACAAACCGCGACGGTCCAATGCGAGCACCGGCGGCTCGAACGCAAGTCGCTGGAGAAGCGTTTCAAGGAACGGCGCGCCGCGACCACCGAAGCAGCCGCCCGCCGCGAGGAAGCGGAACGGCTGGGCCTAGGTCTGCGGCTGGGGATCGAGAACCTGCAAACCCAGGTCGCCGCTTTGCAAGGCCGCTACCCCGCCGGTCCCGCCGCTGCCCGCGACGAGGCCGAGGAAACCTTCGTCGAGGCCAAGCTCCTCCTGCGTGATGCCCAGGCCAAACTGCCCCCGGATGCCGGGACCCTCGCGGAGCGCAACCGCCGCGCCGCGACCGCCGCCGAGCAGGTGCGCGGCGAACTCCACCGCAAGCGCGACGCCCAGGCCGCGTTGCGCGGTCGGCTCGAGCTGCTCGGCTCCAAGGCGCTCTACACCGAGGAAACCCACCTGCTCGCCCGGCGCGAAGCCCTCGCCGCGCAGGTTAACCACGCCCGCGCCCGCAGCCGCGCCGCCCGGCTGGTCCACGATCTCATCGAGCGGCGCAAGCACGCGGCGACCCGCAGCGTCCTCGCCCCTCTGCAAGCGCGCCTCAGCGCGCGGTTCGGCGAGGTCAGCGGCGACCGCGACCGCCAGATTTTCCTGGACGAATCCCTCCACATCAAGGGCCTCGGACGCAAGGATGACGAACTGGTCGCCTTTGACGATCTCTCGCAGGGAGCAAAGGAACAACTGCTCCTCTGCCTGCGCCTTGCGGTGGCCGAAGAACTGATCGCCGGTGGCAGCGGCCCGCAATCGCTGATCCTCGACGATGTGCTCGTCAACACCGACGCCGCCCGCCAGCGGCGCGTGCTCGACGTGCTTTCCGGTGCGGCGGGGGGCGGCCTGCAAATCCTAGTCTGTACCTGCCATCCCGACCGTTATCGCGGCGTTGGCGAGGTGGTCGAACTGCGCCGTTTAGTTGGTGGTGCATCTTAAATTCCCATGCCGCCCACCCCGAAAAAACGCCTCGACACCACCGGCCCCCAAGTGCCGCTCGGCGGTTTGGACGCCGCGTTTTCCGGCTTGGTCCTTCCGACCGATCTCCCTGCCGCGCCACCTGAACCGCCACCCGTTGATCCGGCGGCGGCCAACTGGAAGATGGGCCGCGTGGTCCTGCGCCGCGAGAAGGCCCACCGGGGCGGCAAGACGGTGATCGTCATCGACGATTTCGCCACGCACCTCCCGCTGTCCGTCATCGAGACTGTCGCCAAGAAGGTGCGCGCCGCCTGCGGTTGCGGGGGCACCGTCAAAGACCGTCGCGTCGAAATCCAGGGCGACCAGCCTGCCAAAATCCGCGCCGCGCTCTTAGCAGAGGGCTTCCAAGTCGCCGGGGTCACATAAACCGGATGCCCGTCGTCGCCTCGACTTTCCATCCCCCGTGGTGGCTCCGCAACGCCCACCTGCAAACGATCCTGCCGGTCTTCTGGCGGCGGCACTTCAAATTCCCCGGCGCGGCGGAACGCCTGGAACTCGCCGACGGCGATTTTCTCGACTTGGACTGGGTCCGGCGCGGTCACCATCGATTAGTAATCCTCTCGCACGGATTGGAAGGCAGCTTCGACGCCGGGTACATCCGTGGCATGGCCTCCGCGCTGGTGGCGGCGGGCTGGGACGCCTTGGCGTGGACGTTTCGCGGCTGCGGCCCCGAACCCAACCGCCGACTGCGTTTCTACCACAGCGGCGAGACGGGCGACCTTGCGGCGGTGATCCATCACGCCGCCCGCCACTACGACCAGATCGCGCTCGTCGGCTTTAGCCTGGGCGGCAACCTGACGCTCAAGTACATGGGCGAACAACCGCCGCACCCATCGATCATCGGCGCGGCGGCGATTTCTGCTCCGGTCGATCTGGCCGCCAGCGCGGGGGCACTCGACCGCCGCTGGAGTAATCGCCTCTACCTGCGCCGTTTTCTGGCCACGCTGATCGACAAGGTCGAGGCCAAAGCGCAACGTTTCCCCGCCGAGATCGACATCGCTGGCATCCACCGCATCCGCAGCTTCCAAGAGTTCGATGACCGCTACACGGCGCGCCTGCACGGCTTTCACGACGCGCAAGACTACTGGACGCAATCCAGCGCGCGGCAATTCCTCCCACGCATCACGGTGCCGTCGCTGCTCATCAACGCGCGCGACGATCCCTTCCTGCCGCCCGCCTGTTTCCCTTTCGCCGAAGCGGCAGCGAACCGCCATTTTTCTCTGGATACCCCGGCTCATGGTGGTCACGTCGGGTTCCTCGATTTTCGCAAAGGGAATATGTGCACCTGGGCCGAGCGTCGTGTCGTGGAGTTTCTGAACTCACCCCGTCCCGTTCAAAGCTTGCTGCCGGAAAGCCGGTCGGTCCCGGCGGCGGATCGCTAATTCGCCGGTTGGAAACAAAGTGTCCGGCCTGAGATCGCGTCGGCTTCAGTGCCTATGTTTCCTTCCGAAAGAGCAATGGGATGCTTTCGTTTCAGTTCGAGCGCCCATCGCCGACGCAAAATACCGATGATTTTTTGCTTGCTTACGGTCGCGCATTGGCATTTAACGGAATCTCTTTCCATTGGCGCATAGCTGCTTACATCCCCTGTAGAAGCGTTTAGATTAATTTTTTTGCCTCGTTTGCCGCGAGGAGAAGTCTGATTTTATGGAGACATCGTCAACGCTTGAAGGGGCTTGCGCACCGCTGCCAACGGTCGTTGAAAAGGGATTGCGTTCTGACGCTGGTCGTCTTTGCCTGTTTCGGCGGCTTTCCCTTCTTTTGGCCTTTTTCCTTTTGATGATTTCTTCAGGATGGAGGAACGCCTTGGCGCAGGACAACACCCCGCCGACCGACAGCCAACCGACCGCCACCCCGGACCGCACGGTGAAAAAAGCTGCGCCGGTCTCCGTTGCCAAACCCAAGCCATCTCTCACCCCGACGCCCAAGCCGACCCCTAAATCCACGCCGACCCCTAAATCCACGCCGACCCCTAAATCCACGCCGACCCCGCCCGTTAAATCGACGCCTGTCCCGAAGGCCACGCCCGTTCCCAAAGCTTCCCCGGCAGAAGCTGCGGTCAAAAAATCCACTGCTCCTGCCGAGACCCCCAGGCCTAAGCGCATCAAAAAAGTCGCCTCCGGGAAACCGCCAGCCACCCCGCCTGCTGCCACCCCACCTGCCGCCACCCCGGACCCGGTGAAAACCGAGGCCGCTGCTGCTCCGGCAGCCAACAATCCTCCCGCCGTCGCCTCTGCTGCCCCCGCCAACCTTTCCGCCCCCGGTTCCGCGCCCTCGTCCCCTTCCGGCGCGTCGCCAGAAATTCCCGCGATCCCCGGCTACGGCCCCGGCGAGGGTTTGCCCCTCGGCTCGGGCGGCCTCGGCGAAAGCCCGCAGATGGAACTGATTCCGCAAGGCATGACGCCCTTGCAGCCCGGCCTGCAGTTCCCCACCCAGAGCATTATTTCCTCCGGCCCGTTGGTCCCGCAGACCGCGCAAACGCTGGACCCGAAAAACCTCAAGTACAAGATATCCAAGTTCACGGTCAAATACGGCCCGGTCAAAATCCCGCCGCATCCCAACCTGCCGCCCGTCGAAACGCTGGCCAACACCCCCATCACGCTCGGCGAATCCAAGGAGCCGGAAGGCGGCTACGTTGCGCCCGGGGCCGGCAACCGCGACGTGCCGATTGTCCTGTCCAAGTTCAACAAGCCGGAAACGTTCTCCGGCGACGCGCTCCAGGCGATCTTCTACGCGTTGGTCGCCCAGGTGAATAAAAAGGGCATCTCCGGCGTGTTCGCCGTGCAGGACGCCGACCAGATCGACCCGGCCACCGGCGAGGACCGGCGTAAGGGCGGCACGGAGCTGACCCTCCTCGTCTACGCCAGCGAGGTGCGCGAGGTACGCACCATCATCAAACCCGTGGCCAAGTGGCCCTTCAAAAGCGCTTCGACCACCATCAACGATGCGAAGTACCGGCGGATCACCGCCCATTCGCCGCTCCAGCCGCCGCCCGCTGCGCCGACGCCTAAACCATCGGCAGCCAAGCCGGTAGCCGCGAACGCGCCTGCCGCCAACCCCCCGGCGGGCGCACCACCGCCACCGCCACCGCCCGCCAAGCATGGCAGCCTGCTCGACCGCAATCTCCTCCAGGATTATCTCACCCGTATCAACCGATTCCCCGGTCGGCGGGTAGACGTGGCCGTCACCGCTTCCGGCGAGGAGGGCGGGGTCATCCTCGATTACATCGTGCACGCGGAATATCCGCCGATTTTCGTGTTCGACCAGACCTCTAACACCGGCGCGCAGGCGTCCGGCTCCTGGCGCACCCGTCTGGGCATTGAGGCCCGCCAGCTCGCGGGTCTCGACGATATCCTCGACACCAGTTTCGAGACCTCGCTCTCCAGCGAGACCTACTCGATCTTCGGGGCCTACGAGGTCACTGCCTTGTTCCCCGACTTACTCAAGTTCAAGGTCTACGGCGGCTACGGACGCTTCAACGCGCAGGACGTGGGCCAAGACAACGAGCAATTTGTCGGCAAAAGCTCCACGGCGGGCCTGCTCGCCATCTATACGCCTTTCTATTTCAAGGGCTTCCCGCTCGATATCATCGCAGGCGCCGAGTACAAGCACGTGGACATCGCCAACGTCGGCAGCGCCCCGCGAGACGGCGCAACCGACTTTTTGCTGCCCATCCTCGGGCTTTCCACGGACCGCTCGACCGACACGTTCAGCGCCTTCGGCAGCGTGCAGGTCGAGCCGAATCTGCCCGGCGTCATCGGCACCGACGAGGACCAGCTCAAGAACATGGGCCGCTTCAACGTGAGCACCGATTTCGTCATCGCCAAGTACAGCTTCGGCGCGAGCATCTTCCTCGAGCCGATCCTCTTCCGCGGGTCTTGGAAGCAACTGGAGGAAAGCGACGAGGAAGCGCGCAAGCCGCTGTGGAAAAAGGTCACGCTGGCGCACGAGATTTCTCTGCTGGTCCACGGTCAGTACACCTTTGACGACAAGCGTCTCGTCCCGCAGTTCGAGGATGTCATCGGCGGCTTCGCGTCGGTGCGCGGCTACCCGGAGGCGTTCACCTCCGGCGACGACTCGTTCGTCGTCAACGCCGAGTACCGCTTCCACCTGCCGCGCATCCTCAAACCGGCGGACACCGACCGCCTCAACAGCCTCAACCCGCCGCCCACCCCGAAGTTCACCGTGCGTCCGCAGACGATCCTCAATCGGCCCGACCTCGATATCATCCTGCGCGGCTTTTTTGACTTCGGCTACGTCAAGAACAACGACCTCTTCGAGGCGACCGAAGCCAACCGCACGCTCATCAGCGTGGGCGTCGGGGCCGAGACGCAGATTTCGCGTTACCTCAACCTGCGGGTGGACGTGGGCTTCCCGCTGGTCTCGGTCACGGACAAAACGTCCCGGCCCGTCGAAGCGGGTTCGCCCCGGGTGAGTTTTGTCGGCGTCATTTCCTACTGAATCGGCTCCCTGCCAGAGTGCCCCGTCGTCCGCCTGATTTTTTGCTGTGCTTTCCACCCCGTTTTGATATGACTCCCTGAGAGCCGGTCTCGCCTTTTTTTGTCTCTAGCCGTCCCCGTTTCCCTGTCACGCCCATGAAATCTTCCGGGAACCCTCCGTCTCTGCTCAAATTCTGTCTGCTGATGCTGATGCTCGTGTCGTACACGGACACCTTCGTCATCGGCGCGCCGCGCGGCGGGCACGTGGTCAGCGGGACGGCCAGTTTCACGCAGGACGGCAACCTGACGGTCATCACCGCTGGCAACCGCTCGATCATCAACTACACGGGCTTTGACATCGGCAAGAACGAGACCGTCCAGTTCATCCAGCCCGGCGCGAACGCCACCGTGCTCAATCGGGTGACGACGCCGGACCCGACGAATATTTTTGGGCAGATCCAGTCCAACGGCATCGTCATCATCTCCAACCCCTACGGCGTGTTCTTCCAGAACGGCAGCGTGGTCAACGTCGGCGGCCTCGTCGCCGGGGCGGGCAAGATCAGCGACGCCGATTTCTCCGCCGGGAAGGTGCATTTCACCGACCTGACCGGCGACGTGCGCAACGACGGCGTCATCGCCGCCGACAACCGCATCGCCCTCCTGGGCGCGAACGTGGCCAACACCGGCTCCCTGACCTCCGCGCACGGCATGGCGATGATGGTGAGCGGCCCGGACGTGTACGTCGGCGACAAGAATGGCAACATCTTTGTCCAGGCCAACGGCAAGGCGCTCAAGGCGGCGGCAGCCGCGACCGGCACGACCGCCGCCAGCGCGGGCAGCGTCACCAACCACGGCACCGTCTCCGCCCCGCGCGTGGTCCTCGGTGCGGGCGACATGTATTCGACGGCCATCGTCAACTCCGGTCTGCTCCAGGGCCGCAGCATCGCGGTCAACGCCGGCAAGAACGGCAGCGCGACTGTCGGCGGCACGCTCGACGCTACCAGCGCGCACAACCCGACCGCCACCGGCAAGGGCGGCAACATCGACGTGCTCGGCGGTCAGGTGGCCCTCCGGGGCGCGACGCTCGACGCCAGCGGCAGCACCGGTGGCGGCAACGTCCGCGTCGGCGGCGATTTCCACGGGGCGAACACGTTGCCGACCTCCGCGACGACGAGCGTGGACGCCGTCACCACGATCAAAGCCGACGCCACCGGCGCGGCGGGGAACGGCGGCACGGTCGTCCTCTGGTCGGAGAAGGGCACGAGCTTTCTGGGTCAGATCACCGCCCGCGCCGGTTCGGCCAGCGGCGACGGCGGCCAAGTGGAAATCTCCAGCCACGCCGGGCTGGGTTACAACGGTACGGTGGACGCGGGCGCGGCCAACGGCAAACCCGGTTCCCTGTTGCTCGACCCCACGAACATCGAGATCAGCAGCACCAGCGGCAACCCGCTGACCAGCCAGACGATCAACCCTGCCGACACACCGGTCGGCACCAACGCCGCTGGCACCTACATCATCGCGGCCAGCGCGATTGAAAACAGCAACCCCGGCACCGCGCTCACCCTGCAAGCGAGCCAGGATTTCCGCATCGACTCGCTGACCGGCCAGGTCAGCGCCACCAATCTCTCCGGCGTGAAGACGGTCGGCCAGTTGACCTTCCCGGCTCCGACCAGCACCCTCACGGCTCCGCTGACGCCGGTCGTCACGGGGATCACCCTCCTGGCCGGTGGCTCGGGACAAGGGTCGTTCGTCATGGCGAACCCGGCGGACACCCTCGTCACCAACGGCCGTCCGCTCACGATTGCCGCCAACGGCGTGACCACCACCGGCGGCATCAACACGGGCAACGCCAACGCCATCCAGGTTGGCAACATCAACACCTCTCCCGGCGGCGGCCTGGCGACCGTCGGCGGCGCGGTCACGCTCTTCGACATCCTGCCGATCCCTGCGACCAACCCTCCGGCCACCCTGCCGAGTTTCCCGGTCCAGGTCGGCAACATCGTGACCAACTCGGCCACGGGCGCGGGCGGCGCGATCAACATCATTGCCCTGCCGCCCACGACCACCGCTGGCGTCACCACGAACTACTACGCGCCGACCTCCATCTCGACCGGCCTCCTGGACACCTCTACCAGCACCCAGAACGGCGGGGTGGGCGGCAATATCACCCTGACCGCTCTGGGCGACGTGACCGTGACCGGACCCATCAGCACCGGGACGGCCAGCACCCCGGCGGCGGGCTACCTGCTCATCCAGCCCCAGGGCGCGGTGCAGCTTCAGAGCACCGTCAATACCGGCACCACCAGCACCGTCGTCCACAATCTCGACGGCACCACGACCACCTTCGCCGGTGGCCCGGGTGGCAACATCGTGATCGGCAGCGCCTTCGTGCCGACGAGCCTCAGCATCACGGGGCAAGTGACCACCGGCGCGGCGGGGACCGGGAAATCCGGGGACATCAACCTCACGTCCAGCGGACCGCTTACGCTGGGCAGCACCGTGAGCACCGCCGCCACGAACGGCACGGGCGGCCAGGTGACGTTGACCATCAACAACACCAACCCGACGCCGGTCACGCTGACCCTACCGGGCATCGCCACGGGCGGCGCGCTAGGTGGCGGGAACATCACGGTGGCCAACAACAACACGGCGACCGGCTCGAATCTCACTGTCTCGGGTGGACTGACCACCAGCGAAACCGGGAATGGCGCGACCAGCGGCAAGGTCAACCTGCTGGCCGCTGCCATCACGGTAAACAACTCCATCCTGACCAATGCCGCCGGGGCTGCTGCGTCCGCCTCGAACGGCGGGGATGTCACCCTGACGGCCTTCACCATCACGTTGAACAACCCGATCACGGCCACGGGCACGGCCACGGGCACGGGTGGGGCGGTCTCTCTCGACGGAGGATCGGTTGACCCTGTCCCCACGATCAGTCTGAAGAGCACGGTCGCAGCGGGCAGCCTGACGACCGGCGCGGGCACGACCACCTTCAACGATGGCAGCACGGTGAACACCAGTGGCGGCGGCCAGACCTACGGTGGCCCCGTGGTTCTCAACCAGACAACCGGCAAGCTCACGACGCTGGCCGACACCGGCGGCGGAGCCGTCCAGTTCGATTCCACGGTGGACAGCGCGTCCACGTCCACCGGGCAGAGCTTAACGGTGAACACGTCGGGCAACGAAACTTTCGGCGGGGCCATTGGCTCGGCCTTCGCCCTGAACAACCTGACGACGGACGCGGCAGGCACGGTGGGCGGCGCGGCGCGCTTCAACTTCGCCCTGCCGACCGGCAAGACCAACGCGGCGGGCGTCACCCTGACCGGCGCGCTGTCGGTCGGTGACGGCGTGAACTTCGGCGTCACGGGCGGAGCGAGCGCGACGGCTCCGAGCATCTCGACGGGTGGCGCGCAGACCTATACCGGCCCGGCGACCGTCGGGGCGACCACCTACCTCACCAGCGGTTCGACCCTCGCGTTCAGTTCCACGGTGGGCAGTCTCACCGCGACGGGCCAGGCCCTGACGCTCGATACGGCGGGTGCGATCACCTTGGGCGGCGTGGGCACGGGGACGTTGAATCCGCTGGCAAGCCTGACGACGGTGGGCGGCCAGACGGTAAATCTTAACGGTGGCGGGGTCCGCACGAACGGCGCGGCGGGACAAACATACAGCGGTGCGGTTGCGCTCGGCGCGGACGACACGTTGACGGCGACGGCCAATGGTCCGGTGACTTTTGATTCCACGGTCGACGGCAACCGGTCCTTGACCATCAATTCCAACGGCTTGACCCGGTTCGAGAACAACGTGGGCGGCGGGACGGCTCTGACCAGCCTCACGGTGTCGGGCACCGGCGGCATCAGCTTCACGCCCGCGACCGGTTTGGGGATCACCAGCCTGACGGTGAACACCAACGCCGTCGGCGGCCAGGATTACAACGGTGCGGTGACACTCGGCGCAAACCTGGGTTTGACGGCGGCGGCGAACGGGCCGGTCACGTTCGGTTCCACGGTGAATGGCGGGTACGATCTGACCATTGCCACCGGGGGCCTGGTCCAATTCGCAAACAACGTGGGCGTGACGACCGCCCTGACGAGCTTGAGCAGCACGGGCGCGGGCGGTGTCACCTTTACCGGCCCTCTGACGGTCAAGACCAGCGGCCTGCAAAATTATGCGGGCACGTTGACCCTGGGCGGCACCACCACGCTCAACAGCACGGGCAACACGGTGACGGTCGGTTCGCTCTCGGGTGGGGGCTTCGATCTGATGGTCACGGCAAACGGCTCGACCTTCGGGGCCATCACCAACGGCGGCAACCTGACGTTCGCGGACGGCACGGCGACGGCGACGTTCAACGGCGCGGTGACGGGAACAAGCCTGACCCGCACGGGCACCGGCTTGACGGATCTCGACGCGGCCTCGGTCACAACGGGCAGTGCCACAGGCCAGAGCTACGGCGGTCCCGTCAAGCTGGAGTTGGGCGTCACGTTTACCGACACGGCCTCGGGTCCGATCACCTTTCACGACGTGATCGACGGAGCGAGCGCGGGGGCGCAGACCCTGGCGGTGGTCACGAACGGAGCGACGACCTTCGACGGTGCCGTGGGAGCGACGAACGCGCTCGGCAGCGTGACGGTCGGCAGCCTGGCGGTGAACGGCGGGACGACGGTGTTCGGCTCCGGCGGGTTCGCGGTGAACACGCTCAACAACAACACGGCCAGCGGTACGGGCACACAGACGTATTTCAACTCGGTGCAACTGACGCTCGACACCACGCTGATCAGCAATTTTTCCAACGGCGCGGCGGCGGGCGGCGACATCACCTTCAACGGCAAGGTGGACAGTGCCAGCGCGACGCAATCCGCCCTGGCGGTCGACACGAGCGGCAACGAGATTTTCAATAACCTGGTGGGCAGCGTACAACCCCTGCGGAGCCTGGCGACGGACACGGCGGGCACGGTGGGCGGGCAAGTGCAGTTCAACATGAACCTTGTGGGTCAGGCCAGCGGTGTGGCGGGCGTCCGGCTGGGCACGGGCGGCGCATTGTTCAACGACTTGACGGTCTTCAACGTGGCGGGCAGTTCCTCGGCCAAAGTGCCCGCTGCGATTTCCGGCGGCACCGGCACGGATAACCCGAGCATCACTTCCACCGGCACCCAGGCGCAGTCCTACGAGGGCGGCGTGACGGATCAACAGGACACCGTGATCCAGGGTCCGAGCGTCGTGGTGGTGGGCACGTTCGACGCGGGCAACAAGGCGCTGACGTTCGACCTGAGCCAGCAGGCGCTCACGGTGCCGCTGACCCTGCCCGGAACGACCTTCACGGATCTGGCCAGCTTCGCCAGCGTCGGCGACGCCGGGACGACGATCAACGGCAACATCACGACCACCGGCTACCAGTATTACGGCGGGACGGGGCCGAACGGCGGCGTGACGCTCGCCACCAACGTTGTCCTCCAAAGCAGCGGCGGCGGAGCCATCGGCTTCGGAGGCACGGTCAATGGCAATTATTCCCTGGAGGTTGACACCACGGGCGACGAGTACTTCAGCGGCCTCGTGGGCAACACCGCGCCGTTGGTGAACCTCTACACCGACAACGTCAACAACCCCGGCGGCACCGCTCACTTCCAGATGAGCCTCACCGGCCAACCCGCCGGCACCGCGGGAGTCCGGGTCACGGGCGCGGTTTCCATCGGCGACAACGTGGCTTTCAACGTCGTCGGCAGCGCGGCGGGCACCAGCGTGGCGGCCTCGTTGACGAGCGTTCTTTCCGGGAACGGGCAGCAGTACAATGGGACAACGACGCTCGGGCAGGACACCGTGTTGACCGACACGGCGAGCTACGTCGGCTTGATCGGCGCGGTGGACGGCGCGCACAACCTGACCTTGAACGCCCCGATTTATTCGTATGTGGACGCACGCGTGGGCGGCACGACCCCGCTGCTGAGCCTGACGACGAACAATATCTACACCACGGGCGGGTTTGTCGTGAACGTCTCGTCGGGCGGCAGCGTGGCGGCGCCGACGATCACGACGGTCAACAACGGCACGGGAACCGGGGCGCAGACCTACGATGGTTACTTCCAGACCAGCTTCGACACCGTGCTGAGCAGCGTCTTCGCCACCCCGGCGACGGGGGGTGGGGCGGTCACGTTCAACGGGCAAGTGGACGGCTTTGCGGGCGCGCATCCCGACCTGACCGTGCTCGCCGGGCCGGGGCAGACGATGTTCGCACCCGGCGCGACCGTCAACGCCGCCGGGCTGAACATCGGTGGCGCGCAGGTGACTTTCAATCAGCCGGTCGGTTCGGTCTCGGCGCTCAACGTCCTGACCGTGGGCCGCAACGGCACCCTCGCCGGGGTGACGCCGACGATTGACATCAATAACGGCCTGATCACGACTACCTTGGGCCAGACGTACACCGACGGCGTGCTGCTGAGCGCGGACACGACGCTCAAGGACACCAATTCCCAGAACATCGTCTTCAATTCGACCGTGGACAGCCTCGACGCCACGGCGCGCTCGCTCACTCTGAACACCGCGGGCAGCGTGACGTTCAGTGGAGTGGTCGGCGGCGTTAATGCGCTCAGCCAGCTCTCTTCCACGGCGACGCTCGGGACGACCTTCAACATGTTGATTGGCGCGGCGGCAGCCGGGGTCCGTGTGACCGGCGACGTGGCGGTGGACGGCCCCGTGGTTTTCGCGGCGACGGGGGGCAGTTTCGCGCACCCCACGGTGCTCTCGGGCGACTCGCAATCCTACAGTGGCGGCACCGCCACGCAGGACACGTTCCTCGTCGGCGGCGGGACGTTCGGCAGCACCGGCACGCTGGACTTCGGTGGCACCCACGACCTGAGCCTGCGCTTTGGTCAGTTGGCGACCGTGCCGGGTGGCCTCGCCAACGTCCGTAATTTCCTTACGGATGGCGCGGGCGGCACGCGGGTGGACGGAACGTTCACGACGACCGGCACCCAGACCTACAGCGATAACGTTTCGCTCGTGGGTGCGCCGGTGCTCACCAGCGTGGGCAACCTCACGTTCAACAATCCGGTCGATGGCAATGCGCCGCTGACGCTCAACGCGACCGGCGCGGGCGGGCAGGTGGTCTTCACTTCCGGCGCCCTCGTTGGCAACACCATACCCATCGGCGCGCTCACGACCAACAGCGTCGGCGGCACGGTGTTCGGGATGAACGCGGCCAACGCCGCCGCGAACAAAGGTGGCGTCAACGCCGCCTCGGTGACCGTCGCCAGCGGCCCGGTGTTCTTCGACGTGGCAAGCTCCACGGCTGCCCATCCCAGCATCGAGACCACCGGGCTGCAATCCTACCAGGGCGCGATCATTTTGCAGACGGACACCGTGCTTGCCAGCAGCGGCGGCGGGGCGATTTCGTTCAACCCGGCGGCGACGGTCGACGACGCGTTGAACACCTTCGACTCCCTCACCCTCGACACGACCGGCGTGCAAACCCTCTCCGGTCTGATTGGTTCGACGACGCCACTGAGCGGCCTGACGACCGGCCCCGGTGTGACGGTGTTCAACATGAACGTGGGTACGGCCCTGGCCGGTGTCCGCGTCAACGGCCCGCTGACCACCGGGGGCGCGGTGACTTTCGACGAGGCGGGCAGCAGCCTGGCCCATCCCTCCGTTCTGACGCTCGACAACGGCGCGCAAACCTACGGCGGTGTGGTGACGCTCCTCGGCGCGGTGACGGTGCTCAACAGCGCCAACACGGAGCCGACGACCGGCACGTTCCACGGCGGCGGCACGATCACCTTCGATGGCAACATCGTCAGCGGCGTTCCCGTGGTCGCCGCGAACGGCACCCCGGAACTCGACGTGCGCGCCGGGGCGGGGACCATTGAGTTCGACGCGCCGATTTCCACGACGGGCGATTTCGCCCCCGGCGGCGCGTCGGTGATCTTCAAGGGAACGGTCGGCCCGGTGGGCATTTTCACCGTCCTGCCCAATGATCCCAACACCGGGGTCGGCGGCATCGACATCAATGGCGGCAGCGTCACCACCGGGGGTTCGCAAACCTACAATTTCGCAACGGTTCTCAGCGCTAACACCGTGCTGCAAGCGGGCGGCAACATCACGTTCGCCTCGACGCTCAACGGCAGCAATCTGCTCACCAACACGCCCTACACGCTCGACATCAAGGTCAGCGGCGGCACCATCGCCTTCGACGGGATCGTTGGCGGCCTCGTGCCGCTGGAAAGCCTGACCACCGAGAACGTCGGCGCGACGGTCGGCACCACGCAGTTTAACATGGTCCTGCCGCCAGCCGGTTCCGGCAAGGGCGGCGTCAACGTCATCAACGCCGTCAAGATTGGTACCAACGCGGACTTCGAGGCGGTCGGTCTCCTGGGCGGCGCGGTGCCGACGATCCTCTCGGGCGTCACGTATCTCGGGCAGGTCGGCACCGGCACCCAGACCTACGGCGGGGCGGTCACGCTCGGCCTGAGCGGCGTCCTGCGTCAGACGACCGTGTTGCAAGACATCGCGGCGGCGGGCGACATCACTTTCAATGGCCGCATCAACGGCAAGGCGGACGGCGACGCGGGGCTGTCGGTCAACTCCAACAGGGACGAAGTTTTCAACCAACTGGTAGGTGACGCGCACACTCTGGCCAGCCTGAGCACGGACGATGTGAGCGGCGGCCCCGGCGCGACGCGCTTCAACATGGATCTCACGCAAACCGGCGCGGCGGCGGGCGTCCGGGTGGCCGGGGCGGTGAACGTCAACGACCGCGTGATTTTTAGTGCCACCGGCGGGTTGTTGCATCCGACGATTCTTTCCGGCGGCGCGCAGAATTACGCGCTCGCCGCCACGGTGCGCCAGGGGACGGTTCTCACCGTGGATCCCGCGCTGCGCACCACCGGACTTCCGGCGGACAGCGGCAACGTCGTTTTCCAGAGCACCGTGGACAGCGGCGCAACGGCTCAGGATTTGCAGGTCAACACGCCGGGCAACGAGACCTTCAACGGTCTGGTCGGCTCCGTGGCTCCGCTCGCCAGCCTGACGACCGACGCCACCGGGCCGGGCACCGGCCAGACCCAGTTTGTGATGACTCTGCCGCTGTCCGGCCTCGCCGCCGGGGTGGGCGCGGTCAACACCACGGGCGGCGTGACGATCAACGACGCGGTGCTCTTCCGCGTGGCGAACACTGTGGATCTGCCCGCCAATCACCCGGGCGTCGTCAGCGGCGGCACGCAGACCTACAACGGCGCGGCGACCCTGGGCGACCTGACAATCCTCACCAGCACGGGCGGCAGCATCGTTTTCAACGGGACCCTCGACAGCGACGCGACCCCGCGTGACCTGATCACCAACACGCCGAGCGTCGGCAGCCTGACGACCTTTGCCCAGGCGGTCGGCGGCACGTCCCCGCTGGCCTCGCTAAGTACGAACGGACTCGGCACGACGCAGCTCAACGGCGGCGCGGTCACGACGACCGGCACGCAGCACTACTTCGAGCCGGTGACGCTAGGCCGGGACACGGTCGTCAAAACCCTCGCGGCGGGCGGCAACATCGATTTCAATAGTGCGCTCAACGGCACGCACAACCTCGAAGTCGATGCCGACGCGGCGTTGTTCTCGGCGGTCGGCAACGCGTCGCCGCTCCTGAACCTGACGGTCAACGCCCGCATCGGCGCGCAGTTCAATTACACCCCGGCCCTGGTCGCGGCGGGCGGCGCGGGGGTCAACCTCGCCGGTGCGCTGACGATCAACGGTCCGGTGTTCTTCAACGCGGCGAACGACGGAAACGTGGTGTTCGTGCGCACCGGTGTGGCGGTCCCCGGCCAGACTCCCGTGAGCGCCCAAGATTACAACGGCGCGTTCACGCTGGCGGGCAACGCTACGTTCACCGACGTCAGGAGTGGGAACATCACGTTCCATCAGAGCGTGGATGGCTCCTCGCCGCTTGGCCTCTCCGGGCTGACGGCCAGCACGGGCGGGGTGATCTCGTTCCTCGGCGCGGTCGGCGCAGCGACCCCCCTCACGAGTTTGACCACCAGTAACCTCGGAGTGGGGACTGGCAGTACGATCATCGGTGGTGGTGTCACGACAGCGAACAACGGCGTGGCGGGCGCCACGGGCGCGCAGACCTATGCCGACGCGGTGATCCTCGGGGCCGATGCGGTGCTGACGAGCGCGGCGACCGGCGGCGCAACGTCGGGCGGCGACATCGTTTTTGATTCGACTCTCGACAGCAACGCTACGACGCCGCAGGCGTTGACGGTGAACACGAGCGGGCGGACGGTCTTCGGCGGCGCGGTGGGAGCAGCCAACGCCTTGGCCAGCCTGACCACCGACAACGAAGGTCCGCAGGACCAAGGCACCTTCCTCGACGGCGGCAGCGTGACGACGACCGGCGCGCAGACTTATAACGACGGAGTGGCGCTTGGCGCGGCGACGACGCTGACGAGCAAGGCGGGCGGCGACATCGTTTTTGATTCGACTCTCGACAGCAACGCTACGACGCCGCA
>CAXSED010000041.1:19768-32874 GCA_964236475.1 uncultured Chthoniobacterales bacterium
ACCTTCCTCGACGGCGGCAGCGTGACGACGACCGGCGCGCAGACTTATAACGACGCGGCCACCCTCGGCGCCAACGCGGTGCTGACGAGCCGTGCCGACGGCGCGCTCGTCTTCAACGGCACGGTCAACGGCGCGTTTGCCCTGACGCTCGACACCGGCGGCCTGACGATTTTCAACCGCGCCGTCGGCGGTGTTACCCCGCTCACGGGTCTGACGACGGATAACGCGGGCGCTTCCGGCGAGGGAACCCAGTTCAACATGACCGTGGGCGCGAATGCCGCCGGGGTCGTGGTCAACGGTCCGGTGACGATCAACGACGCCGTGCTTTTCAACATCGAAGGCTCCAGCCTGACCCGTCCCGGCATCCTGACGCTGGGCAACAACTTTAGCCAGACCTACAACGGCCCGGCGACGCTCGGCACGAGCACTTTTCTCGTCAGCGCGTCATCGTTGCCAGCAGCGGGCAGTGCGTTCACCGGCGGCGGGTCGATCCTCTTCAACTCGCCGCAGGGCATCGTCGGCAACGGCGGCAGCGACCTGTTTGTGCGCGCCGGGGTGGGGGCCGACACCCTCGCGGCGGCGATCAACGTGGGCACGCTCGATCTTGGCGGCGCATCCGCGACTTTCCGCGGGCCGATCACCCTGCCCGGCACGCTGTCCATCGAGCCAAACGATGCCACCGGCGGCGGGTCGATCGCGTTCACCGGCTCGACTCTGACCACAAGCGGCGCGCAAACCTACAACGCCGCGTTCGTCCTGGGCGGCAACACGGTTCTCACGAGCACGGGCGGCGGCACGCTCACGTTCAATTCGACCGTGGACGGACCCTTTGCCCTGACGCTCAACACGGCGGGCAACGAGGTCTTCAATGGCCGGGTCGGCGGCACGACCGCGCTTGCCAGCCTGACCACCGACGACCCCGCCGCGACTACGGCTGGCGGCCATGTGGTCTTCAATGTCGCGGGCAGCACGAGCGCCGCGCCGAGCGTGACGACGACCGGCTTCCAAACCTACCACGACGCGGCCACCCTGCGCGCCGATACCGTGCTCGCCAGCACGGGCGGCGGCACGCTGACCTTCGCCTCCACGGTGGACAGCGACGCGACGGCGACCCCGCGCGCCCTGACACTCAACACGGCGGGCAACGAAACCTTCGATGGCCAGGTCGGCAGCTCCGTCCCGCTCGCCAGCCTGACCACCGACGACCCTGCCGCGAACATTTCCGGCGGGCACACGATCTTCAACGTCGCCACCGGCACACCCAGCGTAACGACCACCGGTTTCCAGACCTATCACGACGCCGTGGTCCTGCAAGCTGGCACCACGCTCACCAGCACCGGCGGCGGCGCGCTGACCTTTGTGTCGACGGTGGACGGTCCCGCTTCGTTGACCACTGACACCGCCGGGCAGACGACGTTCCAGGGCGCGGTCGGTGGCGGCACCCCGTTGGCTGGCCTGACGACGCAGGGTGGCGGTGCCGTCGCCATCGACGGACGCACCGTCACAACGACCGGGCTGCAAACCTACGGCGGGGTGACCACCCTCGGGGCGGACACCGTCCTCACCAGCACGGCGGCAAACGGCGGCGTTACTTTTATGACGACGTTGGACAGCGACGCCCTGGCGACCCCGCGCGCGTTGACGATCAACGCCGTCGGCAACGAAACCTTCAATGGCCGGGTCGGCAGCTCCGCGCCGCTCGCCAGCCTGACCACCGACGACCCCGCCGCGAACGTTTCCGGCGGCAGCGTGGTTTTCAACATCGGCGGTAGCACGCCGGGGACTCCGGGCGTGCGGACCACGGGCGCGCAGACCTACCACGACGCCGCGCTGCTCCAGACCGACACCGTCCTCGCCAGCACGGGCGGCGGCACGCTGACCTTCGCCTCCACGGTGGACGGGCCGTTTGCCCTGACCCTCAACACGTCCGGCAACGAGGTTTTCGGCGGCACGGTCGGCGGCACGACCCCGCTCGCCAGCCTGACCACCGACGCGAACTCCGCCGGGGGACAGGTGATCTTCGGTCTTCCCGGCGCATCCGCCGCGCTGACCGTGACGACCACCGGCGCACAGACTTACAACGACGCGGTCCTCCTGCAAACCGGAACGACCCTCACCAGCAACAACGGTGGCACGCTGACCTTTGCCACGACGATCGATGGGCATTTTGCCCTGAGCCTCAACTCCATGGGCGATGAACTGTTCAACGGGCAGATCGGTCACCAGAGTGCGCTGGCCAGCTTGACCACGGACGCCGATCCTAAAAACGCCGGGGGCAACGTGCGGTTCTTCTTCAACGGCACGAACGCCTCGCCGAGCGTGCTGACCACCGGCGCGCAGACGTACCACGACCCGGCAGTCCTGCACGCCGACACCGTGCTCGCCAGCTCTGGCGGCGGCCGGTTAGCGTTCCTCTCGACGGTGGATAACAACAACGTCACCAACCTGCACGCGTTAACGCTCAACACGGCGGGCGACGAACTCTTCGGCGGCCTGATCGGCTCGGCTAAAGCCATTGGCAGCCTCGTCACCGACGCCTCCGGGCCGACCGGCGGGCAGGCGCAGTTTGCCATGGACCTGCGCGGCCAGCCCGGCAACACCGCCGGGGTCAGGGTTGCCGGCGATGTGACGATCAACGACGCCGTGTCCTTCGACGCGCCGGGTGCGGGTTCGCAGAACGTCCTCGTGCAAACCACGGGTGCGCAGACTTACAACGCCCCGGCGACGCTCGGAGCGGACGCTGTCCTCGCCAGTTCGGGCGGCAGCGCGCTCACCTTCAATTCGACGGTCGCCGGTCCGCACGCCCTGACGCTGGACACCGGCGGCACGACGACGTTCAACGCGGCAGTCGGCAGCGGCCCGGGCAACGCACTCGCCAGTCTCTCGACGCTGGGCGGCCCGGTCACGCTCAACGCCGGCAGCGTTACCACCACCGGCGCACAGAGTTATTCCGGCGCGGTCACGCTCGGTCAGGACACGTCGCTTATCAGCAGCGCGGACGGGGTCACGTTCGGCTCAGGCGTCGATGGTGCCTTTGCCCTCACCCTCGCCACCGCCAACGCCACGACCTTCAACGGCGCGGTTGGTGGTGTGACCCCGCTGACCAACCTGACGGCCACGGACGGCAGCGGTGTCATCATCAACGGTGGCCGTGTGGCGACGCTCGGCCTCCAGACCTACGGCGGCCAGGTGACGGTCAACGGGCCGGGCGGCGGCCTGACGGTCTTGACGGCTTCCAACGATGAAACGAACTCCGATGCCACCCGGCATGGCAACCTCGATTTCCGCCAGAACGTGACCGTCGACAGCGGTTCGCTACTCGTGCAAGGACGCCGGATTCTGGCCGAGGCCAGCTCGAACTTCTCCGTGGCCGGAGCGGGCAACCTCGATCTGGAAGCGAGCGACGTGTTGATCCTGCGCGGCACTAGCTACGGCAGCGACAGCGGCACCGTCACCTTGGACGACCCGCACACCGGCGTCACTCCCACGGCTGTGGCCAGCGCGACGATTTTCCTGACCAACCAGCGGACCCTGTTTCACGGTGGCAGCTTTGACATGGGCTACCTCCAAAACCTGTACTCGCTTGGCTCCGTTTCGATCAACGTCGGCGAGGGCACGGCCACGCTGAGCGACATCGCCGCCGACGGCGCGCTCAACGTGTCTGCCGGGACCATCGTCCTGCACGCCCGCAATGCCGATGCCGCCCGGGGTGGCACCGGCGGCGGCACCGATGACGGCCTCAACTTCGTGGCGCTAAGTTCCATCAACTTCGGCAACTCGCCCATCCGGTACGACAACACGTACAGCAACAACGATGTGGCCAACTTCGTCACCACCAGCGGCCTTGCCACCGTCAATCGCGATCAGGCGGTGGGTGTCTCGCTCTTCCAGGATCCGTCGCTCGGAGCCGACTTCGCGCAAAGAAACGCCGGTCTCAACTTCAACGACGCGGACTTCGGCAGCTTCGATGGCTTCCCGCTCCAGCCGATCAGTGGCGGCACGCAGACCATCGACACCGCCGCCGCCCTTTCCGGCGCGCTGCCCGACCAGAAGCCACTCGACGTGGCCGTGGACATCACCGTCACCGCCGGTCAGTTGGAGGAACTCAAGAAACTGGGCATCCATCCCCGCCGGGCCGCCAAGCAGGAGCGCTTGTCGCTCAACTCCAAGCGCGCGCTTTTTGCCCAGCTCGTGGACGGCCAGGACCAGGATAACTACGGCCTGTTGCAGCCGATCAATCGTGGCGTCAGCCGCTTGGTGCCCTCGGATTACGTCGTGGTCGTGGATCGCATGAGCGAGCGGGAGGTGCAGTCGATCCTCACCGCGTTCGAGCAGCTTTACGGCAAGGAGAAGGAAAAAGCGGCTCCCATCGGCGAGGCGTTCAACACCGCGTTCACCGACTACACCACCGAGAAGCAGACCGGCGATCCCGCCGGTTTTGCGCCCTACCTCGTGGAGAAACCCGGCAAATACCCCGACGTGGACAAGGCCATCCGTGGTTTCGACAACCTCTTCGGCTACATCGAAAGCCTCGGTCTGACCAACAAAGAGCAGGCGAAGTCCAAGGAGCACATTGCCTCCGACTTGCAGGTGGCTGGCGTGTCTCCAGAGGACATGGTCAAGGTCATCGACACCCTGCGCGCCAAGATCCCCAAGGACCAGAAGGCGCCTTCGACCAAGCTGCCGCCGTCGCCGCCCGCCGCTGCCCCGGCCCCCGGCGCGACCAATCCGCCTCCGCCTACCCAGAAAGCGACCCCGCCGCTCAAAACGGCCCGCCAGCCGGGGGATGATCCCACCCACAAAACCGTCCGCCAGATGAAGCCCGCCAAGGAAGACCGCCTGCACGAAGTGGCCGGACTCTGAGCCTGCGGCGGGTATCCGCCCGAAATTTTGTCTCTCGACCGATTCATGGACCCGCTACTCGAACCCATCTCTGCCGATGCCCCCAGCGGCGTCGATCTTTCCTACGACATCGTGCAAAACGATCTGGCCGTGATGATCCAGGGGACGCCGGACAACCAGTTCGAGGAGAATTCCGCCAAGGAACCCTCCTGGCCGCCCATCCGTAAAATGGCGGAGGAAGCCCTTAAGAAGTCGAAGGATTTGCAGATTGCCGTCTACTGGACGGTGGCTTTGAGCCAGACGGGCGGGATGCAGGGCGCGGCGCGGGGCATGGAAGTCCTCGCCGGGATGACGCGCCAATACTGGGACACCGTTTATCCCCAGCTCGACCCTGATGACAAAGACCCTACCCAGCGCGTCAACATCATCTCGCAGTTGACCGTCGAGCCGGGCAGCTACGGCGACCCGGTCAAGTTCATCGACCGGCTCAACATCACCCCGATCTTCAGCGCGCCGGGTCTCGGGCCGGTGACGATTGACCTCATCACGAAGGAAGGAGGCGTCGGCGTGGCGCGGGTGCCGGAGATCGTCGCCAACTCCAACCCCGAGGAGGTGGCCGCTGGCATTGAGGCACTCAAAAGCGTGCTCTACTCGGTGCATGCCTTGGACGATTACTTGGTCGATACCGTAGGCCGAGACAACGCGCCCTCGTTCGACCCGCTCATCAAGGCGCTTGATAAAGGCGTGCGCCTCTTTGAGGGTACCGGCGGTGCGGTGGTTGCTCCTGCGGGTCAGGAGATCACCACTGGCGCCTCCGCTAGCGCCACCAAGACAACGGTCGTCGACAAGACGGCCAAGGCCGCGATTTCGGGTGAAATCCAGTCTGTCGAGGACGTGCGCAAGATGATCGAAAAGATTTGTGACTTCTACGCGGCGAACGAACCATCCAGCCCTGTGCCGATTCTTCTGCAACGTGCTAATAAGTTGATTGGCATGGACTTTCTGGCTTTGCTGGATAATCTGACCCCTTCCGGCAAGAGTGCCCTTGACACGCTTGTGGGACCGCAGGAGTAGCTACCGGACGAAAAACGCCAAGTCGGCAGAAATCTTACGCACCAGCTCGAAATAGAGTTGCGTTTTCACGGGCGTTTTCACAATCTTTGACTCATGCCAGCCGCAAGCAACAGCAGCCAAAAGTTCATCGCCCGCAACCGTGCTCCCCGCGTCCAGATTGAATACGATCTGGAAACCTACGGCGCGGAAAAGAAAGTCCAGCTTCCGTTCGTGCTGGGCGTCATGTCCGATCTGAGCGGAAAACCGGCGGAGGCCCTGGCCCCCGTGGCAGACCGGAAATTTCTGTCCGTCGACATGGATAACTTCGAGGACCGCCTCAAAGCGATCAAGCCGCGCGTCGCCTATCAGGTGCCCAACACTCTGACCGGAGAGGGTAATCTCAGCGTCGACATCACCTTCGAGAGCATGGACGATTTCTCGCCTGCCGCCGTCGCCAAGAAGGTCGCGGGTCTTGACAAGCTCCTGGAAGCCCGCACGGAACTCTCTAATTTGCTTTCCTACATGGACGGCAAGTCGGGTGCGGAAGACCTCATCAGCAAGGTGCTGGGCGACAACACGCTCCTCCAAACGCTCGCGGCCAACGCAAAGCCCGGCGACGCGTCGGCCAAATAATCCCAATCTCGCAGTCCTTTTCCGACCCCAATTCCCATGAGTGCAGAAATGACGCAGGATAAAGCCGCCCAGACGACGGAAACGTCGATTGGCGGACTGAGCGAGTTCGAGTCGATGTTGCAGCAGGAGTTCAAGCCCCGCTCCGACGAACGCAAAACGGCCGTCGAGGCCGCCGTGCGCACGCTGGCCTCGCAGGCGTTGACCTCGGCGAACCTCATCTCGGGCGACGCTGTGCGGTCCATCGAGGCTATCATCGCCGAGATCGACAAGAAGCTGACCGAACAGGTCAACAAGATCATCCACCACGAGGATTTCAAAGCCTTGGAAGGAAGCTGGCGCGGATTGAAGCACCTGGTGTTCAACACCGAAACCGACGAGACGCTCAAAATCCGGGTGATGAACATTTCCAAGAAGGACCTGGCCAAGACGGTCAAGAACTTCCCCGGCGCGTTGTGGGACCAAAGCCCGCTCTTCAAGAAGCTTTACGAGGAGGAGTTCGGCACGCCCAACGGCGAACCTTACGGTTGCATGATCGGCGATTACCAATTCGATCATACCCCGCCCGACGTGGCCATCCTGAGCGGCATGTCCAAGATCGCGGCGGCGGGCCACTGCCCGTTCTTCGCGGCGGCGGCGCCGACCGTGATGAACATGGACTCCTGGCAGGAGCTTTCCAATCCGCGTGACTTGACCAAGATTTTCAGCAGCCCGGAATACGCGCCGTGGCAATCGCTGCGCAAGAGCGACGACGCACGCTATCTCGGCCTGACGATGCCGCGCTATCTGGCCCGCGTGCCCTACGGCTCGAAGACCGACCCCGTCGAGGAGTTTTCCTTTGAAGAGGAAACCGAGGGCGGCTCGCACGACCAGTACGTCTGGTCTAATTCGGCTTTTGCCATGGGCGTGAACGTCGCCCGCGCCTTCAAGCTGTACGGCTGGTGCGCGCGCATCCGTGGTCCCGAGAGCGGCGGCATGGTGGAGGGCTTGCCCTGCCACACCTTCCCGACCGACGATGGCGGTGTGGACATGAAGTGCCCGACGGAAATCGCCATCACTGACCGGCGCGAATCCGAGTTGGCCAAGAACGGCTTTATCCCGCTCTCGCACTGGAAGAACACGGATTACGCCGTGTTCATGGGTGCGCAATCCCTCCAGAAACCCGCCGAGTACGAGGACGCTGACGCCACTGCCAACGCCAACATGTCGGCCCGCATGCCGTACATGTTCGCCACCTGCCGCTTCGCGCATTATCTCAAGACGATGGTCCGCGACAAAATCGGCTCGTTCAAGGAGCGTGACGAGATGGAAAAGTGGCTCAACAACTGGATCAACCAGTACACCGTTGACTCTTCGGCCAGCGAGGAGACCAAAGCCAAATATCCGTTGGCGGAAGCCCAGGTCAAGATTCAGGAAGTGCCCGGTAACCCTGGTTACTACACCTCGCAGTTCTGGCTGCGCCCGCACTATCAACTCGAAGGGTTGACGGTGTCCCTGCGCATGGTTTCCAAGCTGCCCTCGGTCAAGGGTGGCGGTTAGAGATAGATTCCTGCCGGTCCGGTCCGCGCTGCCGGGCTGGCGGGTCCCACTCCAAGGCGCACCAACCCACACAGAAAGAATCACACAGTTATGCCTAGCGATACGTACATCCTTTTCTCCGACATCCCCGGAGAAGTCACCACCGCCGATCACAAAGGCTGGATCGAGGTCCTTAGCTACAGCCACGGCGCGGCCATGGCCATCAACGAGTCCACCGTTTCGGCCGGTTCCCGTTCGTCGGGCCGCGCGAGCATCTCGGACTTTTCCTTCGTCAAGCACATGGACAAGGCATCCGTGCCGCTGACCTTCAATTGCGTCACCGGCAAGACGACCCCGACGGTCACCGTCGACCTGACTCGCGCTGGCGAAGGCAAGCAGGAAGTCTACATGACTTACACCATGAGTGGCGTGCTCGTGTCGTCCATCTCCGTGGGTGCGGGCGGCGACGGCGTGCCGACCGAGAGCGTCTCGCTCGCCTTCGGCAAGATTTCGTGGAAATACCTGCCCACCAGCGGCATGGATGGCAGCCAGGCCACGAAGATCGAGAAGACCTACGACATGACGACCATGAAGGCCACGTAACAACGGTCAACCACAGGGAACTCTGATCCTGTGACTGAACTGGTTTATGGACACTTCGGAAGCTCTCAAGCAAGGCCGTCTCGACGAAGCGCTCGCCGCAACCAAAGAAGCGGTGCGCAAATCGCCCAGTGACGGCAAGCACCGGAGTGTCCTTTTCCAGCTCTATTGTATCGAGGGGAATTGGGATGGCGCACAGACCCAGCTCAAACTGGTGGGTGATCTCGACATCGAATCCACGATGTGGGTGGGTGTCTGCGAGAAGTTGTTAGCCTGCGAAGCCGACCGTGCGGCGGTCTACGCCGGGAAGAAGCCGCCGACGCTATTCGGCAAGCCGCCCGAATGGGTGGGCAATCTGGTCGAGGCGTTTCGGCTCGGGTTGGAAGGCAACTGGGAAGCGGCGGCAGCCAGCCAGGCCAAGGCCTTGGAAACTGCACCGGCCACGCCTGCGGTGCTCAACGGAGAAGCAGTGGAATGGCTCGCCGACGCCGATTCCCGATTCGGGCCGTTGCTGGAAGCTTACATCGAAGGAAAATACTATTGGGTTCCCTTCGAGCACGTCCGCGAAATCAACCTGCGACCGCGCACTCATCTGATGGATGCCATCTGGGCGCCGGCAGATTTCGAATGGCTCAACGAAGGCCGTGCTACCGGGTACATCCCGGTGCGATACCAGGGTTCTGAAAAGAGCGCGGACCCGCAGATTCAGCTTGCCCGTAAGACCGAGTGGGCGGAAAAAGCGGAAAATTTTTATCTTGGCAGCGGGCACCGCGTGCTCGCGGCCAGCACGGCGGACTTCGATCTCGGGGAGGTCAAGCTCGTGCGTTTCACCCATCCTGAGGTGCAGGTGACGGCGGCCGATCTTTTTAAGGTCCTGCCGGGCGAGCAACCGGCGGTCCCCGAAGCGGGCGACATCTAAAGGGGTGCGGCTTTCGTTTCTTCCTCGACGAGGGCGTTCTCTCCAATCTTATGGCCGAGCTAGCCACCATGGAGAAAATTCAGCCGTGTCTGCTGGACCGGCTGACGGATAATGCCCCGGAAAAGAAGGAGGAATCCAGTATGGACCGGGTGGTGTCGATTTCGCGCTACCGGGTGGGCGTGTTGCGCGACATCCGCTGGCTGCTGAGCGCCAGCCGCCACCTGGAAAACGAGGACCTGCAATTCTATCCCGACGTGCGGACCTCCACGCTGAACTTCGGTATCCGCAGCCTGTGTGGACGGCTGGCCGACAGTGTCAGCGGTGGCAGGCTCGAACAGGACATCACCCAGGCCATCGAGGCGTTCGAGCCGCGCATCGACCCCGGCAGCCTGGTCGTGGAACTGAAGGAAGACACCACCAGCAGAGCCAAGAACGAATTGGTCATCGAAATCCGTGGCGACCTCTGGGCGCGGCCCATGCCGGAGGAGTTCATGATCAAAACCAAAATCGACCTGGAAACAGGCGAGATGAAAACCCTCTAGTCCTTTCCGTGCGCGAACGTCTGCTCCAACACTACAACTCGGAGTTGACCCACGTCCGCCAAATGGCGGCGGAGTTTGCGCGCGAGTTTCCGAAGATCGCCGGTCGCCTCGGCGTGGACCCGAGCGGCCACGAGGTCTGTCCTGACCCGTTTGTCGAGCGGTTGATGGAAGGTTTCGCGTACCTGACCGCGCGCATCCAGACGAAGTTCGACGCGGAATTTCCACGTCTGACCCAGGCGTTGCTCGAATCGGTCTTCCCGCATTACCTCTCGCCGACACCTTCGATGCTGATCGCCGGGTTTGAGCCGGAGCCAACCGAGGCCGGGCTGGCCACCGGCTACCCCATTCCGCGCGGCACCCTGCTGCGCGGGAACCTGGGGCGGGGGGCCAGCGTGCCCGCGCAGTTTCGCACCGCGCACGACGTGACGTTGTGGCCGCTGCGCATCAAGGAGGCCGTCTACACCACCCGCGAGATCGGCGCGTTTGAGCTGCCCAACCACCTGCGGCCAAAAGCCGTCCTGCGCCTGCGGTTCGAGATCACCGCCGCCGTGCCGATGAAAGACCTCCGGCTCAACGATCTGGAGATTTACCTGCGCGGCGGCAGCGAATTGCCTTTCCGGCTGCACGAGCAGATTCTCGCCCACGGGTACAAGATCGTCCTGCAATCGGGCACGGGCAAGCAGCGGCAAACGGTGGTCGTCGATGGCCCCGGGCTGCGCCCGATGGGATTTGCCGAAAACGAGGCGCTGTTGCCGGTGGCTCCCCGGAGTTTCGAGGGCTACCGGCTGCTGCGTGAATACTTCGTTTTCCCGCAACGTTTCCTCTTTTTCAAGCTGCTCGGGATGAACGAGGCGGTCACGCGGATGGCGGGCAACGAGTTCGACGTGCTTATCCTGCTCGACAACAACGACATGCAGTTGGAGAACCGGGTGGACGAAGGCATGTTCGGCCTGTTTTGCACCCCGGCTATCAACCTGTTCCAGAAGCGCATCGACCGCATCGCGCTTTCCGACCGTTTTTCCGAATACCAAGTCGTCGCCGACAAGACGCGCATGGTCGAGTTCGAGGTGTTCGATCTGCTCCGGGTAGAAGGAATCGGTAGTTCGCCCGACGAGACGTACAAGTTCACGCCGTTCTATTTCAATTACGACCGCGACCTCAATTCGCGCGCTTATTTTACGCTCAACCGCGTGCCGCGCACCTTGTCCCAACGCGAGATCCAACAGGGCACCGTCCGCTATCCCGGCTCCGAGGTGTATCTCTCCCTGGTGGACGGCAACAACGCCCCGTACAACCCCGATCTCCAGCAACTTTCCATCACGGCGCTGTGTACGAACCGGCATCTGCCCATCCAGTTGCCTGTCGGCGTCGGCAAGACGGATTTCCACCTGGACACGAACGCGCCGCTGGTCGCCACCCACGCGCTGACCTCGCCGACCGAGCCGATCCCGTCCATGGCCGAGGGTGAGCTGAGCTGGCGCATCATTAGCCACCTTTCGCTCAACTACCTCTCGCTGGTGGACAACAACCCGGAGGAGGGTGCGGCGGCGTTGCGGGAAGTCATGCGGCTCTACGCCGAGCACCCGAACAATTCGCAGACCAACGCCAGCATCAAGAAGATCATCAACGCGCTGGCGAGTGTCACCAGCAAACCGATCATCCGCCGCGTGCTGACGCCGGGGCCGATTGCCTTCGCGCGCGGATTGGAGATCACCGTCGAGGTGCGCGAGGCCGAGTTCAGCGGCAACAGCGCGTTTTTGTTCGGTGCGGTGCTGGAACGCTTTTTTGCCAAGTACGTTTCGATCAATTCGTTCACCGAAACCGTGCTGCGCAGCGAACGCGGCGAGATCAAGCGTTGGGCGGCGCACCCCGGCACGCGCGACGTGCTCTGACTTCCCTGGCGTCATGGATAAGCCCGTCGATACCTTTCTGGAAAAGCTCAAGGAGGAGCCGCACGCGTTCGGCTTCTACCTGGCGATGCGCCGTCTCCATGCGCTCGACCCCACGATGAACCTGGGCAAAAGCCTGCGCCCACGCGACGACCGCGTCCGTCTCCGGCAGGAGCCGGACCTGAGTTTCGCCCCCTCGACGGTGCGCGGCTTCGTGCCGCCCGACCCGGACAAACCGGGCAAGCTGACCGTCAACTTCCTCGGTCTGCTCGGCCCGAACGGCCCGCTGCCGCTGCATATCACCGAGTACGCGCTGGAGCGCATCAACCAGTTCCACGACCCGACGCTAGTCGCGTTCCTGAACGTGTTTCATCACCGCGCGCTCTCGCTGTTCTACCGCGCCTGGGCGGTCCACCAGAAGAGTGTGGATCTGGATCGGCCCACCGGGCGGCGGTTCACGGACTACATCGGCAGTTTCATCGGCCTGGGCACACCTGCGGTGCAAAAGCGGGACGAGGTGGACGACGCCGCGAAGCTGTACTTTTCGGGGCGACTCGGCGCGCAGACCAAGAATGCCGAGGGACTGTCCGCGATCCTCAACGAATACTTCGGCATCCCGGTGAAGATCGAGCCGTTCACCGGCCAGTGGATCACCGTGCCCGAGACCGATGCTTGCCGCCTGGGCGAGTCGCGGTCCACGGGGTTGATGGGTTCGACGATCATCGTCGGCAGCCGCGTCTGGCAGGTGCAAACGAAGTTCCGCCTGCGCTTCGGTCCGATGACCCTGGCCGACCTCAAGCGGATGCTGCCCAACGGGGGGGCGTTCAAGCGGCTCAAGACGTGGATTCGCAACTATTGCGGCGACGAACTCTTCTGGGACGCGCAGTTCATTCTGCTCGCCAACGAAGTGCCCACCACCCAGTTGGGCAACGGTGGCTTCCTCGGCTGGACGACCTGGGTCAACACCCGCAAACCCACCAGCGACGCGGACGATTTACTCATTGATCCGTCGCTCAACTGATCTTTTACCCCATCCACTCACCACTCATTCCACGTCATGCCTGATTTCAAACGCACCACCCTTTTCGGCAAGCTCAACAGCCTCGCTTTCAA
>CAXSED010000042.1:0-32065 GCA_964236475.1 uncultured Chthoniobacterales bacterium
GCAGGAATATTTCAAGGGCAACGAGGTCGGCCTCGCCGGGCCGTTGCGCTTCGGGCTGAACATGTCGCGGCTGACCCCCTGGCTCGTCGGGCCAACGGTCAAGAAGAGCGTGGGCGGCATGGCCCGGCAGTTCATCACCGGACGCACGGGGGCGGAAGCCGTGCCGGTGCTCAAAAAAATCCGGTCGCGCGGCGTGGGTTTCACGGTGGACATTCTCGGCGAAGCGGTAGTCAGCGAGAAGGAGTCCGAGGAATATTTCCATCGGTATCTCGAACTGATCGAGAGCCTTGCCGCCGAGGCGAAGCATTGGGAACATTCCGAACAACTCGAAGGCGGCGGTGTTCGCCACATGCCGAAGGTCAACGTGTCGGTCAAGATTTCCGCGCTGTATTCGCAGATTCACCCGGCGGACCCCGAAGGAGCCGTGGAGCATCTCAAGGAACGGCTGCGTCCGTTGTTCCGCCGTGCGAAGGAACTTGGCGTGTTCATCAATCTGGACATGGAGAACTACGGTCTCAAGAATCTGACTTTGGACCTGTTCGAGAGTCTGTTGGATGAGCCGGAATTCACGGATTACCACGACGCCGGGATCGTCATTCAGGCGTACCTGCGCGATTCGCCCGACGACATCGAACGTCTCATCGCTTGGGCCAAAGTGCGGGATCGCCGGATCACGATCCGTCTGGTAAAGGGCGCGTACTGGGACTTTGAAACGGTGATGGCCCGGCAGCGCGGCTGGCCGATCCCGGTCTACCTCAAGAAGCCGCAGAGCGACGCCAACTACGAGCGGCTGTCCCGCCGGATGCTCGAAGCGCACGAGCAGATTTATTCGGCGTTCGGCACGCATAACGTGCGCAGCATGGCGCACCTGATTGCGTGCGCGGAGAAGGCCGGGCTGGACCCGCACGCTTACGAAATTCAGATGCTTTACGGGATGGCCGAGCCGATCAAAAAGGCGCTGGTTCAACTGGGTCACCGGGTCCGCGAGTATTGCCCCGTCGGCGAGATGCTGCCTGGCATGGCTTACCTCGTGCGCCGTCTTTTGGAAAACACGTCCAACGAAGGGTTCCTCAAGGCCAAGTTTACCACGCAGACCGCCTCCAAAGACCTGCTGCGTGATCCGCTCGACCTCTGCACGCTCGACGAACCCGCGCCCATTCTCCAATCCGAAATCCCGTCCGACAGCGTCGAGCTCCTGCCTCCCGCTTTGGAAGACGAATCCCCTCTCGAACCCCTTCCCATGAAGAAGCCTTTCGCCAACGTTGCCCCCGCCGATTTCACGCTCGAAGACACCCGCCGCCAGATGCGCGAAGCCCTCGCGGCGGAACGCGCCGGTTTCGGCAAGGATTACCCCTTGGTCATCGGTGGCAAGAACGTGACGGGCGACCAATGGATCGAATCGGTCAATCCGGCCAAGCCAGAGGAAAAACTGGGCCGCGTCGTGGCGGCGACCGTCGAACAGGCGCAGGCCGCCGTCGATGCCGCCGTGGCTGCCGCGCCGGGCTGGAGGGCGACGCCGGTTGACCAGCGCGCGGCGATCCTCGAAAAGATGGCCGACCTGATGCGCGCCGAACGTTTTAAGCTCGGCGCGCTGGAAGTCTACGAGGTCGGTAAAGCCTGGGTGGAGGCGGACGGCGACATCGCCGAGGCCATCGACTTCTGCGATTTCTACGCGGCGGAGATGCGCCAGCTTGGCCGCGCGCAGACGACGTTCGCCGTGCCCGGCGAAAACAGTTTTCAGGAGTACGTGCCGCGCGGGGTGGGGCTAGTCATCGCGCCGTGGAATTTCCCGCTGGCGATTCTTTGCGGCATGACGGTCGCCGCGCTCGTTTCGGGCAATACCGTGGTGATGAAACCCGCCGAGCAGTCGAGCATCACGGCGGCGCGCTTCATGGATCTTGCCCAGCGCGCCGGGCTGCCGCCGGGCGTGTTGAACCTGCTCACCGGGCTGGGTGAGGAGGTCGGCGAATTTCTCGTCAACCATGCGAAGATTGATTTCATCGCGTTTACCGGCTCGAAGGAAGTCGGCCTCAAAATCTGGGAAGCGGGTGGCCGCACCCGGCCCGGCCAAGCCGGACTGAAAAAAGTGGTCTGCGAGATGGGTGGCAAGAATGCGCTCATCATCGACGAGGACGCCGATCTCGACGAGGCGGTGCTCGGCGCGTTATATTCGGCTTTCGGTTATCAGGGGCAGAAGTGCTCTGCCTTGTCCCGGCTGATCGTGCTGGAGGCTTGCTATGATCGTTTCGTGGACCGCTTGGTGGAAGCCACGTCCAATCTGAAAGTCGGCTTTCCCGAGGAACCGGCGACCATCGTCGGGCCGGTCGTGGATGCCGATGCGCATGAGCGCATCAAGAAATATGTCGCGCTCGGCAAGACGGAGTCGCGTTTGGCGTTCGAGGGCAAGGTGCCGGAAGGCAACGGGTATTTCGTCGGCCCGACGATCTTCGCCGAGGTGCCGCACGACGCCCGCATCGCCCACGAGGAGATTTTCGGCCCGGTGCTGGCGGTGTTGAAGGCAAAGGATTTGGACGAGGCCATCCGGTTGGCGAACGACACCGAGTTCGCGCTGACGGGCGGATTGTATTCCCGCAGCCCGGCGAACATCGAGCGGGTCAAACGTGAACTCGTGGTCGGTAACCTGTACATCAACCGCACGATCACCGGGGCTATCGTGGCGCGGCATCCATTCGGCGGGTTCAAGATGTCCGGCGGCGGGACGAAGGCGGGTGGGCGCGACTACCTGCTCAATTTCGTGTTCCCGCGCGTGGTGACGGAGAACGTGCTGCGGCGAGGGTTTGCCCCGGTGGAAGAAGGACAGGAGGAGCATCAACTCGCGGAGGTCGGGAAGGGAATTTAGTTTGCTGGTTCGTTCTGTTTTTCCATGAATGGAGACAGGCCCTTCGATGGGTTTATTTTGTTCCGCGGAGCGATCCGAAAGAAAATCGGTGCCTGCTGACAGTTGATAAGGTAAGTTGACGGTTGGCAGTTCGACCCGCCATGCCGCCGACCGCTCCACTCCCCGCTCCGCCTCCCGTCCCACCGCCCGCTGCGTCCCCGCCAGCACCCGGCGCGGGTGCCACCGGGTCGGTCAGCCGGGCGATTCGCGGCGCGATGCCCTGGAGCTACCGGGTGCGGCGCAAAGCGCGCGATTTCTTCCGGCGGTTGCTGCGCCGTCCGCGCAATGTTTCGGAAGGGCCGAACCTGCTGCCGCTGCTCATCCGCGTGCTGGCGTGTTTCAGCAAGCTCGACGACCAGATCATCGAGGAGGAAATCGACTCCAGCCTCGGCTTCCTGCGGCACGATTATCCCGAGGCCGTTTATTCCGCGCTGAGAAAAGAGTTCCGGCAGGCTCTCCACGAGCAGCCGGACCTCGACGCAATGGCCGCCAAGCTCAACGGTCAACTCACGCCCGACCGCAAAATCCTGCTGGGCATCCAGCTCTGGGACCTGATCTGCCGGGCCGGTCAGCAGGCCGAGCAGGTCGTCGCGTTCTATAAATTCATGGCGGGTCTCGGCATGACCGCCCAAGCCATCGACATCGTTTACCAACTCAACGCCCCGGACGTGTCCGAATCCGGTGTGTTCCAGAAGGGGCCATCGCCGCTGGAATCGCTGACCTTCGGCTCTGACAAGGCGGCGGTGGATGTTTTCCTCAAGGACCTGCCCCCGGAGGACCGGCTCTTCGTTTATCGCTACCACGACCTGATCCTGATCAAGAATCAGTGTTCGACGCAGGTGGTGGTCAACGGCCGCCCGCTGGCCCGGGGAAATTTGGGCCGACTCTACGAGGGCCAGCGCGTGGTGCTTGGCGAGCGGGTCATCGCGTACCAGGAACTCCTCGGTTATTTCAACGCCAAGAAAAACGTCGCGGTCCCGCAGCTTTACTTGGCGATCAACAAGGACGACGAGGTCAGCTTCGAGCGGGGGCGCACCCGGGACAGCGTGCTGGAGGTGCGTTTCGGCTTGAAAGTGCTAGTGACCGCGTTGAAACGGGTTCCGGCGCAGCTCAACGGCGTGGAACTGAAATCCGGCGCGCAAGTTGAGGCGACGCTGGAGGATCGTATCCTCTTCGCCAATCACAGCGAACTGCCGCTCAGCGAGTTGCGCCGCCGTGCCCGCGCGCTGGGGGGCCGGTTCCAACTGATTGCCAGCAAGAGCGAATATCTCGTTTCCAACAATCCGAGCCTGCTCGACGCCGACGACATCCTGCTCTCGCCCGGCACCGGCGGCGACGTGCTGCTCAAGATTTCCTGTGATTACGACCAGAAGATCGGCCAACTGGAAGTGCTACAGGCCAGCCGGTCGATCCTCGTCGGGGACACCCCGGTGCGCCACACCGCGCGGCTGGTGGATGGCGACCTGATCCGCATCGACGTGGGCCAGGTGTTGCGCTGCAACTTCGCCGAGCGCATGATCGAGGAGGAGCGCAACGTGATCCGTGTGCTCGAAGCGCGCGATTTGCGGCACAGTTTCCACTCCGGCGAGACCGCGCTCGACAACATTTCCTTCACTGTCACGCGCGGCGAGATGGTCTGCGTGATGGGAAGCAGCGGCTGCGGCAAGAGCACACTGTTGCGCACGTTGGCCGGGCAGAACTGGCCCAACAGCGGCGGCGTCGTGCTCAACGGGCGTTCACTTTACGACGGCATCGACGATCTGCGTGGCTACATCGCCTACATCCCACAGGACGACGCCTTCGACGAACAACTCACCATCGAGGAAAACCTGACGCTCGCCGCCGCCCTGCGTTCGCCGCACCTTTCGGGCCGGGAGCGCGCCCGGCGTATCGACAGTAAATTGATTGAACTCGGCCTCAACGAACGCCGGGGCTCGCTGGTGGGCAGCACGGTGAAAAAGACGCTCAGCGGCGGCGAACGCAAGCGGCTCAACATCGGCCTGGACATGATCGGCATGGCCGACATTTACCTCTTCGACGAGCCGACGAGCGGCCTGTCCAGCAAGGACAGCGAGCACGTCGTCGACATCATCAAGAGCATGAGCCACAACAAGATCGTGCTCGTGACGATCCACCAGCCCAGCTCAAAGATTTTCGAGTTGTTCAGCAAGGTCGTGTTGCTGGACAAGGGCGGACGGCTGGTGTTTTTCGGCACGCCCAAGGAGGCGTTGGCCTACTTCGCGCAGGCCGAGAACCAGGCGCAGCACGGCATGGACGTGGAAGGCTGCGCGACCTGCGGCATCACGCGCCCGGAGTTCATCTTCGACGTGCTCGAAACACCGCTGCGCGACATGAGCGGCGACATCATCTACGAGGAAAACAACCGGGGCCAGCTCGTCGCGGCGCGCCGGTATTCGCCCGAGTTCTGGCGAGACAAGTACGAGAGCCACCGCCTGTTGCAGGACGTGAAGCAGGTGCCGCTCAAGCGCGAGGTCGCCCGGACCACGGTCGCGCCCACTGGCCCCGAGCCGCAGCAGCGGCTGTGGTTCCAGCGCATCCGTTGGCGCGAGGAATGGACGCAGGGACGCACGCTGCTGCGGCGCGCGTTCTGGAGCAAGCTGCGCAACAAGGTCAACGTGCTCACGACCATCGTCGAGGCCCCACTGCTCGCCGCGCTGATCGCCATGGTGCTGCGTTACAACGAGAACGGCACCTACGATTTCGCGGGGAGCTACCATATCCCGATCTACCTGTTTCTGGCCGTGACGGTGGCGATGTTCCTGGGCCTGACCAACAGCGCGGACGACATCATTCGCGACCGCATCGTGCTCCAGCGCGAGCGCAACCTGCGCATCCGCCTGCCGTACTACATCGCAGCCAAGATGCTGACGCTGTGCCTGTTTGCGCTGATCCAGTGCGTGTTGTTCCTGCTGATCGGCGACTACACCCTACAAATCCGGGGGATGTTCTGGATGTACCTGTGGTACACGTCGCTCACGGCGTTCTGCGGCGTCGCGCTGGGGCTGCTGATTTCCTCGCTGGTGGCCGACGCCAAGACGGCGGTCAACATCGTGCCGCTGATCCTCATCCCGCAGATCATCATGGGCGGCGCGCTCATCAAGTACGAGGACATGAACCGCAACCTCGACGTGATCTACACGTTCCGCCGTTGGATCGCGCAGCATCCCAACGGCGACAAGGGCGGCAGTTCGGAGTCGCGCTCCAAGCTGCAAGTGCCGCTGATCTGCCAGTTCATGCCGATGCGCTGGAGCTACGAGGGGCTGGTCGTCGCACAGGCTAAGCTCAATCCGCTGACGGGTCGGCAGGAGCGTCTGCAAGAGAAGATTCAGGCGCTCGCCGACCGCGACGAGGAACTTCAGAATCAGGGCAAGGAACTCAGTCCGATCCAGCGCGACCGGCTGGACCGCTACAAGGAATTGCTGGCCATGCTCTCCGGCCTGGAGGCGGGCAGCCCTGCCGAGGTCGATACCGCCCTGCGCCAGATCGACGAGATGGAGGAACGCCTGCCGTCGGAACGGCTTGCGCTGCCCGACCGGGGCCGGGGCGTGCCCGCCGAGCAGATTTACGTCAACCAGAAGATCACCGACCTCGTCTCGAAGGCCGAGATGGAGCAGTCGGATTATCGCAACGAGGAACGCAAGCAGAACGAATTGAACGTCTTTTTCGGCACGTATCGCTACGTGTTCCATCAGAAGGTGAACGTCCACGTGGTCAGCAGCGCGGTGCTCATCGGTTTTTCGTTGGTGGTGCTGGGCCTGCTCCACGCGAGCTTGCGCAAGGAACTGGAACGGTGAAGAAAAGGATGAAGGATGAAGGATGAGGGATGAAGGCAGAACGAGAAGACACCTGTTCCTAAAATTCTGCTTTCATCCCTCATCCTTCATCCTTCATCCTTTCTGCCATGCCACGCCAAGCCACCGTCGAACGCCGCACCGCCGAAACCCAGATCGTCCTCGAACTGACGGTGGACGGTGAGGGGCGCGCCGAGATCGAAACCGGCCTGCCGTTTTTCGACCACATGCTGACGCTGTTTGCGCGGCACAGCCTGGTCAACCTGACGGTGCACGCCACCGGCGACCTCGCAGTGGACAGCCACCACACGGTCGAGGACGTGGGCATCACACTCGGGCAGGCGTTTACGCGCGCCCTGGGCGACAAGCGTGGCGTGGCCCGCTACGGCAGTGTGTACGTGCCGATGGACGAAACGCTGGCGCGGGTGGTCGTTGATTTCAGCGGGCGTCCGTTTCTCGAATACCGGCTGCCCGCGAGCGCGGGTCCGGCGGCGGCGTTGATGGCCGGGCGGGGGTTTCCGTTGCAGTTGGTGGAGGAATTTCTGCGCGGGTTCAGTGTCCACGCCGGGGTGAACCTGCACGTTGAAATCCTCTACGGACGCGACGCGCACCACTTTGCGGAGGCCCTTTTCAAGGGGTTAGCAAAGGCTGTGGATCAAGCCTGCCGGTTGGACGGGCGCGTGACCGGGGTGCCGAGCACCAAAGGGACGCTCTGACCGATAAGACCCCACTTTCTTGCCGCCGTTCTGCTTTGCCTGACGCCGCAGGAAACCAGAAACACCGCCGGTCCCGGAGTGCTCTTTCACGACCAACTTCCAGTGGCCCGCGCCCTTGATCTGTCGGTCGGGCCGGAGTGCAAGGTTCAACGTTTCCTCGCGTTGGCCAGCGCGCCGGGGTTTGTTTCCGGCCCGGCCAATTAGCCCCAGAGACACGATGTTCGCTGCGTCGGTGGACTTTTGTCTCAACCGCCGCGCCGAACCTACGATAATATTCTTATGCAAGCGCCTCTTCTCGGCCTGATCGACTACGGCAGCGGCAACCTGCGCAGCGTCAGCAACGCCCTCGCCAAGATCGGCGCATGCGTGGAAATGCTCGCCACGCCGGAACGCCTCGAAGAAATGGACGCCGTCGTGCTGCCGGGCGTCGGGGCGTTCGGCGATTGCGCGCACCAACTCCAGCAGCGCGGCCTGTGGGAACCCATCGCCAACTGGCTCCAGGCCGACCGGCCTTTCCTAGGCGTGTGCCTGGGTTACCAGCTCCTTTTTGACGCCAGCGAGGAAACGCCGGGGGTCGCCGGGTTCGGACGCTTCCCCGGCCAGGTGAAACGGTTCGCCGCACCCGGCCTGAAGGTGCCCCAGATCGGCTGGAACTCCCTGCAATTCACGCAGCCGGAGGCCCGCCTGTGGCGCGGGCTGGCAGAGGGGGCGCACGTGTACTTCGTGCATTCCTATTACCCGGATCCCGAGGATCGTCACGTCGTCGCGGCAACCGCCGACTACGGTGCGCCCTTCGCGGCGGCCATCGAGGAGGGAAACACCATGGGCGTGCAGTTCCATCCCGAGAAGAGCCAGGAGGCCGGCCTGGCCATGCTGCGCAACTTTGTGGCGTCTATTCAACACTAGGAGAATACCGCCTGATGGGATTTTCCTAGGTCATATTGACAGTTGGTGGTATAAGTCCACCACCAGCATGTCTGAGCAACGCGTCACCCTCCCCTGGTCGGTCCTCCACCGGCCAGACATTCTTTCTGCCGGTCTGTACCCCGTGTCCGGGAAAAACCGGGGCCACGTCTGCCGCTCGGAAGAATCCATCGCGCTGCACCACCATGCTTACGAGGGCGCGCTGCACATCGGTCAGCAACGCTTCGAGCTGCGTGCCGGCGACCTGACGCTGACGCCTGCGGGAGTCGATTCGCTCCATGACCTGACAGGCGACGGGTCGCACCTCTGTATTCGCTTTCGCCATGTGGACACGACGGGCTGCGAGGAGACTCACCTGTTGCGGCTGCCGCTGCACTTGCGCCTGGGCGGCGGGTCCGAGCCGATTCGCCAGCGCATCCTATGGATCACGGACCTCTACCGCCGCGCTGCCCACGCCGATTCGCGCAAGCGTGCGCTGGCCCTGGCGGCGGCGTCCGCCGGGTTGCAGGAAGTGATCCTTACCCTCGCGCTGCTCGAACCCGAAGAGGAACTCGCTGACCTGTCCTCTTCCAAGGTCCTGACGGCGGTGCAAGCCTTTGTCGATCTGGTGGACACGCGGCTCAAAGACCCGCTTTCCGTGCCCGAACTCTCCGAGGAAGTGCGTCTGAGCCAGAACTACCTTGCCCGGGCTTTCCGCCATCGCTACGGGATGACGATGCCGCATTTCATCCTCGTGCGGCGCATCGAACTCGCTTGTCATCTGCTCGTGACCACCCGTGCCTCCGTCACGCACATCGCCGCCGAAGCCGGTCTGCCCGACGTGCAGCATTTCAACAAGCAGTTCCGCAAGATCACCGGGCTGAGTCCTTCGGCCTACCGCGAGGCGAACAGTCATCAGCCGCCGGACAAAGTGGTGCATTGACGGCGGCGCGATCCCGCTGAACTTCTGGTTCGCGCCTTACCGCTTGGGCGTTCGCTTATGCTCTTGCTCCCCGCCATCGACCTGATGGACGGCCAAGTGGTCCGTCTGCGTCAGGGAAAACCCGAAGAAAAAATCGTGTATTCCGACGACCCGGGGGCGCTTGCCCGGCGTTGGGAGCAGGAAGGCGGGGATTTTTTGCACGTCGTAGACCTCGACGCCGCGTTCTCGGGGCGTTCCGGCGAGGCGAACCGGGCGGCGTTGCGGGCGATCATCGGGGCGATCACCATTCCATGCGAACTGGGCGGCGGGCTGCGCGACGAGGCAACGGTGCGGGCGGCGCTAGACCTGGGTGTCGCGCGGGTGGTGATTGGCACGCGCGCGGCGGAGTCGATGGATTTCGTGGCGCAACTGGTAAAACTCTTTGGCTCGGAGCGGGTTGTGGTCGGCATCGACGCGCGAGACGGCCTGGTGGCAGTCAAGGGCTGGACGGAATCGGCGGGCCGCCGGTCGGTCGATTTGGCGCTGGAAGCGCAGGCGGCAGGCGTCGGGGCGATCATCTACACCGATATCGCCACCGACGGGATGCTCGCCGGGCCGAACTTCGCGGAACTCGACGCGCTGCTCGCCCGGCTCGATTGTCCGCTCGTCGCCAGCGGCGGCGTGACGACACTTGAAGACGTGCGTCAACTCGCCAGCCGCCCGAAACTCTACGGGGCAATCATCGGTCGGGCTTTGTACGAAGGAACTCTTCACTTGGCCGACTGCTCATTCCCTGCTTAATGTCCCCTGTGATGCAGAAGTTCTTCCCCATGATGATTCGTCCGGGTCGTTTGCTCGCGCTGGCACGCGTTTCGGTTGCAGCAGTCGTGTTGACGTTGGCCGCCTCGTGCAGCAAGCCGCCGCCACCGCCGCCACCGCCCACGCCGGTGCCGACCCCGCGGCCCACGCCGACGCCGAAACCTACCCCAACGCCGGTGCCCACGCCGACGCCGGTACCCACGCCGACGCCCTACGTCCATCGGTACGCGCCCGAAGGTGTGTACTATGTGACCGAGGATATCAGCGTCCGACTCAAGGCGGGCATCGCGGGAATCATTGCCGGCACGCCGGTCAAAATGCTCAAGGACAACGGCGACACCATGCACGTGAACGACGGCATCAACGAGTTCGACATCAAGAAAACACAGGTCACGAACGACCTCGACATCGCGGCGGCGGTCATCAAGCGCGCGACCGCTGCCAACGCGGCGGATGATGCTTCCCGTGCCGCCCAGGAGGCCATCTACCTGAAACAGCAGCGCGACCAGATCGAGTTTCTGCGCACGCATCCGCTGTCCGCTCCCACGCCGACCCCGACGCCGGGCCACTGAAGCGGGTGCGCGTCCTTTTGGACGGTGCTCCTCACGAAAGGGCACCATTTTGTGTGTTCCTGTCGGTAGCGCGGCAGGTTAAAGCGCCCAGACGGTCCGGCCCGAGACGATGGTCCGCACGGCGCGTCCCTTGAGTTGCCAGCCGCCGAACGGCGTGTTCCGCGAGCGGGAGGCGGATTTTTCCGGTTGGACGGTCCACTCCAGGCCCGGGTCGATCAGCGTCACGTCCGCTGGTCGGCCCACGGAGAGCGTGCCCCGGTCCAGTTTCAGCAGCCGGGCGGGGTTGATCGTCAACAGTTCGATCAGGCGCGGCAAACCGATGGCGTGCCGCTGCTCGACCAGAATGTGATGGAACAGGCCGAACTCCGTTTCCAACCCTAAAATTCCGAACGGCGCGCGGTCGAACTCGACCTCTTTCTCCACGGTGCCGTGCGGCGCGTGGTCGCTGGCAAGGATGGTGATCGTGCCGTCGGCGATGCCTTCGATCAGGGCGTCGATGTCCGCCTGGGCACGGAGCGGAGGGTTCATCTTGTAGTTTGTGTCGAACCCGCACACCGTCTCGTCCGTCAAGGCAATGTGGTGCGCGCACACCTCGCCGCTGATCTTGACGCCGCGTTTCCGAGCGTCGCGCACCTGCCGCACGCTGCCCGCGCAGCTCAGGTGCTGGCAATGGATCGGCGAGCCGCACAAATCCGCCAGCAGGACGTTGCGCGCCACGATCAACTCCTCGCCCGCCGCCGGCCAGCCGGGCAGGCCCAGCACCGTGCTCCAGTAGCCCTCGTGCATGACGCCGTCGCCCACGAGGCTGTAATCCTGGCAATGGTCGAACACCGGCAGGTCGAACATCCGCGCGTATTCCACCGCCCGGCGCATCAACTCGTGGTTCTGCACGCAGTGGCCGTCGTCGGTGATGGCGACGACCCCGGCCTGTACCATCGCCCCCACGGGGGCGAGTTCCTCACCGGCGAGACCCTTCGTAATCGCGCCGGTTGGGAACACGTTGACGCACGCCTTCTGGCGCGCCCGTTCCACGATCCACGAGATCGTCGCCGGGTTGTCTGCCGTCGGGCTGGTGTTGGGCATGCACACGACCGACGTGAACCCACCCGCCGCCGCCGCCCGTGCGCCGGTCTCGATGGTTTCCTTGGCGGATTGCCCCGGCTCGCGCAGGTGGACGTGCAGGTCGATCAACCCGGGCGCGACGACCAGCCCCGTCGCGTCGATGACCTCGAAACCGTCTTCCGGCCCCTCGGCGGCGACGATGCAACCGTCGCGCAAATACACGGACCTCACTTCGTCCACGCCGTTGGCTGGGTCGATGACCCTGCCGCCCCGGATGACCGTTGTCTGGCTGGGCGTGCTCACAACTGCGGCTCCCTCCCGGCGCAGAGATAAAGCGCAGCCATCCGCACGGCGAGGCCGTTGGTCACTTGGTCGAGGATGACGCTGTGACGGGGATCGTCGGCCACGTCGCTGTCGATTTCCACGCCGCGATTGATGGGTCCGGGGTGCATGATGAGGCAGTCAGGCCGCAGACGCGCGGCGCGTTCGCGGGTCAAGCCGAACAGGCTGATGTACTCGCCCAGCCCGGGGAAATACGCGCGCCGCTGGCGTTCGTGCTGGATGCGCAGCAGGTTGATGACATCGACGTGTTCGAGCACGTCGTCGATGCGCCGGACCACGGACACGCCCATCCGCTCGAAGGCGCGGGGCACCAGCGTCGTCGGGCCGACCAGCGTCACCTTCGCGCCGAGCTTGAGCAGGCCCCAGATGTTCGAGCGGGCCACGCGGCTGAAGAGGATGTCGCCGACGATGGCAACGTGCAGACCGTCGATGCGCCCGCGTTTTTCGCGGATGGTGAACAGGTCAAGGAGCGCCTGGGTCGGGTGTTCATGCGCGCCATCGCCCGCATTGATGATGCTGGAAGCGAGACGCTCGGCCAGGAATTGCGCGGCCCCGGCGGAGGAATGACGCAACACGATCATGTCCACGTTGTTGGCTTGGAGCACGAGCGCCGTGTCCTTGAGCGTTTCGCCTTTGACGAGGCTCGAACTGCTCGCGGAAATGTTGATCACGTCCGCGCTCAGGCGCATCGCCGCCAGCTCAAAGGAGGTGCGGGTGCGGGTGCTGGGTTCGACGAAAAAGTTGACCAGCGTGCGCCCGCGCAGGGCGGGAACTTTTTTCACGTCGCGCGCACCGACCTCTTTGAACTGACGCGCCGTGTCGAGCAGAAGCGTGATTTCCTGCGCGCTGAGTTCCTGGATGGTCAATAAATCCTTACGCCGCCAGACGGTGGCGGCAGGGGACAGGCGGGCGGGGACAGCATTCAAGACGGGGGAAACTATAAGAAAACGGCGGACGGTCGAAAGCTAATTCTCGTCGGTTGGTTTGGTCAGCCACACGGCATCCGGTTCGCTGTCCAGCGGCTCGAAACGCACCCGGACGCGTTCTTTCAGCGATGTGGGCAGGTCCTTGCCGGTGTAGTCCGGGCGGATAGGTAGTTCGCGGTGGCCCCGGTCCACCAGCGCCGCCAGTTGGATCGACCCCGGGCGACCGTACTCGCCCAACGCGTCTATCGCCGCACGGATGGTGCGTCCGGTGAAGAAAACGTCGTCCACCAAAACCACCGTGCGGGTGTCCAGGTCGATGGGCAGTTGGGTCGGCTGGATGGAGGTCAGACGGGCCCGCCGCCGCAGGTCGTCCCGATGCATGGAAACATCCAACGCGCCGAACGCTGGGCGCACGCCTTCGATTCCTTCGATCAGGTCCGCCAATCGCCGGGCCACTTCCACGCCCCGGGTATAAATACCCACCAGCGCCAGGCCCGCCGCACCGCGCGAGCCGTTGCGTTCGGTGATCTGATGGGCCATGCGCCGCAGGGTCCGGGCGATCTCGGCGGCATCCATGATGCACACCATCCCCGTAGCGGGCGTTTCCGCGTCCATCGTCAGAAAGCGGACGTACTGCCGCTAGGTCGCCGGGCGGAAGTGGTCGCCCTGGCGTTTCTCGCGCCAATTGGAACGGAACCGGACGATCCAATCCAACAAAGCTTTTTCAAAACCGATGTCGTGGCCTGCTTTTTCGCTTTCGATCCACTTGTGGCGGAGGATTTCCTCGCGCTCGGCCAAAAACTCTTTGTACAGGATGGAATTCGTCACCAAGTCCGCGTCCTTGACGGCACTAGACACCGGGGTCTCGGGAGGGGAAGATTTCATACAATAAGGACCTGAGCATCGGGCACGCCAACCGTGGAGTGCCGGCCCGGTCAACCATCTCTCATCATGCTTGAGTAGACGGAAGAAATATCAGACAGACGACCTGCGTTTCAAACAAAAACGTCACACGAATCAGGAAAACCCTGATCGTCGGATAGTAGGAATAGTTCGCAGGACGTGACGGGGTTGGTCGTGTTTTCAGACCGGCAACGCCCGGCTCAGCCGCTCGGCGATGTCCGCGAATGCCCGGCCCACGGCCCCGGTGGGTTCCGCCGCCGAAATGGGGCGGCCCTTGTCACCGGCCTCCCGGGTGGCGATGTCGATGGGAATCTCACCCAGGAGCGGCACCTGGAGCCGGGCCGCCTCGCGCCGTCCGCCGCCCTCGCCGAAAATATTGTAACGCTGGTTGTCGCTCGGAGAGAGGAAGTAACTCATATTCTCAATGATGCCGAGCACCGGCACGTTGGTCTTGACGAACATGCTCGCCGCCTTGCGGGCGTCGATGAGCGCGACTTCCTGCGGCGTCGTGACGATCACCGCCCCGGAAAGCGCCACCGTTTGCACGATGGTGAGCTGGATGTCGCCCGTGCCCGGCGGCAGGTCGAGCACGAGGTAATCGAGCTGGTCCCAGGCGACGCGTCGCAGAAATTGCTGGGTGTACTTGGTGACCATCGGTCCGCGTAGGATGGCCGGGGATTCGTCGCTGCCGAGCAAGAACGCCATCGACATGAGCTTGATGCCGTAGGCCTCCACCGGGTTGATGCGTTCGTCCTCCGTGGCGGTGACGGGGTCACGCGAGCCAAACATCAGTCCCATGCTGGGGCCGTAGAGGTCGCAGTCGCACAGACCGACCAACGCGCCGGTGCGCCGCAGGGCGATGGCGAGGTTCGCCGCCACGGTCGATTTGCCCACGCCGCCCTTGCCGCTGGCAACCGCGAAGACGTGCTTGACGCCCTCGATGCGGCTCGGTCCGGCCCCGGTCGGGGTGGCGGGCGGGTTCTGGATGTCGAATTGCAGGTCCACCTTGCCGATGCCCGGCAGGGCGTTGAGCGCGGCGAGGGCTTCCTCATTGATCTGCTGGGCGACGGACGGCTGGTTGGTCTGGATCGTCAGCCCGACGGTTACGTCACGGCCATTCAGGGCAATCTGGACGGATTTCACCACGCCGAACGAGACGATGTCCCGGCTGAAACCGGGGTAGCGGACCTTGCGGAGTTGTTCGTGAATCTGGGCCTCGGTGAGAGCGGCGGGAGTGGTCATGAGCGTGTGGCGAAACCGCAACATAGCGCGCCATGTCGCGGAAACAAAAGGGCGTCGCGGAAAATACGACGCTGCCCGGACGGCGGATGTCGGCGGCGGTCATTTACGGTTTCGACCCGTTTGCCGTGTCGATACCCATCGCCCGGTAAACTTCGCAATGACCCGTCATGCCCCGATACAGGAGACCGCCGCCGAGCGAGAGCAGGACCAACTGCTTGATCGAACGCGGAAACACGGCGGCGATGACGAACAGGACGCCCATTCCTACCGACAGCGCGCCTTCCAGCGAACCCACGTTGCGGCCATCGGTCGGCGCGGCAGGGGTTTCCGGCGCGGCCAGGGTCGTTTCCGTTTCTCCGGGCAAGGCGGACTCCGGGGCCGCCGCCTTTTTACGGGGACGGCTTCTGGTGGGCGTGTTGGCGGCGCGTTTCATGGGTGGTCAGGTAGAAAATGCTGTTATCCTGAATCGTCCCACGCTCCGGCCCCGGCCCTCAGCGACGGAGAAAGTTTGCGGTGCAGGCCCGGGCAACGAAAACCCGGCAACCGTTTCGTGCGCCCGCGCGTAAAATGCGGACGCGGACACCAGCGCACACGAATAGATAGGCGTTGACTTTCGTCCGAACCCTTTAAGATCAACCTCCACCGGCTCTGACGGTTTCGCCTGCTTTTGTGACTACCTTCCCTGCATCCGGTTCCACACACGGCGCTGCACGGCAGGTGTTCGATTTTTCCCGGGTGCCGTCCGCCGCGTTGCCGCTGGTGCCCACCTCGCCGGAAGCCCTTTGTGAGTTGTCGGTGGCCATCCCGGTCCACAACGAGGAGACCGGCATCTCCGCGACGCTGGCCGCGCTGGCGGCACAGGTCGACGCCGCCGGGCAATCGTTGGACCCCCGGCGTTACGAGGTGCTCGTGCTGGCGAACAACTGCTCGGACGGGACGGTCGAACAGGCGCGGCGGTTCGCGGCGGCGACCCCCGCGCTGCGGCTGCACGTCATCGAGATCGTGCTCCCGCCGCCGCACGCGCACGTCGGGGCGGCGCGGCGGCTGGTGATGGACGAGGCTTGCCGCCGGTTGGCGTCGCTCGGACGCGGGCGCGGCGTCATTGCGACGACCGACGGCGATACGCTGGTCCGCCCGACGTGGGTAGCCTCCAACCTCGAAGAAATCGTCCGGGGCGCGGATGCCGTGGGCGGACGCATTTTGGCCACGCCGGGCGAGATTGCCGCGCTCGACGCCGGGACCCGTCTTTATTACCGGCGTGACACCGCCTACCGCACGCTGCGCACAGCCTACGAATCCATCCTCGATCCCGACCCTGCCAACGCCTGGCCGCGTCACCATCACTGTTTCGGCGCAAGCCTCGCCGTGACGGTGCATGCGTACCGCGCCGCCGGGGGCTTGCCGGTCGTGCATTGCCTGGAAGACATGGCGTTCGTGCGGGAACTGGAACGACGGGACGCCCGGGTGCGCCGCTCCCCGGCGGTCAACGTGCGGACCTCGCTACGCTGTTCGGGCCGGGTGGACGTGGGGTTGTCGTGGACGCTCTCGAATTGGACCCGCGCCGCCGCGCTGGGCGAGCCGCTGCTGCTGGAATCGCCCGCCGCCATCGCCTGGGAGGCCATGAACCGGCGTTGTTTGCGGCAGCTCTGGGAGGGCAGGCGTACTTCCGCCGCGTTAGCTCAGGCATCGGCGGCGGTCGGGATGCGGATGCGTCGGCTCAACCAGTTCTGGCGCGCGGCGGACACCGCCGGGGCGTTTTGCCAGAGCGTGTGCGAGCACCAGCGGCGGACGCGGACGGGTCCGTGGTCGCTGCCGCTGATGGAAGCTCAGGAGGCCAACACGATCTTGCGCCGACGGCTGGCGGCGTTGCGCCCGAACCTGCGGGCGGTGACGATCATGCCCGCTCGAAAAGGTCGAGCCGGTAGCGTTCCGCTCGCTCCCCGGTTTTATGAAGGAGAGGCCCGTCCGTGGTCGCCGCGAGGAATTCGTCGTGAACCGCGTCGCCCGTCAGCGGGTAGTCATGCACGAGAGGCGTCCAGTGAACCAGCAGCAGGTCCCCACGCGGTTTTAGCTGGCTGATGCAGCGGTCGCGCAGGCGGCGCAGGTCGGCCAGGGAGAGGTAATAGCCGACCTCGGAAACCAGGATCAGGTCGAAGGTTTCGGCGGGGAATTCGTCCGGGAGATAGCGTTTCTCGAAGCGAACCTGCGGGAGCCGCGCGCAACGCTCGCGGGCCTGGACGAGCGCGTGTTCGGAAACGTCGATGCTCAGGAGTTGGCCGCAACGCCCGGCGAGGCGTTCGGTGAGCACGCCGATGGAACAACCGGCCTCGAAGGCGGAAGCGTAATGCGCCCTGGGCAGTGCGGCCAGGGTGGCGTCGTACTTGGCGGCTTCGTAGGGACTGGTGGCGAAGTCCCACGGGTCAGCCTTGGCCTGGTAGACATGGTCGAAATACTCGGGCGGCAGGCTGCCGGGAGAGGGTTCGGTGGACATGGGAGGCGGTTGTCCGGGCGGGTTCAATGACCCTGGTTTGCCGCCGCTTCCGCCGGGGTCTTGGGCCAATGCTGGTGCGCCGGGCCGGGGTGGTCGAGGACGTGTCGGCCCACCCGATCCACCACGGCGTCGGGCGCGGGCTGGCGCAGGTACATCGTCAGGTCACGGATCATCCTTGGAAATGGGTAGGGACGGATCAAGCCGCGTGCCCCGACGATGCGCTCGACGGCGCGGATCGTGTCCAGGCAGATCGTCTCGATGGCGAGGCGGGTCATCCCGGCGTAGACCGAAATCTCGTGCGGGGCCTGCGGCAAACGCTCGGTCACGGCGGCAGCCCCGCGCAGGAACCCGTCGCCCGATTCGATCCGCATCGCGCCCTCGGCGGCGCGGATGCGCTGGACGGGGTGGTCGGCGCGCTTGCCATTTTGCAGGTAGGCGCGGGCGGCGTCGTAGAGGGCCTCGGCCCCGCCGAGCTGCACGGCGGCAAAACGGATCGCCCCGCCGTTGAAGCCCGGCTCGCGGTAGTAGTCGTCCGGCGCGCCGAGGAGCGTGTCGCGGGACAGTTCGATTCCCGTGAGGTCAATCGCGCCGCTGACGGTTGCTTCCATGCCCAAAGGCTGCCACCAGCGATGGTCCACCCGGGCGGCGATCTCGTCCATCGGCACGAGGCACATCTGCCAGCCGCCGCCTTCCCAGCGACCGCCGATGATGGGGCGGGTGACGCGCCCGAGACCCGAGCAAAAGAGCTTGCCGCCCTGCATCCGGTAACGGCCATTGCCCAGGTCGATCAGCTTGAGGCCGACGCCGGGCGGTTCCTCCTCGGCGTTCCAGACGCCGAAGATGCGGTGGTCGCGCACGGTGTCCCGCGCGGCCTGCGCCTGTTGGTCGGGGGTGCCGAACCATTCGACGAGTGCGTGGGCGTTGACGTGGCCTTCGTAAATGCGCCCGGTCGGCAGGCTGCCGCGCCCGACGTGCTTGAGGAGTTGGAGCAGGGTTAGCGTGCCGCCCGCGACGCCGTTGAGGCCGCCGCCGCCGAACCGCTGCGGCACCGGACCCGCCAGCAGGCTAGACTCGGCGAGGACGGCGAACTCCGCCTCGGGGAAGGTGTGCGGGTCGGCGTCGCGGGCGGGGTCGGCGCCGTCCTTGAGCGCGGAGAGTTCCGCCAGCCGCGCGGCCACGGTCACGGCGCGGGCGAGCAGGGGCAGCCACGGGCCTTCGGGCGAGGGGGCGAGGGAGGTCGGTTTGTCCATGGCGATGCGGGCGGCAAAGACCATACGCCACGGACCAGCGGGTTGTCCGCAGATTTCCGCGCCTGCCGGGCGGGGAGATTACGTCGCAGGCGTCGCCGCTGTGGCACGTTTTTACGGGTAGCCGGGGCGAACCAATACTTTAAGGTATCAGTTTACAGGGCGGCGACGGCGTTGACCGCCGCTTCGAGTTCGCCGGGCGCGCCGGGCTTGACCAGATGCGCGCGGAACCCCGCCACGCGGCTGCGCTCGGCGTCCTGCATGCTGCCGAAACCGCTCATGGCAATCGCGTGCGGTGGCCGGTGGCCCGCCTGTTCCAGCAGACCCGGCAAATCCCAGCCGTTGCCGTCGGGCAGGTGGATGTCGCTCAGCAACAGGTCGAAGGTTTCGGCGGTTCCGGCGATGGCGACGGCTCCTTGCAAGTCTCCGGCGAACTGGGGCCGGTGCCCGAGCGATTTCAGAAAAACTTCCAGCCCCCGGCGCATGTCGGGGTGGTTCTCGACCACCAGAATCCGCAATCGCCGCAGGGGCAGCCGCGCGGGCTTGGCCCGGCAGGTCAGGGGACGAGCAGAAAGTGTCATGTGTGCGCTGATTCGTCGGCTTTTGTCGCCGTGCGCGCGTAAAACTTCACTCCACAGAAGAAGAAAGCGGGAGCCGCACCATGAACGTCGCCCCCCGGTCCAGGCCCGCGCTGGCGGCGGAGAGCGTGCCGTCGTGCGCCTGGACCACCGCCTGCGAGATGGCCAGCCCGAGGCCCAGGCCACCGTAGCGTTGGGTGATCTGCGCGTTGCCCTGCTCGAACGCGCTGAAAATCTTCGGCAGCACCGCCGGGTCGATCCCGATGCCGGTGTCGGCGATCTCGACGGCGAATTCGTCCGGTCCGGGGTTGGAGGTGCGCACGGTGATCGTGCCGCCCGCCGGGGTGAACTTGGCGGCGTTCTTGAGCAGGTTCCAGAACGCCTGCCGCAGCCGCGCGGTGTCGCCAACGGTGGCGTGTTGCGCGGCCCCGAGGTCCACGGTGAGCCGCAATTTCTTGGCTTCGATGTCCGCGCCGCACACCTCGACGGCGCGGTGGATGCACTCGTGCACGTCCATGGGCGCGGGCTTGAACTCCAGCTTGCCGTGGACGATGCGGCTGACATCGAGCAATTCGTCGATGAGCTGCACCTCGGCTTCCAGGTTACGGCCGATCATCTTGATCATTTCCCGACCGGATGCGCTGAGCCGTTTCTCGCGCTCCAGCGCGAAGATCGCCATCTGCATGGGGGCCAGCGGGGTGCGCAGTTCGTGGCTGAGCGAGGCGAGGAAACGATCCTTGGCCGCGCTGTTGGTCTCGGCCTCCTGGCGGGCGTGGCGTTCGGCGACGAGCAGCCGGGCGCGCTCTTCCTCGATTTCCCGGCGCGCCTCCTGCGCCTCGCGCTGGGTAGTAGCGTCGCGCTCGATCTTTAGAAAGCCGATGGTTTCTCCATTATCGACCAGCGGGGTGAGCACCCCACTGCCCCAGATGAGGTTGCCGTCCCGCCGCCGCTTCCAACGTTCGCAGTAGGTGTGGCCGTCACGCAGGGCCGAAGCCAGTTCCTGCTGAAAAGCACCGGATTTCTGGTCCTCCGGCGTGTGCAGACTTTCGGCGGATCGGCCCATCATCTCCGCCGCCGGGTAGCCGGTGATGGTCTCCGCGCCAGGGTTCCAACTGGTGACAAACCCTGCGCGGTCGAGGGTATAGATGGCGAAATCGCGCGCGCTGTTGAAGATCAGGTCGTAGAGCCGGGTCGTGGCGTGGAGGTCGCCGGTGAGTTTGTCCCGGAGGGCGAGCAATTCTCCCTCCCCCTCCACACGCTGGGTGATGTCGATGGAGATGGCAAAGCACGATTGCAGCCGACCCATGGTGTCCCGGAGAACCGACGCGCTGTTGTGGACCCAACCAATCGAGCCGTCCTTGCGCAGGTAGCGTTTCTCGATGTCGAAGGGGATGCCTTCCCCCGCCAACCGCTGGAAGTGCGCCTGCTCGCGCGCCCGGTCGTTCGGGTGGACGATTTCGAGCATGTTCCGGCCAAGGAGTTCCGGGTCGGCATAGCCGAGCATGTCGTTGAACCGGCCATTGACGTAGGTGAAGCGTCCGGTGAGATCCAGGAGCACGATCCCGGCAGTCGCCTGCCCGAACATGGCCTGGACGCGCGTTTCGCTGTCCGACCAACCGGCCTGGGCGCGCTTGCGCTCGGTGATGTCCACGAAGGCGAGCACGACCCCCGCGATGCGGTCTTCCTGCGTGCGGTAGGGTAACAGCCGGGCGAAGAACCAGCCGCCGTCGAGCCCGCGCACCTCACGCTCGATAACCTTCAGATCGTCGAGCACGCGCTCGGCGTCGGCGGCAAGGTCGGCGTATTCCAGGCGGGGTTGCAGGTCGGAGAGCGGACGGCCCACGTCACCCGGGATCAGGCTGAAGAGGTTGACCGCGGCGGGAGTGAAGCGCTTGATGCGCAACTGCCGGTCCAGAAACACCGTGGCGATGTTGGTGGACGCCATCAGGTTTTGCAGGTCGCTGTTGGCACGGCTAAAATCCCCGACGCTGATCTTCAACTCCTGGTTGACGGTGATGAGTTCCTCGTTGATCGACTGGAGTTCCTCGCGGCTGGTTTCGAGTTCTTCCGTGGCGCTGCGCAGTTCCTCGTTGATGGCCTGGAGTTCCTCGTTGGAAGCCTTGAGTTCCTTGGTGGAGGCTTCGTACTGTTCCACGGTTTCGCGCCGCTCGGCCTTGAGGTGGTCGAGTTCCTCCTCCAGTTGGCGCGACACGGGGTCGCTCCCGCGCGCCAGCACCAGCGGGGTCTCGTTTTCCGGGCCGCTCTCGTCGAAGACGACGAGCAGGTAATCGGGCGTCAGGTCGGAAACGACGGAAACGCGCAGGGTCACGGTGCGCGCCTGCCCATCGAGTTCGACGGGCACGCCGGGCACCACGACCGCGTGGTTCGTCTGCCGGGCGCGGAACAGCGCGGCGCGCAGTTTAACGCGCAGCCCCGGGTGAACCAGAAGCAACAGGTCCTTGCTGGGCTCGCCCCCCCGGAATTGCAGGTAGTGGCCCGCCTTCTCGGACAGGTGGAGGACGCGGTAATCGCGGTCGACGACCACCGACGGCGGCGCGAGGTGTTCGAGCAGCCGGAAGTGCAGTTCGCTCCAGGAAGAGGCGGGCGCGGAGTTGCTTTCCTCCGTGAGCAGAGGGGAAGCCGGCTTCGGCGCGACCGGAACCAACGCGAGACCCCTAACCGGAAACTTGCCGAGCGCCAGCGCCAGCGGCGGCGGGCCAGAGAACATCGGCAGCGGCAGGCGGCTGCCGTGGAGGCGCTGGTAGAGGCGATATTTCTTGTCCAGCGGCGAGAACAGGGTGCCCGCGTCGTCCGCCGTTTCACTGGTGCCCAGGAAGAGGCGTCCGTCGGGGCGCAAGGCGAAGTGGAACAGGTCGAAAGCGTTTTCCTGCGCCTTGCGGTTGAGATAGATGAGCAGATTGCGGCAAGTCACCAGGTCCAGCCGCGAGAAGGGCGAGTCCTTGAGCAAATCGTGCGGGGCGAAGAGAACCATGTCGCGCACGGCGCGCTGCACCCGGTAGCCGCCCGGCTCCCTGGTGAAGAACTGCCGCAACCGTTCCTGCGACACGTCGGCGACGATGGTGTCCAAGTAGAAGCCGTCGCGCGCGGAGCGGATGGCCAGCTCGTCGATGTCGGTGGCGAACACCTGCAATCTCGGCGGAACGTCGAGCTTCGCGGCGTGTTCGGAAAGGAGCATGGCAACCGAATAAGCTTCCTCGCCCGTGGCGCAGCCCGCCACCCAGACGCGCACCTGATCTTCCGGCCCCTTGTCCTTGAAGAGACGTGGGATCTCGCGTTCCAAAGCCTCGAAGCTCTCGCGGTCGCGGAAGAAATTGGTGACCGAAATGAGCACGTCCTGAAGCAACGCCGTCGCTTCGAACGGGTGCGTGCGCAGGAAGCCGAGGTAGCCGGGCAGGTCGGTGACGCTGTTGACCTGCATCCGGCGGGCCACGCGGCGCAGGATCGTAGCGCGCTTGTAATAGGAGAAGTCCCGCCCGGTGCGCAGACGCAGGAAGCCGAGCACGTCGCGCAAGGCGGCTTCGTGCTCGTCCGGTTGGGCGGCGGCCACGGCAGGCTGGGGGTCCTCGGGAGGGAGTTGGAGCCGTTCCTCGTTGCGCCGGTATTCAACCAGGCGGGCCGGCATGTCGGCGATAGGCAGCACCCAATCGACCATCCCCGTGCCGATGGCGGAGCGGGGCATGCTGTCGTGCTCGGCCTCGGAGGGGTCCTGCGCCACGGTCAGGCCACCGCGTTCCTTGATGCGCTTGAGGCCGCTGGCGCCGTCGCCATCCGCGCCGGAGAGAACGATCCCGGCGGAGTGGGGGCCGTGGGTGTCGGCGAGGGTGCGGAAAAACAGGTCGACGGTGACGCGACGGCCCCGTTCGTGGTGCAGATCGAGAAGTTCCAACTCCCCGTCCACCATGGAAATCTGCTTGCCCGGCGGGATGACGTAAACGTGGTTGACCTGCACCTTGACGGGCCCGGTGACCTGCGTGACCGGCATCGTGGTCGTGTGGCCGAGCAGCGAGGCGAGATTGCTCTCGTAATCGGGCGAAAGATGCATGACGACCACGAACGCCATGCCGCTGTCGACGGGCATCTTCGAGAAGAAGGTTTGCAGCGGGCCGAGGCTGCCCGCCGAGCCGCCCAGACCGACGACGGGCGTCGCTTCAAATCCCTGCGCGGGAATGACGTCGTCCATGGCTCCGGCCATGTCCTGCTCGGAGTGGTCGGGAGCCAGTGCGGGCAGGCCAGCCCCCTCGTGCCAATGGCCGTTGGTGTCGGTTTCCGGCCCGGGTACATCTGATTGCGACGGCGACATCGCATCGACCATAGGGGACAGCCGAAAGGTTGGCGAGCCAATTATCGACCCGGACCGGAGCCGCAGACCGTCGGGCAACCGGGCTGGTGGCCGCCGGATGACTTGGCGAGCGGGAAAAGATGGGGAAGGGTGCAAATTCCAATGGAAGCATCCCTTGTCGGCAACCGGGGCGGTCACCCTACCATTTCGGATTCCCGGTTGAGAAATCCGTTGCGGCAACGTAGTTTAGGCAGCGCATTTGCCTGCCGATTCCATGAGCAAAAAACCCTCCTCCGCCGAACCCGTTCCGACCGCCGACGAACCGGGCGCACCCGCCGTGACTTCGACCCTGATCTGCGCGTTGCAGAGCACCGGGCGCATCGGTAAATCCACGTCGATCCAGGTGATCGCGTCGTGGCTGGATTTTGCCGGGGTGAAATGGAGCGGCGTGGATGCCGACCCCGAGCACACGAATTTTTCGGAGTATTTCATGCGCGTGGACCCGCTGCCGGTGACGACGCCGGGGTCGCTGGATTCGATCTTCCGCAACGCCGGGAAGGCGACGCCGGTGACGCTGATCGACTTCCCGGCGGGCATGACGCGCACCATTTTGGATCACCTGGAGGCGCGGCAAACGCTCGACGCGCTGGCGACGCGCGGGGTGCGGCTGGTAGTGCTGCTGTTCGGCAGTCCCGACCCGACGGCGGAAGGGTCGCTGCGCGAGGTGGCGACGGCGTTGCGCGACCGCGTGAAGTACGTGCTGGTGCGCAACGACGCGCGGTTTTCGAGCGAGAAGTTCAACGCGTCGCCGGTGGCGGAACGCCTGCGGGCGCGGGGCACGCCGACGATCTCGCTGCCGGTGTTGTCGCCGCTGACCTTGAAGGAAGTGGCGGCGCTGGAGAACCAGTTCAAGCGGCGGCTGACCTGGGCCGAGGCGCGCACGCACGTCGGCACGGATTCGCATTTCGATCTGGACAACGTGTTCCAACAGGTGGCGGTGCAGTGCGAGGACGCGGCGGGCGTGCTGCTGCCGGACGTGGAGTTGATCCAGAAGCGGGTGGAGCGGAAACCGGAGTTTGCGCGGCGGACGCTGGACAAGTTTTCCGATCCGCTGGATTTCGAGTTTTGAGGAGACAGTGCCGGGCGGAAAAGGCGTCCCCGGACGCGGCCCAGGCGATCCTGCTTGCTTTTCGGCGGGTTTCTGTCAAGATAATGTCCGGTAGGGAAGCACCGATCCGGGCGATCTCCGGTTGTTCCGAGGGCCGGGAAATCGGTGGCTCCCCCGCGATGCGAGGTGTGCAGGGCGGTTAGCTCAGCGGTAGAGCGGCTCGTTTACACCGAGTTGGTCGGGGGTTCGAATCCCTCATCGCCCATTCCCCGAAAAGTTTTCTTTTCCGTTCAACCCAAATTCAAAGGTCAACCATGTTAAAAACTCTGCTCATTCTCAGTGGCGTGCTGATCGTATCCGCGACCGGTTTGCAAGCGCAAGGCGCATCGGCCGGTCACTTTGCTTCCGCGCGGCCCGCGGCGTACCGGGGCTACAACCACACGGCTGGATATTCCCACGGCAACGGTTACCGCCGAGGCGGCTACCGGGGGCATTACTTCTTCCTGGACGGCACCCCTTATTTTTATCCGTTCGGCTTCGGCTACCCGTATTACGGTGGCTTCTATGGTGACGGGTTCGGCTACGGCTACGGCGCGGGCTATGCCTACGGCGGCGGCGACGGCGGCTATCCCTACGGGGACGGCGCTTACAATGGCCGCCTGGCGGACAACGGCGACGGCATCGGAACCGGCAACGGCGGCCAGCCGGGCGGCGGATCGTTGCCCGAAGCCGTGCAGCGGCAACTCGTCAAGCGCGGCTATTACAAAGGCAGCGTGGACGGCCAGTTCGGGCCGGCGAGCCGCAGCGCGCTGAGCCGTTTCCAAAAGAAACAAGGCTTGAAGGAAACGGGCCGGATCGACGAGCCGACCCTGGAAGCCCTAGGCTTCACGGACCGGCGTTGACCGGCGGTGTCGGCGGGCGCGGGACGATCAAGAATTCCCGCGCCAGCACGTCGGCCAGCCGTTCCATCGGCAAGCCCATCACGTTGGACCACGAGCCTTCCACCGACGCGATGATCCGTTCGCCGTGCTCTTGCGCGGCATAAGCGCCCGCTTTGTCGAGCGGGTCGATGAGGCGATGATAAGCCGCGATCTCGGGCGCGGCGAGCGGCAGAAACGTTACCCGGGTTTCCTCCACGAAAGAGATGACGCGGCCATGGTCCGCATGGTCAAGGGACACACCGGTGTAAACCTGATGCGTGCGTCCGGCGAGGCAGGCCAGCATGTCGGCGGCGGCGGCGAGGTCACGCGGTTTGCCGAGCGTTTTTCCGTCGAGACTGACCAGCGTGTCGACGCCGAGGACTACCGCCCCGGCGCGCCAACGACGCCGGGCCGCGCTTTTGAGTCCGGCGTTGAGCAGCACCAATTCGCGTGCGGACAGCCAGGCCGCCGCCGATTCCTCCACCGGGGCCGGGGCCAGGACAAACTCGTAACCGTGCGCGGTGAGCAAATCCCGCCGCCGGGGCGAAGCGGAAGCCAGCACCAGGGTCGGCGTGCTCATCGTGTCACCGGGAGGGCGCGGGCGACGGCCCGGCCACGGCGGCGGGCGGGGTCAGCACCGGCATCGCCATTTCCTTGTAACCCGCCGGGATTTCAAATTCGGCGTCGGTAATCGGCTGCGTGTTCACCGAGACGACGGTGCGGGTCATGGTCTGTCCGGGTGAGATTTCGAGCACCGTGCGCACCGGAAATCCCGGCAGGCTGGCTGGGTCGATGCCGTAGCTTTGCATGAGCGGTCCCAGCGGCCCCTGGCTGAACGCGCCGGTCATTTCCTTGCGCACCGCCTCGTAGTCCGGCAACGCGGTGGTCAGCCATAACGTCAACTTGACCCCGGTCACGGCACCGACGTATTCCTCCGCCGCGAAGCCACCGATGGTCTCCTTGCGGCCCGTGGCGGTGAGCGCGGGTTTCGCATCGGCGGGACCGCCCTGTCCTTGTTTCATGCTCTCGATGGCCGCTTGCGCCATGGGGCCAGAAACTTTCACGTAGGTTCTCGGCGCATGCATGAGGTTGATCATCTCGCCGGACCGGAGATCCATGATGATGCTCGTGCCCGGGGAGGTGTCCACGCGGGTTTTGCCGCCCTTGAACCGGGTGGTGTTTTCCATGTCCTGGCCCATGCCCTCGACCTTTTGGACGACCGTCAAATCCGCCCGCGCGCCCAGGACGCCGACCATCCAGGCCACAAAGATAAGAACCAGTGTTTTCATCGTGCCAAAGCTTCCTGCTTACCGTAAACGACGCCCGGCGTGAACGCCAACGAATCCTGGGTGCTGGCAACCCCCGGTTGGAGGGCATGTTTTGCCACCCTGCAAAAAAAGCTTGGCTTTCGTCTCACTTGCTGGCAAAGATGAAAACAGATGCGGGTATAGCTTATCGGTAAAGCTCCAGCCTTCCAAGCTGGCTAGGCGGGTTCGATTCCCGCTACCCGCTCATCTCCTGTCACCCCGCCTCGACCCGACCCGTTTCATCCATATCCTGATGCGAAAAATCCAATTGGCCCCCTGGGCTTTCGCCGCCGTCATGGCGGTCGCGCTGCCCGGCACCCCTGCTTGGGCTTTGTCCAACACGGCGACCGTGCAAGTGCTCAAGTCGCAGCTGCCGCAAGGCGTCACCCTGGCCAGCGCCAGCATCTCGGAAACCGCCACGGCGCTGAGCTACGCCGTGACCGCTCACCCCAACGATGCCGTGGGCCTGACCGAAGTCGCCATCCTGGCGAAAACCCCCAAGAGGGGACACGGCAGGCTTTCCACTTCCTCGCTGGTGAGGATCGTGCAAGCCGCGATCCAGGCCGCGCCGCAGGAGGCCAACGACATCGTGCAGATGGCCCTCACCCTGCACCCCGAGGCCGCCGACGCGCTCAACGCGCTGCTCACGAATCCTCCCGCGAATCCGTCCAGCCTCGGTGGCAACGCCCCGGACGGTTTCCGCAACCCGACCGATGATTACGGTGGGTTCGGCGTGGGCTTCGGCCCCGGCTTCCCCGGCAGCCCCGGCTTCTCCGGCAGCACGCCCAGCGGTGCCATTGCGCTGCCGCCGGATCAGGTGACCAGCGTGTTGAACGGCTAGGAGTCGTCGACAAAATCCTTTCACAGCGGCCCTTGCGATGACGGTCTCATCGCAAGGGCCGTTTTGTCTTTTTTCCGGCCTTGAACGTCGTTTACGCCGTCCTCGTCTGCCTCGCGCTAGCGGTGGTCGAGCTGCTCATCGGCGGTACGCGCCTGCTTTTCAGCCTGCCGGCCTACGGAATTCTGGCGGTGGCGGCGCTGGCGTCCCTGGTGGATCTGCGGCGTTCCAAACCGCTGCCCGACCGACTGTGCCTGCTCGGCTCGGCGCTGTTCTTCGGCTACCTGATGGCGCGCGCCCTGGTGTCGCCGGTGGTCTACCTGGCCTGGCCGGACGAATTTGCCATCGCCGGATCGCTGATCGTCTACCTGCTGACCGCCTGTTATCTGACCGACCCCCGCCGCCGGTTATGGGTGTTGGGGTGGTTGCTGGTGATCGCCGGGGTCAACCTGGGGGTCGGGGCGCGGCAATTCACTGAAGGGGGCAATTACATGCTCTTCGGCTTTCTGCGTTCGGCGCAGTACACGGGCCGGGCCAGCGGGCTGTACATCTGCCCGGACCACCTCGCGGGTTTCCTGGAGGTCGTGGTGTGCCTGAGCCTCGCCATGGTGATGTGGAGCCGATGCCGGGCGTGGGTCAAAGTGCTCCTGGGCTACGGCGCGCTTTGCGGCGTGGCGGGACTGCTGGCGACGGGCAGCCGGGGCGGCGCGTTGAGCTTCGGCGCGGGCGTGGGCGTGTTGACGGTATTGGGCCTGTGGCGGGCGGGCACGTCGGGCACCGGATTTTTGCGCGGGCTGCTGGCGGTAGGGATCGCGCTGGCCCTGCTGGCCGGAGGGATCGGCGCGGCGTTGACCCTCAGCCCATCCTTGCAGGCACGCGCGCACATCCTGCTCGACAAGAAGGATATCCGTCTGAAGATGTGGCCAGCGGCGATCCGGCAGTTCGACGACGACCGGACCTTCGGCACCGGGTCGGGCACCTATCTGTACTACGGACGCCGGTACCGTGACCCGTCGGTGCAGAACGATCCCATCCGCCCGCACAACGATTACCTCGAACTGCTGGCGGAATATGGCGCGGTCGGCGCGGCGGGTTTCCTCCTGTTCCTCGGCGCGCACCTGCGCTGGGGCTGGCGGGCTTTCCGGCACCTTTCGCTCAGTTCCGGCGGGGGAGGGGGCAGCAACGCGGCAGCGTGGAACATCGGCGCGCTGGCGGCGGTGGCCTGCCTGCTGGTGCATTCGGTGGTGGATTTCAACCTGCACATCCCGGCCAACGCGCTGTTGATGGCGTTCGTCTTCGGCGTGTTGGCCAACCCCGGGCGCAGCCTGCCGTCCGCCCGGGAGGCGGTCCCAGGATCGACGCCTCTGCGCGGGCCCGAGCTTTGGCCCCGGCTAGCGCTGCCCGCGCTGGGCGTCTGGATTCTGGCGGTGGCGATGCCCCATCTGCCCGGCGCTTACTATGCCGAACAGGCGCGCGTGGCCCTGCGCGATCACCGCAGCGCCGCCGCGTTGAACTACGCCCGGCAGGGGTTGGAGCACGAGCAACGGGACCCGCTCCTGTTCAGCTACCTCGGCGACGCCCGGCTGAACCTGGCGGGTCACGGCCCGGACACGCCCATGGCGCGCTCCTTCCGGCAGGCCGCCGCCGAAGCGTACCAATCGGCGGTGCGCCTGTCCCCGCAGGACAGCTACCTGTTGGTCCGGCTCGGGGAAACCTACACCTGGCTGCGCAATTTCGACGCGGCGGGGGAGACGTTCCGGCAGGCTTTGCAATGGGACCCCAATTCCGGGTACGTCCTGACGCTGGACGGATTTTACCTGCTCAACCGCGGAGACCTGCCAGCGGCGGAAGCCGCGTACCGGCGTGGTCACGCGCTATCTCCCTACGCGGCAGCCGATAACGGCCTGAGCGACATCGCCCGGCTCCGGGAAGCAGCGGGCCGGGTCGGAAACCAGTGAGCGGCGCCAGCCCGGCAGGGATCGCTCCGGGGGATTTTCCTGAAAAAATGTTGTTGCCCACCGCCAGCCGCTTCCGGTAGTCTCCCGTCCACTGTTACCAAGCCAGCCGCCAGCCCACCCGGCAGACCCCAGAAACTTCGTTGTGAAAGGATTGAGCACACGATCTGCTACCTGCGGTTGGCATTCAAATACCCCCCTGCCCCTTATCATGAACAAAACATCCTTCTCCTGGGTCTCGCTTTCCGTGCTTCTGCTCGGCCAGGCTACCTGTGCGCTTACCCCCTCGCGGGCGGGCGATTCCGATGCCCCGGTCGCACTGGGCAAAGACAGCAATGTCAGCGAAAGCGGTTTCGGACGGGATCGGTTCACCCTGACCCTCGACACCCGGTTCGGTTACGACGACAACACGCTCGGCCAACCGGATAATTTTTCGACGGTCGTCACCAACCCGATCACCGGCAAGCGCACCAGCGTCACCACGGACGTGAACACGTCGTCCAGCGCGTTTTTCAACTTCAGCATCGGCGCAGGCTACACCGCCGCGACTCCCCGCCTGTCGTTGACCGCGGGCGCCGATGTGGGCGTGAACTATTATTTCGACCGACCGGGACGCTCCTACGATGTCAACGGCGGCCTGAGCGTGCGGATGACCTACAAGCTCACCCCCCGGGCGTTCCTGGAACTGAGCAGCTACAACGCCTACGAGTCGCAGGGTGATTACGGCGCGACGACGCTCACCAATTTCGGCGGCCAGTTCGGCGGCGCCGGGCGTACTCCCGGCACCACGGCCAACCTGGACGGCGATTATTTTTACACCACCGACCGCGCCGCGGTGACCTACCAGTTCACGCCCCGGGTTTCGGCGGTGTTCAGTGACACGATCGTCGCGTTTGCCTACGAGGACCAGCCGTACTCCGACGTGCAGGACCGCATCGAGAATTACGTCAGCATCGAAGGACAGTACCTCGTGTTGCCCAACCTGAGCCTGGCGCTGGATTACCGCTTCGGCTACGTGGATTACTTCGGAGCGAACAACGATTCCGATACTCATTTCGTCCTGGCCGGGTTTGACTACAGCGCGAGCCAACGGCTGCACGCCTCGGTGCGTGCGGGCGTCGAGTTCCGCGAGTACATCGACACGGTGGGAGACGAAACGTCGCCCTACGCCGAAGGAAACGTGGTCTACACGCTGAGCCGCAATTCCAGCATCGCTCTCTCGACCCGCTACGGCATCGAGGAAGGCGACCTCGCGCTGGACAACACCCCGGCGGACACCTTCCGCATCGGTCTGGATTACACCCAGGGTTTCACGTCGCGGATCAGCGGCTACCTGGGCTTGTACTACACACACAGTTTCTACGAGACCCCGACGACCAATAACTCGGGCAGCTTCGCCGAGAATTCCTACGACGTGTCGGCTGGCGCGCGTTATGCCATCACCCGGCACCTGTCGGCGGAAATCGGCTACACCCACACCACGCTGGATTCCGACGTGCAGGAACGCTCCTACGACCGCAACCGCTATTTCGCCGGGGTACGCCTCTCCTTCTAAAGGGCGGACGGGACGAAGGGCCGGGGCGCGGTTGGCTCCGGTCCGCTTCCTAATCGCCCGTTGCAGAATTCCAACCTGAGGGTATTTTCTTGTCCATGCAAAAATCCGATCCTCGTCAGTCCGCCAGTCCCGGCGAGACGAAGTTGCACGTCCTCGATTATTGGCGGGTGATTCGCGTTCGGTTCGGCATCGTGCTGCTGGCATTCCTGCTGGTGGTGCTGACGGCGGCGTGCGCGACGTACCTCCAGGCAAAGAAGTACAAGGCGCATCTGACCATGCAGCTCCACATGCTGCCGGATCAGACGAAGATTCTCGGGCATGACAACACGGACGGGGTTCCCGCCAACGACCCGCGTTTCGTCGCCACGCAGACGGAAATCATCAAGAGCAGCAAAGTGCTCTATCAGGTGGTAGACGAGCAGGACCTCACGCACAAATGGGCGTCGGAAGGTTCCCCGCTGCCGCGCGAGGTGTGTTACTACCGTCTGGCGAGCATGTTGGACCTCAAGCAAATTCGTGGCACGGACTTGCTGGAATTAGATGTCACGAGCACGAGTCCTACCGAAGCGTTGACCCTGGTGAATTCCGTGGAGAACTCCTATGGGGAAGCCGTCCGAAGCGAGCAGCGCGATTTTTCCGATCCCGGTC
>CAXSED010000043.1:0-31507 GCA_964236475.1 uncultured Chthoniobacterales bacterium
AGTCGATAGTTTCCTTCGCGGGCATCCCGCCCAGCGAGTAGAAAAGCGCTTCCGGGAAATCCGCCCCCATGGGATGCAGAATCTCCCGGTAGGCCTGATGGTGGAGCGGCATCGTGTCGGCGAGCGTGCCATCGCAATCGAAGATGAAGGCGCGGAAGTCGCCGGGCGGAATGTCCAAGGTAATCACGTTGATAACTTAAGGGTATTTTTGCGTTTGACGAGGGCCGCAAAACGCCGCACGGTCTTCGCCCCGAGATTCGGTCCCCTTCTTTTCCATGCGCCACACTCTTTCCGTCACCGTCGAGAACAAGTTCGGCGTGCTCGCGCGCATCGCCGGGATGTTCAGTGGCCGTGGTTTCAACATTGACACGCTCAACACCGGCCCGACACTCGACCCAAACACGAGTCACATGACCCTCGTCGTCCACGGCGACGACGCCGTGCTCGAACAGGTCACCAAGCAACTCAACAAACTGGTGGACGTGATCTCCATCGAGGACTTCCGCGACAACGAGTTCGTGGACCGCGAGCTGGTCCTCATGCGGGTCAAGGTGGACGGCGAAACGCGCTCGGAGGTCATGCAAATTTGCGACATTTTCCGGGCGAAAATTGTGGACGTGCAGCACAAGAATTTTCTCATCGAAGTCACCGGCCACGAGGGCAAAATCAACAAGTTCATCCGCCTGATGCAGGGTTTCGGAATCAATGAATTGACCCGCACCGGCAAGGTCGCCATGTCCCGGCGGCAAGAGGAAGGATGAGGGATGAGGGTTGAGGGATGAAGGCGGAATGCCGAGTCCAGCATCATTCGACCTTCTACCTTCTGGTTTCTGTTTTCATCCTTCAACCTTCATCCTTCATCCTTCTCTTCCCATGCCCGCCAAAGTTTACACCGATAAAGACGCCGACCTCAAAATCCTCGCTGCCAAAACCTGCGCGGTCATCGGTTTCGGGTCGCAAGGTCATGCCCACGCGCTTAACCTCAAGGACAGCGGCATGAACGTCATCATCGGCCTGTACCCGGGCAGCCCGTCGCGCGCCGTCGCGGCGGAGAAAGGTCTCGCAGTGGCCGACACCGCTGAGGCCGTGCGCGAGGCCGACGTGATTTTCATCGCCGTGCCTGACCTGAAAATTGCCGAGGTCTACGAGAAGGACATCGCCCCCAACCTCACCAAGGGCAAAACGCTCCTGTTCAGCCACGGGTTTGCCGTTCATTTCAAGACGGTTGTGCCGCCGCCCGAGGTGGATGTGATCATGGTCGCACCGAAGGGCCCCGGCCACATCGTGCGCCGCCAGTACGTCGAGGGCAAGGGCGTCCCGGCGTTGATCGCCGTTTTCCAGAACCCGAGCAAGCAGGCCAAGAAGATCGCCCTCGCTTGGGCCAAGGGGATCGGCGGCACGCGCGGCGGCGTCATCGAAACCACTTTCAAGGAAGAAACCGAGACCGATCTCTTCGGCGAGCAGGCCGTGCTCTGCGGCGGCGCGACGGCGTTGGTGCAGGCCGGTTTCGAGACGCTGGTCGAAGCGGGCTACCAGCCCGAGATGGCGTATTTCGAATGCCTGCACGAGTTGAAACTCATCGTCGATTTGATGAACGAATCGGGCATCGCCGGGATGCGTTTTTCCATCTCGGAAACCGCGAAATACGGCGACGTGGTCACCGGGCCGCGCATCATCAACAAGTCCGTCAAAAAGGAGATGGGCAAGGTGCTCAAGGAAATCCAGAACGGCAAGTTCGCCAAGAAATGGATCGAGGAGTACCGGACGGGCCGCAAAAATTACAACGCGCTGCTCAAGGCAGGCGCGGCGCATCCCATCGAAAAAGTGGGTGCGAAACTGCGCGCGCTGATGCCGTGGATCGGCAAGAAGAACGTCAAAGGACCGCAGGCCGCCTACCAGTAGATTGTAGGGTGGCCGTCCCGGTTGCCGCGTGGCAGCAAGATAGCCACCCTATAAATTTTCTACGACGAGCTTGGAGCTTTTGAGCAGCCCTTGCTTGTCGTAGTGGAGTTGAACGACCCAGCCGTATTGGCTGCCAGGCCATTTTCCGTTGGGCAAAAGCTCGTCTGGATCACCGCCCAAGGCCCGGATCAGATTGGGGATGTTCCCGTGGTGCCAGCACACCACGATGTAGCGTCCGTGGTCAGTGGATTTCAGGGCGTCGGCCAGCTTGGCGTAATCGTCATCCTTGAACTGGCTATCAATCGGCAGCCCCGTGGCGAGGCTCAACGGCGTCAGGGTCAACACGGGGCGGTGGCTGGAACTGGAGTTCGCCGCCGCGAACAAGGCCGACAGCGGGATCGGCTCCGCACCGGGAACACGGTAGTTCTCGAAATAACTCACGTAATTGTTGGCGTGCGTTTCGCCCACGGTGGAAAGCCCGTCGCCGTCGTCGGGTTCCTCGGCGTGCCGGATGATGAGTACGGTGGCCCGGGCGAGCGCCGTGGATTGAAACGGGGCGTCGTCGTGGCCGCGCGAGGTGGCACCGCAGCCAAACACGATCAACAGGCAGGCAAAAACGGCGGCGCGAAATTTCGGTTGTTTCATGTGGGTCGCAGGTCCACGGATACTATAGCAAACCCCCGGGCCGGTGCCAACGGGACCCGCTAACGATTCACCGACTCATGAGCGCGCCCGCCGACCAAATCTTCCCCCTGTACCTCTTGACGCCGCGACTCGTGTTGCGGAACTGGACGCTCGACGATCTGCCCGCTGCCCATGCGATCTACTCCCACCCGGAGGTCATGCGTTGGTCGCCCGATGGTCCCAGCCCATCGCTCGAAGCAACCCGCCAGATCCTCGAAGAACACTTTGCATCCTACGCGCAACACGGCATCGGCAAATGGGCGGTGGCCCTGCGCGCCAGCGGGGAGATCATCGGTTACTGTGGCGTGGCGATGGAACCCGTTCATGGTCTCACGCCCGAGCCGGAACTCGGCTACCGGCTGCTCCCGGAGTTCCAGGGTCAGGGCTACGCCACGGAAGCCGCCAAGGTGGCATTGGAGCATTGCCTGACGCTGGTCGGCCTGCCGCGCATCCTGGGCATCGTGGATCCGGCCAACGCCGCATCGGTGCGTGTGTTGCTCAAACTGGGCATGGCCTTGCAAGGCCAGACAGATTGGTGTGGTAGGACCGTCGATATTTACGCCATCGACAAACCTATTTGAGTTGGTCGCTGGTATCGGCCTTCTTCTTGGCAGGCGTGGCGACGTAGGCCTTGAGGTCTTGGAACTCTGTCTGGCAGTTCGTCACGTAGTTGTCGGGGCCATTCTCAAACAGCACGATAAACCCGAAGGTAAACACCGCCGTTAGCAGCACCCAGAAAAGTTTTCCGATCATACGTGTATCGTTCGTGATTCGAGACCACTTTGCGCCGCAGGGTCCGTGCAAGTCAATAAGCAACTGCCGCGCCAGAGGGCGAGGAAAGCCGAAAGTCGGGCGGATCGCCGGGTGGATCATGGGCGTGGTCTTGTCATCCGGCGGTTTGCCGTCCATTCTACCCGCGAAGAGCTTCCGATGCTCGTCCTGAAACTTTTGCCGCTTGCATCCTGATTTTTGAATTGCCTCCATGCCTGTTCCGCTGCTCGACCTCAAACGCCAGTACGCCCCCCTGCGCGAAGAAATCGAAGCGCGCGTCGGCGAGGTCATGGCCAGCCAAGGGTTCATCCTCGGACCAGCGGTCGAGCAGTTCGAGGAAGCAGTGCGCGCGGTCTGCGGGGCCGGGTGTGCCGTGGGGATGAGTTCGGGCACAGACGCGCAACTCGCTGCGCTGATGGCGCTGGGCATCGGCCCCGGTGATGCGGTCGTCACCACACCCTACACGTTTTTCGCCACGGCGGGCTGCATCAGCCGGGTCGGCGCGCGGCCCGTGTTCGTGGATGTTGATTCCGACACGCTCAACATTTCGCCGACTGCGCTCGCGCATTATTTCGGGCATACCGCCCGATGCGACGGCAGCGGAACTCTGCGCACGCCCACCGGCGAACGGTTGCGCGCGATCATCCCGGTCCACCTGTTTGGACTTTGCGCCGACATGGACCCCATCTTGCGTCTCACCGATTCTGCTGGATGGCCTATCGGTCTGCCTGTACTTGAGGATGCCTCGCAAGCCATCGGGGCCGAGTACCCGCTCACCCATGGAGCACATGTTCAGCATTCCGCTTCCAATTTAACATCTTACACAGGAGGCGAAACCCGCCCTGCCCATGCGGGCACGATGGGCGAAATGGGTTGGTTCAGTTTTTTCCCTTCCAAGAATCTCGGCGCGTTCGGCGACGGCGGCCTGCTCACGGCCCGCGACCCCGCCGCAGCCCCGCACCTGCGCGCCATGCGGATGCACGGCATGGAGACGCAGTATTACCACCAATTCGTCGGGGGTAATTTTCGTCTGGATGCTCTCCAGGCCGCCGTGTTGGCCATCAAACTGCCGCATCTGGCGGCGTGGTCTGCGGCCCGGCGCCAGCGCGCCGATGTTTACCGTCAACTCTTCGCGGAAGCCGGGCTGCTGGAGAAAATCCGCCTGCCTGCCGAGCCCTATGCCAGCTGTGGGGTCACAAATCACCACATCTACCACCAATACGTTGTCCGCGTCGCCGCCGGAGTCCGCGATGCTCTGCGCGCCCACCTCACCGCCCACGGCATCGGCAACGCGATTTACTACCCGCTCGCGCTCCATCAGCAGGAATGTTTCCGTTCGCTGGGCTATAGAGAGGGCGACTTCCCCGCCGCCGAGGCCGCCGCCCGTGAATCCCTGGCGTTGCCGGTCTTCCCTGAACTCACGGACGATGAACAACGCGCTGTGGTGGCCGCCGTGGCCTCTTTCTTCTTGTAAAACCTGCCTCTTTCCATCCATGAACGACGACTCCCTGCCCCCTCCTCTGCCGATCCAACCAGTCCGCCGTCCGCGCGGGCTGGGTTGCTTCGTCAAGGGCTGCCTGTTGACGATCACGATCCTGATGCTCTGCGGCGTCGGCCTCGGCACCATCGGCTTTTTCATCGTCAAAAGCGGGCAGGCGTATTTCTCCGAACAGCAGGTGCCGACCCGGATTTTCGACGCCACAGACGAGCAATACCAAGCCGTCCTCGCCAAGCTCCAACCCTTTGGCCAAGCGATGAACGAAGGTCACGCCGCCACCTTGGAACTGACCGCCGACGATCTCAACACGCTGATTGCGCGAGACCCCATGCTTGCCCCGTTGCGAGGCCAGACTTACGTGGACATCGTCGGGGGGCAACTTGTCGCGGACTTGTGCCTGCCCGCCACGCGGAGCGACAACCCGGGCCAGTATTTTATCAACGCCCGCGCCACGCTCGACGCCTCGTTTGCCAGCGATAAGTTCACTTTCGCTCTGCGGCACGCGGCCCCGCTCCACGGCGAAGCCAAAGAGGGTTTACTGCCTTCCATGCTGCGCGAACCGTGGTTCCTGCAGAATTACAGCGAGCTGATCAACCGCAACGCCAACGCCTTCGTCCACGACGAGGCCGCCCGGGACCCGCAGATCGCGGACCTCCTCGGAAAATTGCGCACCATGGTCATCACCGAAGACAAGCTGATCGTCACCTCGGTGGAACGCCCGGCTTTCCCGACGCCCATCCCCTCGCCGACCGTGAACCCGGTTGCGACTCCTGCCGGAACGGAGTAGATTCCGCTTCGCATGATTTCCGTCGTCGAGAAACCTAAAGCTGTCACCCGGGCACTGCTCGTCGGCGCGTGGTGGAAGCCCACGACTGCCGAGGAAGCCCGCAGCTTGCTCGACGAACTCGGTGAACTGACCGACACCCTCGGCCTGACCGTGGCCGACCGCGTGCTGGCCAAGATCGACCGTCCGCAAGCGTCGTTTCTCATCGGCACGGGCAAGGCGGAAGAAATCGTCACTCAGGCGAAGGCCGTTGGGGCCGACGTGATCATCTTCGACAACGAGTTGACCCCCGGCCAGCAACGCAAATTCGAGGAGTTGAGCGGCTTGGCGGTAATCGACCGCGAGGAGGTCATCCTCGACATTTTCAACGGCCGCGCTCGCACCCGGGAAGCGCGCCTCCAGGTGGAACTCGCCCGGATGGAGTATTCGCTGCCCCGCCTGGCGCGGGCCTGGGGGCATTTGAGCCGTCAGCAGGGCGTCGGTGGCAAGGGCGAGGGCGAGAGCCAGCTCGAAACCGACCGCCGGTTGGTGCGCAAACGCATCGACATCGTCAAAGCCGAACTCGGCGAGGTTCGCTCCCAGCGCGCCACCCAGCGCAAACAACGCGAGCGGACCCCCGTGCCGCTGGCTGCCATCGTCGGCTACACGAACGCGGGCAAATCCAGCCTGCTCAAGCGGCTCACCGGCGCAGACGTGTTCGTGGAGGACAAACTGTTCGCCACGCTCGACCCCACCACCCGGCGAATCGACCTGCCCGGCGGCCAACCGCTCCTCCTGACGGATACGGTCGGTTTCGTGCGCAAGCTGCCGCACCGGCTTATCGAGGCGTTCAAATCCACTCTGGAAGAGGCCATCCTTTCCGATTTCCTCGTCCATCTGCTGGACGCCAGCCAGCCGGAGATTTTCGCCTTTCATCGCACCACGATGGAGGTTTTGGAAGAACTCGGTGCAAAGGGCAAACGCATCCTGACCGTTTTCAACAAGATCGACCTGCTCGGCGAGGATGATACGACGATCAACATGCTGCGGCGGCATTTTCCCGACGCGCTGTTCGTTTCCACGCGCACCGGCGCGGGGCTGGACGAGTTGATTGGGCGCATGACCGACCAATTGGCGGGCCGCTCGGAACGCGTCGAACTGCTCATCCCCTCCGACCGGGGCCATCTCATCAGTAACTTACATGAATACGGTCAAGTGCTCTCCACCGGCTACGAAGACGGCGGCACGCGGATTCATGCCGTGATTCCGCTCAAGCTGCTGGCCCAGTATGCACCTTTCCGGGTGGATCATCCGCCCACCGCCGAGACGGTCCCCGCTGTGGTTCCGACGGCTCTTTCCGGAGTGTAATTCCTCCTTCGGAATATTTCCGGGTTGCCCGGGATGCTTGTGCGGTAGTTCCTGGCCATCCGCGCGGAAAGTGAATAAGTTGAACTCCCGCGTGGGTCGTGCGTCCAAATCGCCGGGTGCGGTCGTTTGAGCCTTACCTAGTCGTATTTATCCCCGTTTGTAATGATTGATTCCGATTTTCGTTGGGCCGCCGGTCTGGAGTGTTCATTCATCCCGCACCTGAGCATTGACCAGTACCGTTGGACCCAGCACGACCGTTTCTGGCGCACGGATTTCGACTTGATTGCCAACGACCTAGGCTGCAAGTGGTTGCGATATGCCTTGCCCTGGCACGAGATTGAGCGCACACCTGGTGTCTTTGACTGGGAGTGGTTCGACCTGCGGCTGGCACACGTCGAAAAGCTCGGGATCACCCTCCTGCTCGACCTGGCGCACTTCGGCACGCCGACATGGCTGCCGGACGCCTTCGCGGACGCAGACTTCCCCACTGCGCTTGAACGGTTCGCGCGGGCTTTCGGCGAGCGTTACGCCGGGCGCGTCCGGTGCGTTTGCCCGGTCAACGAGCCGCTCATCACCTCGCTGTTTTGCGGCGATATCGGTCTGTGGCCCCCGTATGGGCGCGGCTTGAACAACTACATGACGGTGGTCAACCGCGTGGCGCAGGGGTTCTGCCGGGCCACGGCGGCGTTGCGCGAAACGATGCCGGGAGTCGAAATCCTCGTGTCGGACTCTTTGGAAGTCGCCGTGACCTACGAGGACTCGGACGAAACGACCAGCCCGTTCCTGAAGGAATCGTTGCGCGCGGACGTGGACCGGCGGATGCACCGGCGGCACCTCGTGACGGACCTCATCCTCGGGCGCGTGGACCGGCGGCATCCGCTGGTCGGCTGGCTGCAAAAGCACGGGTTCTCGGATTTCGACCTGAACTGGTTCCAGCGGCACGCTCAGACGCTCGACATCATCGGGCTGGACTACTACGAGCACACGGAGGTGGAGCTTTACACGACGCCGGAGGGATATTACCGCCAGCGCGAACTGCGTCCGCCGGTCGGACTGTACCAGGCGGCGCAGGGGTACTGGTCGAAGTACCATATCCCGCTGATGGTGACGGAAACCAGCGTCGGCGGCACCGACGAGACCAAGATCGCCTGGCTGGAAAAAAGCGTGGGGGACGTGCGGCGGCTGCGCGCGGAAGGGTTTCCCATCATCGGCTACACCTGGTGGCCCGCCATCGACCACCTGGACTGGGATGGCGCGATGCTCCACCAGACGGGCCACATCCACCCGGTCGGCATCTACCGGCTCGAACGCCGCCCGGACGGCACGCTTGAACGTCTGCCCACCGGCCTGCGCGACGCGTATCGCACGCTGATCCTGGGCGGCAACGAGACCGCCGGGGCGTTGGTCGAAACCGACGCTCAGCGTGAGCACCGCGAGGCGCGCGCCGCCGCGGCGACCGTCGGACCGATGGCGTTCGGCTGGCCGATCATCGTGCACGGGCGCACGATCTGGGAAGCGCTGTGGGGGCGTTCGCAACACCTCTTTGTGCAGTTGGCCAAGAAGCAGCACCGGGTTTTTTACGTCGAGCCGCCGCGTTTCAGCCCGAGCGAGGAATATCCACGCGCCGGACTGAGTTTTCACCCATTGTTCCCGAACATTTGCAGCATGAGCATTCATCTGCCGATGGCGTTGGAGCACGATCCGAAGGCCACCGGCCAGGAGTGCCGCCGATTGCTGGAGGAAGCCCTGGCGCGTGAGCCGCTTTCGGACCGCTTCCGACAGCCGGTGCAGTGGTTTTGCGACGCGGGTGCCGCCGCCATTTACGCCGGGCAGATCGACGCCCGCGCCGTCGTTTACGAGTGCATCGACCAGCCGCCGGACGCCGCGTTGCTTGCCCGGGCGGATGCGGTCGTCGCGGCGGCGCACGAGTGGAAAATCTTAGCGGAGCCGGGCAACCCGCATTCCCTGTTCGTGCCCAACGGGACGGAAGTGCGTCACTTCGCCCGCACCCGTAGCAAGCGGGTAACCGTGCCCAACGACATCAATTTCGTGCCCCGCCCGGTGCTCGGATACTTCGGCGCGATTGACGAGCGACTGGATTACGCGCTCATCGACGCGCTGGCGGCGGCGAATCCTAACTGGAGCGTGGTGATGGTCGGGCCGGTGCGTGGGGTCAGCCCCGAACACCTGCCCCGAGCGAAGAACATCTTCTGGATCGGCAAACGTCCCTACGGCGAGATGCCGGACTACGCGTTCGGCTTTCAGGTGGCCATCGTGCCGTTCGTCGTGAATGACGCGACGCGCCGACAGCGTCCGGTCAAGGTGAACGAATACCTCATGGCCGGGCTGCCGGTGGTGTGCACGGACCTGCCGGAAGTGAAGCAAGATTTCGGGGCGCTGGTGTCGGTGGCGGCCTCGACGGAGGAGTTCGTGGCGGCGTGCTGGCGGGCGTTGGGGGACCCGGACCGCGAGGTCATCGAACGCGGACGGCAGGAAATGTCCAAACACAAGTGGTCGCAAACGGCAGCCATCATCGAACGGCACGTGGACGCGGCGTTGCAGCGGAAGGACGCGTGAGATGAATCGGCTCGCTTGTCGGACGGTGGTGAAATGGGCGTTGGTGTCCTGCCTGGCGGCCTGCTTGACAGGCGCAGTTCGGGCTGAACCTGCCGACGAGCGCGGCAAAGTGGTCGAGCGCCATTACGTTTTCGAGGCCGCGCACAATCAGAATGTTTCTTACGCGCTTTTTGTGCCGACGGGTTACGACCCGGCGAAGCCCGCGCCGCTGGTGGTCTTGCTGCACGGCTTGTACAGCAACCCGTGGCAGGTCATCCATTACGCCGGGGTCGTGGAAGAAGCAGAGAAGCGCGGCTACCTCGTGGTGGCACCCTACGGCTATAACGAAGGCGGCTGGTACGGCAGCCGGGGACCGGGCAAGGACTTCGGCCTCAAGATCAACCCGCCGCCGAACTCACCGGATAATCTAGGCGAACTCAGCGAATTGGACGTGCTCAAAGTCCTTGCATTGACCCGCAAGGAATACGCGGTCAATCCCAAGCGGATTTATCTGATGGGCCATTCGATGGGTGGTGGCGGCACGCTCTATCTGGGCATGAAGCACAAAGAACTCTGGGCGGCACTCGCACCGATGGCTCCCGCCATCTGGAGCAACCCCGAAGCGCTGGCGAACATTCGTGATACGCCGATCATCGTCGTTCAGGGGGATCAGGATGCGCTGGTCAAAGTGGAGAACACCCGTCGCTGGGTCGCCAAGATGAAGGACCTTAAGATGGATCACCAGTACATCGAAATCAAAGGCGGCGACCACGTTTTCAGCATCGCCGCGAACGCCGGAATGATCGCCAGAGTGTTCGACTTTTTCGACGTACACCCGAAACCTTAGGTTCGCTCCCGGTCGTAGAACTGCGCCAAAGCGTAGAATGTGCCGTAGGAGAGAACGAGGAAAAGGAACATCAACCCCAGAAAAATCTTCATCACCGGCTGGACAAAATCCTGGTGGTCGAAGCGTCCGTACTTGAACAGGATGAACGGATGCCGCAACACGTCCCAACTGTTCCAGCGCAGGAAGCGGCCCATGTAGACACCTAGGCTGCTGAGGGCCAGCATCACCAGCACAAAGAACCACCCGATGATCCGGCCACAACGCGCGGCGACGATTTCCTGCATCAGACAGAGCGAGACATAACCCAGGCAGAGACCCGTCCAGGCGGACGAGGCGATGGTAAACAGGCCAATCCAGAGCAACGCTGGGGTGGTTCCGAAGTCGAGGTGGACGAAGTCCGTGATGATGTACGGGGCGTTGGGAAAGAAGACGAACCACGTGAGCGCGCACCCCGCGAAGAGAACATTGCGCCGGGTGCGCGAAAAATGGACGCTGTAGGTGGCGAACGCGAAAAGCATGGGAATCCATGCCAGCACGAGGTTCCAACCCAGGAAGTACACCGATCCCCGGCCTACGTAGAACCGGCGGACGTAGATCATGCTCAAACAAGCGGCAGTGGCGAAAAGCAGGGAGCCAATGACAGTCGTCGCGCGTCGCGGGTGGATGCGGCGGCGAGGCAGGGTGGCAGACGGCGAGTGAGAGGCAGGCATGACTGAAAACGTCCGCACCCTACGCAGATTCCTGCCGATTGGGAGCGGAAAGCTGGCCGGAGCGGCTTCACCGCCGCGCAGCGGCCATTACTCCAAAATCACGCACGGGCCGACCGGGTAACGGCCAGACTCCGGGCCGTAGAGCGTCAAGCCATTGCGCGCGGGCACGTCGTTGGGCACCTCGAAACGCAGTCGCAAATGGCGTTCGTCGCCCGCCGAGCGCACCCGGTCCAACAGCGCGCCTTCCACGGTAAATTCCGTCGGGTAACCGTAGGCCCCCACCCCGCCGCGCAGGTAGCTCAGCACGCCGCGCGAATCGTGCGGATGGTCGGGCAACGCCGTGGTGTGGATCAGGATGCCGTTGAGCAAAATGCGCAGGGTCGTCGGGAAGAGGTCGAGACTCGTTTGCGGCGTGTCGGGACGAGCGGAAGAAGCTTCGCAGAGCACACGCAGGCGGCGAGCGTCGAGCCAGCGCGTGTCTTCCAGCGGCAGGCTCCACTCGAAAAAACCGCTGCCGCCGCCGTGGCAGGCGTCGGTGGTTTCGGCGTCGTGCCGCTCGCTGACGCCCTCCGTCCAGTTTTCCGCCGACCAATCGGCAGGCGCGCCGCGCAGGATTTCCTCGCCGGGACGGAAGGTCTCCCGGGGAGGAGGGTAGTCACGCGCCACGTGATATTGCAAATAGTTCTCCGCGAGCACGAAGCCGTTACCTGACCCGACGGCTTGCAATGCCAGTTTGCAGAGCATCGGCGTGTCCGGGAGCGCGAACTCCACCGTAGCGGCAGGCGCGACGCGGCGATGCGGGAACGGGATCGCCACGCTCCCCCGGGCGAGGTCGGCGTGGACACGCCCAAGGGCGTCGATGCCGCTCAAACGCCATTGCAGGACCACGTCGCCCTGATTGTGGCGCTCGCCGTAGTGGGAACTGCTCACGACCACGCTGACTTGCTCGCCAGGGGCGGCGCGGCGCGCAGGGGCACTGTCCACGGGCAGCACGTCGGCGGCGTTGATAATCTTCGGGTCATAGCCGAATTCCTTGCGGGTGCGGTCGTAGTTGAGAAAGCCGTTGTATTCCCATTCCACGTCGTGCAGTTGCGTGAAGACGTAGGCGGAGAGCTTGGGCTGGCGGCGCAGTTCGTTGGTCAGGAACTTAAAACTCCAGGAAATGTCGCGGTCGCCGTCGAGCGCGCCGAGGCCGCCGTACTCGCTGGTGATGAGCGGCTGATTTCCCTGCTCGAAACCAGGAACGTAGTTGAAACGCGACCCGGCGTAGGTGTCGCGCGCCACCGTCTCAATGTGCTCGCGGGCCTTGGCGTAATCGTTGATGTAGAAATGCCAGGAATTGATGTCGGTCTCGGTGTGCTGGTAGTAGTCGAGGTGCTCCCAGTAGACGACGCTCATGTCTTCGATGAGGCGCGTGGGGTCGAGTTCCTTGGCGACACGCCACATCTGCTGCACCCACTTGTGGGCGTCCTGATTGTGGATTTTGAAGGGCGCGGGCGGCAGGTCGGCGGCGGCCTCGGTCTGGCCGGTGGCAGCTTCCGCCGGGGGAGCTTCCTTGCCGGCTTCGGTTTCGGGACGCAGGACGAGGTGGCGCTCTTCCATCCACTTAAGAAGTTCCACCTGACCGCCGAAGCCCCAGGTTTCGTTGAACATGCACCACGCGAGGATCGACGGGTGGTTGAAATCGCGCTCGACGGCGGCGTGCATCATCGTCTCGAAACGGGCGCGCCCCAGCGGGGTATCGCCGCCCTCGCCGAAGTTGGGAAAATCGGTCATCAGGAGGATGCCGAGGGTGTCCGCGTAGTAGAGCAGGAGCGGATCGTCGATTTTGATGTGAATGCGCAGAAAGTCGAAGCCGACCTTCTTGGCGTAGGCGATGTCGTCGCGCAGCACCCGTGCGTCGCCAGCGGTGTACACGCCGTCCGGATAAAAAGACTGGTGCAGCGCGCCGCGCAGGTAGAGCGGGCGGCCGTTGAGGCAGAGGGCCGCAATGCCGCCCTCGGTTTCCGCGCCGGGGAGAACCTTAGCAGTGATTTCGCGCATCCCAAAATAGGTGTGGACCTCGTCGAGAACCTGCCCGTTGCGGTGCAGGCGCAGGTCGGTGTGGTAGAGGTTCGGGTGGTGATGGTCCCAGAGCGCCATCGGCGCGACGGACACCATGCCCTCGGCGACGCCATCGTGGATCGGCAGCACGGTGGGCTTGGGCGGCTTGCCATCGCCGGGCGGCTGGAGGGTGATTTCCAATTCGTCGCCTTCGCGGGCGTTGACGCAGGGAATCTTGAAGACGGCGGATTCGCGGGCGATGTCGGCGACAATACGGAACGGCCGGATGCACGTCTCGTGGCGTGGCTCGACGTAAACGGTCTGCCAGATGCCGCTGGTCGTCGTGTACCACTGCCACTGTTTGCCCACGGGCTGCTGGGCGTTGTCCATGGGGTCTTCCACCCGCAGGACCAACGTGCCGCGTCCGTCGGCGTCGAGCGCATCGGTGAGGTCAAACTCAAAAGGCGTGTAACCACCTTCATGGCGGCCCAATAGCTGGCCGTTGCACCAAGCATCCGTGAAAAAATCCGCCGCGCCGACCGTCAGGATCACGCGTTTGCCGGTCCAGGCGGGGGCGTCGCGCGGGATGTGGATCTCGCGCCGATACCAACCGACTTCATAACGGGGGGCCGAGCGGTGATTGGCGCGCGTGACTTGCGTCGGATCGCGGAAGACCCGGGTGGCGTAGTAGTTATTATTGCCAGCGGCGTCGCCCTGGCCCCAGGCCGCGAGGGATTCCCAACAAAACGGGACGATGATTTGTTCCGTGAAAGGACCTTGGGTCGGATCGAACCACCGTTCGACGGTGCCACGGCGGTCACCATCGAAGCAAAACTCCCAAGGACCGTTGAGGTTCAGCCAATCCAATCCTTCGATGCGCCCTCGCTGGAGATCAGGACGCGGGTATTCTGGGCGGGGAAAGTCAGAGCGATTTAGCATGGCGAGGCATCAGCGGTTTGAATGCCTCGCGCATGGGACGCCACGCCGCAAAGGAAAAGATGCGGCGCTTGCGAGGAGACACCTCAGCGAATCCCTGACCGGAGGCAGCCAGGACAGTCGCCTTGCCAAGGGCCCATCAGGAGCGCACCGGTTCGGGATTGGTCCGGGCACCATTCCCATTGGTCGAGGTCGTATCGGCCTTGAAGCCCTGTCCGCTAATCTTCTTGAACAGCGTCAGTGCGGCACCGACCACCTGATCCATGTTATAATATTTGTAGGAGGCCAACCGGCCCACGAAGTGAACGCCCTGGGTTTGTTCGGCGAGTGTTTGATATTGTTTGTAGAGAGCGCTGTTTTCCGGGCGAGGAATCGGGTAATACGGATCGCCTTCCGCTTGCGGGAACTCATAGACCACGCTGGTTTTTGCGTGCTCCTGACCGGTCAGATACTTAAACTCGGTGATGCGCGTGTAGGCGTAATCGTTCGGATAATTCACCACCGCCGCCGGTTGGAAAAGCGCCTTATCGTGTGTCTCGTGCTTGAAGTCGATGCAGCGGTACGGCAGCTTGCCGAAACGAAGATCGAAGAATTCGTCGATGGGACCCGTGTAGATCATTTCCTTGTAGGGAATGAAATCCTTCACGTCACGGTAGTCCGTGTTGAGCATGACTTTGATATTGGGATGGTCGAGCATGTTCTCGAACATGCGCGTGAACCCATACAAGGGCATGGACTGGTAGCTGTCTGTGAAATATCGGTTGTCGCGGTTGGTGCGGGTCGGGACGCGCGCGGTTACCTGAGCGTCGAGTTCTGAAGGATCGAGCGCCCACTGCTTGCGCGTGTAATTACGGAAAAACTTCTCGTACAGTTCGCGTCCCACTTTGCTGACGACCACGTCCTCGCTGGTTTTGATCACGTCGCGTTTCTCGGCCACCGAGGCAAAAAACTCTTCCACCTGAAACGAGGTCAGGCTCAACCCGTACATCTGGTTGATCGTGTCCAAATTGATCGGCATCGGCAAGAGTTGGCCGTCCACGCTGGCGAGCACGCGGTGTTCGTACCCGCGCCACGGCGTGAACTTCGACAGATAGTCGAAGATGTCGCGCGAATTGGTGTGGAAAATGTGCGGGCCGTACTTGTGCACGAGGATGCCCGCTTCGTTGTAATGGTCGTAGGCGTTTCCGGCGATGTGGTTTCGCCGGTCCACGACGAGCACTTTTCTGTCCGAAACACGCGCCAGCCTTTCGGCAAGCACACTGCCCGCGTATCCCGCGCCGACGATCAAGTAATCAAAAGCCATGTAAAAAGAAAAGTTGCCAAGCTTACCGGGGATGCCTGCAACTGACAAGCCCCCGGAAAGCCTGACAACTTTACTTTATAGAGATGGAGCGAAGCGGTCTGACCGCTCACGCGAATCACGCCACTACACTGGAAGCAACAGGCGTTTTGTCGTCGATCACATCCGCGATGTGACCTTCCATCGCTTCGACGATGGATTCCCAGGAATTGCGTTCCGAAAGCATCTTGCCGCGTTTGATGGCCGCTTGGTCAGGCGCAGTGGCCGCCTCACCGCAAAGACGAATGAACTCTTCGCTGGTCTGCGAAATCTTCACGACCCCGGTAAACTGGAGCACCACGTCCTCGACCGGCGTCGAAACGATCGGACGCTCGGTCGCCATGTATTCGAGCGCCTTGGTCGGGTTGATGTATTCCGTGGCCTCGTTGATCGCAAAAGGCATCAGACACACGTCGAATTTTTTCACATAAGCGGGCAACTGCTGGTAATCGCGCCCGCCGAGCCAATGCAGGTTCGGACGTTGCGGAACCGCCGCCGGGTCGATCTTCGTCATCGGCCCGATGATGATCACGCTGCCCTCGGGATGTGCATCGGCCAAAGCGGCGACGAGTTCGTAATCCATCCGCTCATCAACCACCCCGAAAAACCCAAATACAGGGCCGGGTAGGTTTGCCACGTCGTCAGGGATTTTCGTGGTCTTCGAGCGCGCCTTGCCGAAATGTTTGATGTCCACGCCGCAGCCGTAGGAATGCGTGTTGGTGTTGTATTTAATCTTGTCGCGGCCGATCTTCGGGCCACCGGCAAAAACCACGTCGGCAATCGCCAACAATTCACGCTCGCGGCGAATCAATTCTTTGGGCGTGCCCTTGAACTGACTGAGCTGATCCATGCAGTCGAACACGATGGCGCGCTCGCTCATGTGTCCGGCGAAAGCGGTGACCGCCATGGGATCGTAAAACCACTGCACCGGGTCACGGAAGCGCAGACCCAACGGTCCCGCGAGAACTTCCTGCACGAGATGGCGACGCTCCTTATCCACCCACGCGCCGTCGTTCCAACGACTGGCAGGCATCTTCATGCGCAGAACCGTAATGTTCGGGAACTCAGTCACTTCCCGCATCTCGGGCGTCGGCACGGTGACCTCGTCCGATGGCAACGGTCCTTCCACAAAAAGAATTTGATGACGCTTCGAGAAGCGCGAAAGAAATTGCTGCGGACGCTGCCAGACCCAATCCCAGCCAAGATGCGAATGGACAATGATGGGGTAGGCAGTTGGCAGGATCTCTAATTTCATGTGGTTAGATAGACGGTGTTCGTTCACTTTTTATTCGAGGCGGCATCATGCCTATGACATTCGTTCACGTCTACAGGTTTCTTTCACGTGCCGATTGCTCGCGCAATCGTCTTTGACATCGGATGAACGCGAAACTTTGGACGCCTAGCATTTTTAATACGTATCAAGAGAATGCGCCAGATGTCAGGCGATCACCTGACTTATCTGTCGGGCAAAACCACGTGGAAGCGGATATCTACGTCGAAGCATGAATGACGGACGCACAACGGGTGACATCCGATTCAGGTTGCATGGAATATCGTCGCCTTGGAAAATCTGGTTTGAAAGTCAGCGCACTTTCGTTCGGTGCGTGGGTCACATTCGCGCAACAAATCACGCGGGAAACCGCCGGACAACTGATGGACACGGCGTTCGCTGCGGGCATCAATTTTTTCGATAACGCGGAAGCATATGCTTCTGGTCAGGCGGAAGTCGTGATGGGCGAAATCCTCAAGGAGCGCGCCTGGCCGCGTGACGAGTTCATCGTGTCGAGCAAAGTCTTCTGGGGTGGCGACAAACCCAACCAGACGGGTCTGTGCCGCAAGCACGTCATCGAAGCCTGTCATGCGGCGATGCAGCGTTTGCAGGTCGATTATCTCGACCTGTATTTTTGTCACCGACCCGATCCTGAGACACCCATCGAGGAAACGGTTCGTGCGATGAGCGATCTCGTCCAGCAAGGCAAGGTGATGTACTGGGGCACGTCGGAATGGAGCGGCGCGCAGATCACGGAAGCCTACGGCATCGCGCGGGAGTTGGGACTCGTGCCGCCCACGATGGAGCAGCCGCAATACAACATGTTCACGCGCGACAAAGTGGAAAAGGAATTTGCCCCGCTCTACGGCGACATCGGTTTGGGCACGACCATCTGGTCGCCGTTGGCGAGCGGGTTACTCACCGGCAAATACAACGCAGGCCATCCGGGCGACACGCGGACCTCGTTGAAGAATTACGATTGGTTGAAGGAAAGTTTTGAAAGCGACGAGGGCAAGCAGCGGTTGGCAATCGTCCCGAAACTCGGCGAGGTGGCGAAGGAACTGGGGGTGGACTTGCCGCAACTCGGCGTGGCGTGGTGCTTGAAAAACCCACACGTGAGCACGGCGATCCTGGGAGCGTCGAAGGTCGAGCAACTGGAGAACAACCTAAGGGCGTTGGAAGTCGTGCCCAAGTTGACGCCGGAAGTGATGGAGAAGATTGAGGAAATCCTAGGCAACCGTCCGGCGTAGGGCAGCGGCTGCCGGTATTGCCGAGCCACCTCAGGAGCGAAATCCGGCAGCGGCCCGCGAGACCAGAGCTTGCAGCGAACGGCAAGCGGGAAGAAGGTGAACGTGAGCGTCATGATCGAAGCCGAAGCCATCACCAAACTTTACGACAAGTTCACCGCCGTCGATCAACTGTCGCTGACCGTGCGGCCCGGCGAGGTGCTTGGTCTGGTCGGCTGCAACGGCGCGGGTAAAACCACGACGTTGCGCTGTCTGGCCGGGATCATCCCGCCGACGCGCGGTGCCATCCGTCTCGCGGGGCACGATCTCGCTACCGACCCTATCGCGGCCAAACGCGCACTGGCGTTTTTCTCCGACGAGCCGCGCCTCTTCGATTACCTGACGGTCGAGCAACACCTCGCGTTCGTCGCGCGCATCTATCAGGTCGCGGACTACCGGGAGCGCATGAAGCCGCTGCTCGAAGAACTCGAAATCGCCGACAAGGCCGCGCAGCTCCCCGCCGAGCTTTCGCGCGGCATGAAACAAAAGCTGGCCATCGCTTGCGGTTTGCTGCACTCGCCGAGCGTCATTCTTTTCGACGAACCGCTCACCGGTTTGGACCCGGTCGGCATCCGGCGCATGAAGGCAAGCATCCTGCGCCGGGCACGCGAGGGGGCGGCGATCATCATCAGTTCCCACCTGCTGCCGTTGCTGGAGGAAGTGTGCTCGCACGTGCTGATCCTCAGCGGTGGCCGTGCGGTGGCCAACGGCACGCTGGAAGAGATCGTCCGGCAATTCTCCGATCCGCAGGGGATCAACGCGCCACCCGATCTGGAAGAGATTTTTTTCCGAGCCACCGAGCAGACCCCGAAACGGAACGGATCGGAAGACGCCCCCACCGGAACGCTCTGACGCCGAGAAACCGACCCGGATTCCCGCCACCGATGTTCTCCGCGCTGCTTTTTCTCCAGGTTCAGTCCTTCAAGAACCGGGTGTGGCAACGCTTGCGGCGTTTGCGCAATCCGCGCTACTTTTTCGGCGCGTTGATCGGTGGCCTGTATTTGGCGTCGATGTTCACGCGCTCGTTCACCGGCTACGGCAGACGCTCGTATTTTCAGGCGGATGGCGTCCCGTCGGGCGTCTGGGAGTTTGTGGCCGCGTTGGGGCTGGTTGTGGTTTTTGCGTTGATCTGGATCATCCCGCACGAGCGCGCCGCGCTAATCTTCACCGAAGCGGAGATCGCGTTTCTCTTTCCCGCGCCGATCCGACGCCAGACGTTGATTCACTTCAAGCTGATCCGCTCGCAGACGGCGGTGCTGTTCACCGTTTTCTTTCTGACCCTGATCACCCGCTGGCCCGGTGGCATCGGCGGCGCGTTCATGCGGGCGGCGGGCTATTGGATCGTGTTCTCGACGATCAACCTGCACATGATTGGGTCATCTTTTGTGCGGACGATGCTTTTGGAACGCGGCATGACCTCCTGGCAACGCCGCGCGCTCGTGCTGGGATTGCTCGGCGGGGGGATCGGCTGCGCGATGTTCTGGACCGGGAGCGCGCTGCCGCCGCCGCCTGCGGGCGATGCGCTCAGCGTGGCCAGCGTGTCGCTTTACCTCGGAGAAATCGCGAGGCTGCCGCCGGTGGCGTGGCTGCTGACGCCGTGGCGTTGGATCGTGCGTCCGTACTTCGCCTCGGGCGACGCGCCGGTGTTTCTGCGCACGCTGGGACCGGCGTTGCTCGTGCTGGCGTTGCACTATTTTTGGGTGGTGCGTTCGGACGTGGCGTTCGAGGAGGCGAGCCTCGCGGCGTCGCAGAGGCACGCCGCACGGGCCGACGCCGTGCGCGAGGGACGCGGGCTGCACGCCCGTCCGCACCGCCGACGGCGCGCGCCGTTTCGGCTCTCGCCCACCGGGCCGCCCGCCGTCGCGCTGTTGTGGAAAAACCTGTTGTCCGCCGGTCAACTCTTCAGCTCCCGGCTCGGTTTGTCGCTGTTGGGTTGGGCGGCGATCATCGGTTTCTCGATGCAGGCCGGGGCCAGCCACACGAACTGGCCCGGTCTGGTTGGCAGCATGGCGCTCGTGCTCGGCGCCTGGTCGCTGGTATTAGGGCCGCAATTCGTCCGCCAGGACTTCCGGCAGGACCTCGCCGCCGCCGATCTACTCAAGATGTATCCCCTGCCCGGCTGGCAGGTGGCGTTGGGCGAACTGCTCGCGCCGACGTTGATCCTTACCGTGTTCCAGTGGGTGTTCGTCGTGCTGGCGGCGATCCTGCTCACACATCCGCACGCCCGCCCGGTTTTTCCCGACGAGGACGCGCCGTCGCTCTGGGCGGATCACCTGTCGCTGGCAATCGCGGCGGTCGTCGTGGTCGCGCCGATCAACCTCGTTTCACTGCTCGTGCCCAACGCCGCCGCGCTGCTGCTTCCAGCGTGGTTTGCCGGGACGACCGGACAATCGGGCGGACGCGGGATCGAGGTCATGGGACAACGGCTGATTTTTATCCTGGGGCAGTTTCTCGTGCAGGTGGCGGCTCTGGTCCCGCCCGCGCTCGCGGCGTTTGTGTTTTACACTTTAATTGCCGCCCCGTTTCTGAGCGCGTCACTGGTTTTGCCGTTCACGTCGCTCGTCGCGGCGGTCGTGCTGACGGGCGAAGCGGCGGCTGGCTTAACGTTGCTCGGTCACTGGTTTGAGCGGTACGATCTCAGCGGCGAACGTCCGGTCTGAAAACCGTTGCTTTTTATGAACGAATATCAACCAATCGAAAACTACGGCGTGGTGGGTAATCTCCAGACGGTTGCGCTGGTGGGGATGAACGGCTCGATAGATTTTCTCTCGTTCCCGTATTTCGACTCGCCCACCGTCTTCGCGGGATTGTTGGACAAGAACAAGGGCGGCTTTTTCAAGATCGCGCCGATGCTGGACGACGCGCGCCAACGCCAGTTGTATCTGCTCGATACGAACATCCTGCTGACCCGTTTTCTGGCTCCGGCGGGCGTCGCGGAAATCAGCGATTTCATGCCGATCTCTATCGAGACCAGCGGCCATTCCGGCCCGGATACTCCCACCCAGCTCGTGCGCCGCGCCAAGACCGTGCGCGGCGAACTGCGCTATCGGATGGAGTGCGCGCCGCGCTTCGATTACGCCCGGGCGACGCACCACGTCGAACAGCGTTCCGACCGGGAGTTTCTTTTCATTGGCGACGGGGAGTGCAAAACCGTGATGCGGCTACGTTCGATGGACGTGCCGATGCGTTTGGAGAACGGCAACGCGGTGGCCGAATTCACTTTGAGCGGGGATCAGAAGGCGTCCTTTGTGCTGGAGGAAGTGCGCGATGGCGAGCCCTCCGCGTCCGAAGCGGAGCATTTCGTTGCTGATTCCTTCAAACGGACGATGAACTATTGGCGCAACTGGATGTCGCGCAGCACGTACAAGGGCCGCTGGCGCGAGATGGTCAACCGTTCCGCGCTGGTGCTCAAATTGTTGACCAGCCAACGCTACGGTTCCATCGTTGCAGCACCCACATTCGGGTTGCCGGAGGTCGTGGGCGGTGGTCGTAACTGGGATTATCGCTACACCTGGATTCGGGACGCTTCCTTTACCCTCTACGGCCTCAACCGGCTGGGTTACAACGACGAGGCCGCTGCTTTCATGCATTGGATCGAAGGCCGGTGCCGCGAACTCGAACCCGATGGCAGTTTGCAACTGATGTACGGCATCGACGGTCATCACAAACTGACCGAAATCACCCTGCCACATCTGGAAGGTTATCGCGGCAGTTCGCCCGTGCGCATCGGCAACGGCGCTTACAACCAGCTTCAACTCGACATCTACGGTGAGTTGATGGATTCGGTCTATCTTTTCAACAAGTACGGTCGCCCCATCGACTACGATGCGTGGCAGGATGTCACGCGGTTGGTGAACTGGGTGTGCAAAAACTACCGGCAACCCGACGAAGGCATCTGGGAAGTGCGTGGCGGTGCGCAGGAGTTCCTCTATTCGCGCTTGATGTGCTGGGTCGCCGTGGACCGTGGCATCCGACTCGCGGAACGGCGCAGTTTTCCCACGCCGCCCCCGCTCTGGTTCCAGACCCGCGACGACATTTACCGCCAGATTTACACGGACTTCTGGGACCCCAAGAAGAAGGCCTTTATCCAGGCCATCGGACGCAACGATTTGGACGCCTCGTCGCTGATGATGCCGATGGTGCGGTTCCTCAGCCCGACCGACCGCCGCTGGCTTTCCACGTTGCGCGCCATCGAGAGCGACCTCGTGGAAGATTCACTCGTGTATCGTTACCGCAACGACGATGGTTTGTCCGGCGGCGAGGGCACGTTCTGCATGTGTTCGTTCTGGTACGTCGAGTGCCTAGCCCGCAGCGGCGACTTGGAGCAGGCGCGCTACGTGTTGGAAAAAATGCTCGGCTATGCCAACCATCTCGGCCTTTACGCTGAAGAACTCGGACCCAGCGGCGAACACCTCGGGAATTTCCCGCAAGCGTTTACGCATCTGGGCCTCATTAGCGCGGCGTACAATCTCGACCGCTTGCTGGATAACCCGCAGGCGCTCGTTTGAGTTTGTAAGCGGACGATTGGCGATTATTTCGCCAATCCTAGCGCGGCTAACCCGAACGTGTATTCAAACGCCACTTCGCGCAGACGGTCATACCTGCCCGACGCGCCACCGTGCCCGGCATCCATGTTCATTTTGAGCAGCAGTGGGTTGTGGTCGGTCTTCAGCGTCCGCAACTTGGCGACGTACTTGGTCGGCTCCCAATACGGCACCTGACTATCGTTGAGTGAGGAAAAACACAGGATGCTGGGATAGTTCTTCGCCGCCAGATTATCGTAAGGACTGTAACTCTTGATGTAATCGTATTCAGCCTTGGTATTTGGATTCCCCCATTCGATATACTCGCCGGTGGTCAACGGCAGCGTGGCGTCGCTCATAGTGTTCAGCACGTCCACGAACGGCACGCCGAGCACCGCCGCCTTGCACAGATCGGGCCGCAGGTTGAGCGTCGCACCGATGAGCAGTCCGCCGGCGCTACGTCCCTCGATGACCATCCGGTCGTGCGCGGTGTATTTGTTGTCCGCCAAGTAATCGGCGCAAGCGACGAAATCGGTGAACGTGTTTTTCTTGGTCATCATGCGGCCCGCGTCGCGCCACGCCTCGCCCAGTTCCCCACCCCCGCGGATGTGGCCGATGGCATAGATGACGCCCCGATCCAACAGCGAAACATTGTTGGCGGAAAACGTCGGGTCGATGGACACCCCATAGGAGCCGTACCCATACAGCCAGCATGGGGCCTTGCCATCGAGTGCCACGTCTTTGCGCCGCACGATGTCCAGCGGCACTTTGACGCCGTCGGCCGCCGTCACTTCCTTGCGCTCGACGACGTACTTCGTCGGGTCATACCCCCCCAACACTTCGGTTTGCTTGATGAGCTTCCTGCTCCCATCAGCGACGTTAAATTCGTAAACGCTCGGAGGCGTGATGGGCGATTGGTAGTCGAAGCGATAAGTGTCCGCCGTAAATTCCGGATTTTCACCCGGGTTGGCTTCGTATGCCTGTTCGGGCAGTGCGATCACCGTGCCCTCAAGCGATGGTGCAGCGAAATCCAAGAGGTGAAACTGTGTCAACCCGTGCTCACGTGTATAAACAACCGCAAATTTTGCAAACGGTTGGAAGTCTTCGATTTTCCGTCCGTCGCGGCCGACGATAAATTCCTTCCAATGCTCCACGCCCGGAGTGGCGACCGGTGCGGCGACCACCCGGTATTCCTTCGCCCCGTCGTTGGTGCGCAGATAGAAAATGCCATCGCGGTGTTCGGGATAATATTCGATCTCCTCGCGGCGCGGCGCAATCAGCTTGAACTCGCCCTCGGGTTGGTTCGCCGCAAGGTACCGGAACTCGCTGCTACGCTTGCTGACAGACCCCAAAAAGAGGTATTTTCCGTCATGTGAGCGCTCGATGCCCACGTCGAAAAGCTCGTCTTTTTCCTCGAAGATTAGCACGGGTTCCTTTTCACCGAGCGTGTAGCGATACAGCCGGTAGGAGCGTTTCGCGTCGTCCTCCGTCACGTAAAAAAGCGTTTTATTATCCGCCGCCCAACTCAAATCCGCCACCTTACCCACCGGCGTTTTGATCTCCTCGCCCGTCCCGAGGTTTTTGAGGTGAAAATCGTAATCACGGTGGCCGTTCACGTCGGTCGAATAGCCCAGCAGCGAGTTGTCATCGCTGTATTGAAACACGCCCAGCGACATGAATTTTTGTCCCTCGGACAATTTGTTCACGTCCAGAATCACCTCTTCCGGCGCAGTGAGCGCGCCCTTCTTGCGGCAGAGCACCCGGTATTGTTTCCCTTCTTCGGTTCGCTGATAAAGCCAGTACCCACGCTGCAAGTACGGCGCGGAAACATCTGTCTGTTTGATACGCCCGAGCATTTCGTGGTACAGCGCGTCCTCGAAAGGCTTGAACGGCGCCATCACCGCGGCCGTGTAGGCGTTCTCGGCTTTGAGATGGTCGATGACGGCGGGTGTCTCTTTTTCGCGCAGCCAGAAATAAGGGTCTTCGATTTTGTCCCCGTGCAGGCCGACGGTCTTGGGCCGACGCTCGGTGTCCGGGGCTTTCGCGGCGTCTGGATTCAGTGCGAGCGGAGCATCAGCGGCGACGGCGGAAGTCAGTGGGATCATCAGGAAAACGGCAGCCAAGAGGCGCGTCAAAGTTTTGTTCATGGCGGGAAGTGTGCTCAATGTAGCAGGATGATGACGGCGCGCGAGTGGAAGGCACATTACGCCCACGAGCGGGCCGCGCTAGGGGAAACCGGCCTGCGCGCCTGCCTCGACCGCGCGCCCGTCCTCGAATGGCCTGCGGACGGCGCGTTGATCTTTCCACACACGCGGCTCGACACCTCGGGCGAACTCGCTGCCGCTGCCGCGCTGGCAATCCTACGGTCCGGGCGCGACACCGTGCTGGCCCTGGGCGTCCTGCATGGCGCGCGTGAAACGGACGCCACGCTCGTCCGCCGTGCCCGCGACGGAGAACCCGACGCCCGACGCGCCCTCCGGCGTATCCACGGTCCGGGAGTGACGGGCGACGACGGACATTGGACCGAGGAATTCTCCCTGGATGGTTTCCTCACCCTGATGGAGACAGCGGCACGCCGTGGTGGGACCCACCCGCCGCGAGTCGTTTGCCGCTATCCTTTTCTGGTGGGCGAAAATCCCGCCAATCTCCCCGGCATCGAGGAATTAGAAACGCTGGTCACCAACGGTGCCGCCTTGGTCGCCACGGCGGATCTCATGCACCACGGCGTCGGCTACGGCACGCCGACACAGGATTGCCTACCGGAAGATGATCCTCACACGCAACGAATGGCCGAACAAACCATCCGTGCAAACCTCGACCTGCTGGCAGAGCGCGCCTTCGGTCCGTTCCTACAGCACACCGCCGGGATCCGCTCGGATTTTCGTGACCCCGGCCCGGTCGCCGCCCACTTGCTCGCAGGTCGATCCAACTTGCAGTCCACTCTGTACAACCTCTTGCTCGTGGACTACGCGGACATTCTTGACACCCCCGCGCCTACCTGGGTCGCCGGCGCATTGGCCGGTCTGCGGCCGGAGACGACAAGCAAGTGAAGCATTGCCAAGCCGGAAATCCGTTCCGCCGCCGGTCCCTATCGCCGTTTATTCGCCTTCTGTGCCACCGCCCGCAACTTCGGATTCCCATACAATCCTGGGCAGCATCCATAAGCCTCCCAGAACGCCTTGGAAAAATGGCTCAGGCTGCTGTATCCCACTGCCATCGCTGCCTCGGTCACGTTGCAGCGGCCCTCCTTCAATAATTGCGCCGCCCGCTCCAGCCGCAACTGCCGTAAATACTGCGGCACGGTCCGACCGACATGCTGCGAAAACGTCCGGCTCAAGTGGAACTCTCCGCAGCCCACCTCCTTCGCCAGCATCTCCAAGGTCGGCGGATTCTCCAAATCACGTGCCAGGATGGAACATACCTCTTCGATCCGCTCGCGGTTGATCCGCTTTTGCCGGTCGCAAAACATCTCTTCGAGCGGCGCGACGACCGGCGCGAACAATAACAGCGAGACCAGTTCGAGAATTTTCGCCTCGTACCACATCCGCCCCGCCGGTGCCGACGCGCTGACCGGCGGTTCCGCCAGCGAACGCGCGATGCCCTGCACGGCCATGTTCATCGGTTCGACCGCGGCATAGCCACGCACGTCTGCCGCTCCACCCTCCAGAAAGGCCCGCAGCGGTCCGATCAATGCCGTCGTCAGGTTTCCGAGCCGTGCCGCCAGAAACTCACGCGACATTTCGACCGTGATAAAATGGTGATGCTCGCCTATCGCGCGCGACGCCCGAAACTTCGCGCCCGGCGCAGGCAGGTAACACGCCACGCTACGCACCCCGATGGCGATCTCGTTCTGATCGGCGCGCAATGAACCCGTGCCTTGCAGGTTGAGACAGATTTCCAGGCTGCCGGGATGGAAACTCCGGCTCCAATCGAGCAGCTTTTCCGAGCGGAAATGATGGTATTCAACGCTTACCCCCTCGCGTGAAAAGCTCCCGAAAAGCTGGCGCCATTCACCCTGGATGTTCCGCCACACGCCGTTTTCCGCCGTGGACAAAAGGTTCTTCGCGCTCATGCTTGGGAATATTCCGAGCACGAGCCATACCCCGGAGTGGCTTTCAGGGCAAACTCAATCTGCCGCTCTCCCTAGCGCGCCAGCCACCGAATCCTCCGCAACACCGGGAACAAAAATGCCGTCAACCAGCGCGCTGGCTTGGCCATCACCGCCCGCGAGGTCTCCGCCAGCACCGTCCCGCCCAATCCGCCGATCACCACGTCGGCGGGATAATGCGCGCCGAGGTACACCCGGGAAAATCCCACCGCTACCGCCAGCAGGTAGAACGCCGCCGTCCACCGGGGATAATGCCGCCGCAGCAGCGTGGCCCCGGCGAACGCCGCCGCGCTGTGCCCCGACGGGAACGAAAAACTGCCCGGACGCCGCCCGACCACGGTCGCGCGCACTACGTCGATGAACGGCCGGCGGCGGCGGAAAAACCGCTTCACTGGCGTCTCAATAATGAACGTGGAAACCCACAGCGAGGGCAGCACTTCTCCCAGCGCGCTGGCCCCGCGTTCGGGATCGCTGAGCGAGGCGACGAGCAGCCCTGCCACCAGCGCATCGCCCCGCTTCATGATGATGGTCAGCCCGCGCATTAAAACATTGCACCAGCGCGGGTGGGGCAGCTGATTGATGTCGAGGAAAATGGCCGTGTCGATCCGCTGCATTCCCTGCAAATCCTTCACTAGCGCGCGTCGCAACCGTCGCCGGTGTGGGTCCAGGGGCGTGAGTCCGGCCCCTGCCGCCGCAGGATTGATTGCCTGCAAGAAATTTTCGTCCAACGGGCTGCCTTCCAGCGGCGGCGCGCTGACCAACTGCCGGGCCGCCGCCGCGAAAATCGCCGCCGTTTTCCCATGCCCTGGCGGCGCGGTCTCGGCGGCTTGCGCCATGGCAAGCGCCATAGCCTCGGAAACGCCTTTGGCTTCGTTCGCCATGCCCGGTGAGCGGCCCGCTGCCTGCCGTCGCAACTCGTGGATGACCCGTTCCGCCTGCTCGGGTGTTTCCACTTCTGCCAGTGCTTTTTCCAACGCGCGCCGGGCAAGTGTGGCGGGGTGATCGGCGGGCGTTGGCGTTTCCATACCGCTCTATCGCGTTTCGACGGGCCGTTTGCCGTCTCGCTGTCATCGCCGCTGTGCTAAAGTGCGGCGAGCGGGGAGTAATCTCCGGCCCGCAGTTGGGCGGCGGTGGGAGCGCGGTCCAGACGCAGGAGTTCGTGCATGGCAGCGAGATCGGCGTCACGGTGCGTCCCGGCGGCGGCCACCACGCGGTCATTCCTCAGGTAGTAGGCAACGAACGGTGGTTTGGCAGGGTCGCCGTCGAAGAAGATCTCGTCCCATTCCCGCGCGTAGCCGACATGGTTCATGCGCTGCTCGAAGTGGTACGTCCAAAAGAAAGGGACGAACCCGGAGTCTACCAGGGTCCGCCGCCGTTCCGGATGGGCGATGTTGAATGCCGCCAGCGCGCCGTGTTGCTGCGCCACGCGCCAATGTTCGATGCGCACCCGCTCGCCCGTCGTCGGCAGCGGAAAGGACGCGATGTCGCCCACCGCGTACAGATCGTTCCCGGCGTGGAGGTTCGCATCGACCACGATCCCGCCATCACCTTCGCGCTCGACGCTCTCCACGAAATCCGTGACCGGACGCACCCCGACCCCGGCGATGACCACGTCCGCCGCAAGGCTGCCGCCCGCTTCCAGAAACACCTTTATTCCTCCCGGCGTCTCCTCGAAGCGGGACACGGTCGCCCCGGCCAGAAAACGCACGCCATTTTGCTCGTGCAACCGGCGGATGGACGCGCCTACTTCCCGGCCAAGCTGCCGCTCGAACGGCACCTCGTCCGGCGAGAGCACGGTCACCTCCACCCCGCGCTGGGCCAGACTGGAAACCGCCTCCATGCTGATGAAACTCGCGCCCACGGCCACGGCCCGCGCACCTTTGCCGGGGGCCAGCGCGATGATGCGCTCGGCGTCGGCCACCGTCCGCAGGAGCCGCACACGCGGATGGTCCGACCCGGGCACGTCGATGGACTTGGGTGTGCCGCCGGTGGCAAGGATCGCGGCGGCGTAAACCAGGGTTTCGCCGTCGGAAAACGTGGCGGTCCGGGCGCGCACTACGAGTCGGGTGACGGTGGCGATCTTTCGCTCGACGCCGATCCGTTTGAAAAAATCCGGTTCTCGCCGCAACGGCAGGTCGTCGCGGTGGGCTTTGCCACTGAGGAAATGTTTGCTCAGGTTCGTGCGGTCGTAGGGCGGATCGGACTCGGGGCCAGTCAGGACGATCCGGCCATCGAATCCTGCGTGCCGCAAGGTTTCGGCTGCCACCTGACCCCCCGCCCCGGCACCCACGATCAAGACGGTGCGTCCGCTTTCCGGCACATAGACTGGTGTGGCCAGCGGTGGGGGCGGGATCGTCACGAACACGTCGTCGCCGTCGATGCGCACGGGATAACGCTCCAAACTGTCGAGCGCGGGTGGATCGAGCAGCGTGCCGGAAGGAATTTCGAAGACCGATTGATGCCACGGGCAGACCAGCCGATGGCCGCACAACGCACCCTCGTGCAGCGGGGCTTGCGCATGCGGACAGAGTCCATTGATGGCGAACAATCCTGCGGGCAACCAGACCAGAAGCCCCTTGGTTTCGCCAACCTCGAAGGGCCGCATCGACGGCGCGGGAGCGAGTTCCGACAAGCGGGCGACGTGATGCTCGGGACTTTTGGTGTTGCTCATCGGTAGACGCTACGTTTCTCATTGTGTGAGCGGAGGCATCAACATCCTCGCCGGAAGACGGCGGCCCCGGCGTGAGCCGGCGTGCTTTTCTCCCTCTCCGACCGGCGCGCCTGATCTCGACTTGAGCGTTTTCGTTGTGCGGCGGGTACGATGTGCGATGATGAAGGAGCGATGAGTCCCACCTTGCTTGAACTGATCGTGGCGGTCCTTCTGCTTTTGCTCGCCTGGCAGATCGGCGTGATCCTCGCGCCGCGCATCCTCGCTTTGTTCCTGACTTTCTGGCGCAGTTCCAAGCCGCCGTTTACGCCGGGTCAGTGGCCAGAGAAAAACATCACCCCACCTTCAGCAACCGGCGAAAAATCTTCCCAATCCCATGGCAACCCTCGTAGATAATCCGCTCCGGCCTTTGTTGCGCTTGGGCACCCTGTTCGTCATCGCCCTCGTCGCTTTGATTCTGCTCGGGTTCACCTTCTCGGCCTGGCGCAACATCAACCCGGGCTACGTCGGCATCGTGTTCGACAAGGCCAATCACAACGTGACCACCGGCGCGCTCGACCCCGGCTGGGCGTTCATCAACCCGTTGACCCAAGCCATCCAAGAATACCCGGTCACGATTCAAACCTACCCGATGGTGCAGAGTTCCGATGAGGGCGTCAGCCGCGACGACTCGATCAAGGTGCAGAGCAACGAAGGACAGCAGATCAACCTCGACGTGGTGATTCAATATCAGGTGGAAAAAGCAAAGGCGTCGCAATTGTACTTGGACTGGGGTGGAGCGCCGATTTCCACGGTCGAGACCGGCGTGGTCCGGCAATACACGCGTTCGCAAGTGCCGGTGGTCGCTTCGAAATACACGTGGGAAGAGATCACGTCCACCAAGCGCGCGGCCATGGTCGCGGACATCATCGCCATCTTGCGTGAGGAATTCGACCGGCGGCATCTGACACTGGTGTCGTTCGGCATCCGCGAGGTGCATCTGCCGCAGGCTTTGCAACGTTCGCTCGACACGAAGATTCAAGCCCAACAGGCCGCCGAACAGCAAAAATACCAACTCGCGCAAGCCGTCGTGAAAGCGGATCAGGACGTGGCTCAGGCCACGGGATTGGCGAACGCGATGAAAGAACAGGCCGAAGGCGAAGCTCAGGCGACGCTTACCAAAGCGAAAGCACAGGCGCAGGCAAACGACCTGTTGGCAAAGAGTGTGACGCCCCCTTTGATCCAGTACGAACAAATTCAGCGTTGGGACGGACGCCTGCCGATGTTCCTGGGAGCAACGGGAACCCCGCTGGTGGATGTCGGGAGCCTTCTCAAGGGAGCAACCCAGGGTACGCCTGCCCGGCCCCCCTCGCCCGCGCCGATCCCGGTGCCTTAATGGCCCGGCGACCCCACAATCGCCTTTCCCTTTGGCATGTGCAGATTGCTCGCCATCGTGATCCTCGGTTGGATGGTCGCCTCGCAGACGTTTGCTGCCGAACCGGCCATCGCGGCAGCCAGAGACGGTTTTCCGTCGGGACCAGATACCCCCGAAGGGGCCGCCTGCGATTTGGCCCGTGCGTTTATCTATGATGATCCCGTGCTCTTTCTCGCAACCTGCATCGAGCCATTCGGCGACCCGGAAGCGAGGATGGCGCGGCATCAGTTTCTCCAGAGTATGGTGGTACAGATGAAAATGGACCCGGCTGGCAAGGCTCCCGCTCAGGACAGCCCCAGGAGCATCACCAAGTGTTTTGCCGCCCGTCATCTGCGGGAGGCGGGACCAACCTCATACGGGGCTGCCACCTTTGGCTTCCAGGACGTGATGTTTGTCGATGTCAGCGCGCTCCTGCAAAACGGCGAGACCCGAATTTGCCGGACGCTGACCATCAAAAACAAGCAGGGCAAGTGGGTGGTCGATCCCCAGCCCGAAAGCTTGCCGCAGTTAAGCGCGGGGTTGGACGACGAAACTCCTTCGACCCAGGAAATTCCGGCGCCAGGTCCGGTCCGGTGAGCCGCTGGGGAAGCTACTTCGGGCATCCGGCCACCCTACGTCTTCGCGCCGATGGTCCCTAGCATCACCGTGCCGACCTTGGTGTGGAAGGTGTCAATCACCCAGCCATTCCACCAGAAAACGAAGCTCTGCACCGGGTTGCGGCGCGGTGCGGCTTTGACGACGGCCACCGCCGAAGAATTTTGTGCCGCGCGTTCGCGCTGCAACTGGCGGCGGTGTCGGCTGGCAGTCTTGGCGTAGTGCCG
>CAXSED010000044.1:0-31413 GCA_964236475.1 uncultured Chthoniobacterales bacterium
CTTTATCATTGGGAGCTGCCCCAAGCGTTGCAAGAGCGCGGCGGTTGGCTGGAGCGGGACACCGTGGCGCGGTTCGTGGATTACGCGACGATCCTGCACGACGCGCTGGCCGCGCAGGTGCCGCTGTGGATCACGCAAAACGAGCCGCATACTTCCGCGTGGTTGGGGCATGGCGACGGCAAACACGCGCCCGGGTTAACCGGCGTCAAGAACGCGCTGACGGCGGCGCATCATCTGTTGCTTTCGCACGGACAGGTGATCCAGGCGTTGCGGGGCCGTGGTGGCGCGACGACCCGGTTCGGCCCCGTGCTCGCCGTGACGCCCGTGCGGCCCGCGTCGCCGGGGCATCCGGCTGATGTGCTGGCGGCCACCGTGTTCGACGGCGAGCAAAATCGCCTGTTTCTCGACCCGATTTTCAAGGGGGAGTATCCGGCTGATTTATTGAAGCGTCACGACAAGGAGACGGATGGCTTTGCGTTCGTGCGCCCCGGCGATCTGGCGGCGATCCATGCGCCGCTCGATTTTTTAGGCGTGAATTATTACACGCCGACCTACGTCGTCGCCGAGCGTGACGGCGTGCCGTCCTGGCGTCCACCGCCGGGGCCTACGACGGCGATGGGTTGGGCGATTGATCCAGCGGGTTTGCACGAGACACTGCTGCGCGTGAAGACGGAGTACAGCGGGAATCTGCCGTTGTACGTGTCGGAGAACGGCGCGTCGTTTCGGGATTACGTCAACCCGGAAGGGAAATGTCACGATCCCGAGCGCGTCGAATTTATGCGCGATCATTTACGCGAGGCGCACCGCGCGATTTCGGAGGGCATTCCGATAAAGGGTTATTTCGTGTGGTCGCTGCTGGATAATTTCGAGTGGGATACCAGTTATCTCCAGCGGTTCGGGCTGGTATACGTGGACTACCCGACGCAGCGGAGGACGCCGAAAACGTCGTTCGAGTGGTATCGGCAGGCGGTGGCGCGGAATGGGTTGGAATGAGGAGGTTTATGGAAGAAGGAACTGCTTTTTGGTTGGCACGGTTGCCTACCGGCGGTCGGAAGGTCCTTCGACTGCGTTACACTCCGCTCAAAATGACAGGAATTTTGTGACGGCGAACGTCTCGTGAGTTTCGCCGGTGGCAGGTTCGGTGTAATTTGCGGGCTTGTCTCCGACGCCCGCCATTTCTATTCGGTATCCCGACCTGCCGGTTTCCGCGCGCCGCGAAGATTTGCTCGCCGCGCTGCGTGGGAACCAGGTGGTCATCGTCGCGGGCGAAACCGGTTCGGGCAAGACGACGCAATTGCCCAAGATGTGTTTGGAAGTGGCGCAGGAACGCGGGTTGCCGGTGCGCACCATCGGCTGCACGCAGCCGCGCCGGGTGGCGGCGTTGAGTGTGTCACGGCGCGTGGCTGAGGAATTGGGCGTGACGTGGGGGCGCGAGGTCGGGTGCAAGATTCGGTTCGGCGACAGCACGGGGCGGGACACGCGCATCAAGTTCATGACCGATGGCATCCTGCTGGCGGAAATCCAGTCGGACCCGCTGCTGCGCGCTTATGGGACGCTGATCATTGATGAGGCGCACGAGCGTTCGCTCAACATCGACTTTTTGCTCGGATATTTGCAAGAGTTGCTGCGGAGGCGACCGCATGATCTGAAGGTGGTCATTACGTCGGCGACCATCGACACGGAGATGTTTTCGCAGGCGTTCGGAGGCGCGCCGGTGGTGGAGGTTTCCGGGCGGCTGTTCCCCGTGGAGGTGCGTTATCAGCCGCTAGGCAGTTCGTTCGAGGAGGAGATGGAGGAGTTGACGTATGTCGGCGCGGCGGTGCGGACGGTGGAGGACGTGCTCATCGAATCGGACGCCGGGGATGTGCTGGTGTTCATGCCGACAGAACGGGACATCCGCGAGACGCGCGATTTGTTGGAAACACGGTTGGGTAAAGGGATCGAAGTTTTGGGGTTGTTCGGACGGATGCCTGCGGCGGAGCAGACGCGCATTTTTTCGCCGGGCGGGCCGCGCCGGGTGATCGTGGCGACGAACATCGCGGAGACCTCGTTGACGATTCCTCGCGTGCGGTACGTGATCGACGCCGGGTTGTCGCGGATCAGCCGGTATAACCCGCGCACGCGGACGAAGCGGCTGCCCATCGAGCCGGTCAGCCAGAGCAGCGCCAACCAGCGCGCAGGCCGCGCGGGGCGATTGCAGGACGGCATTTGTATCCGGCTTTACGACGAGGAGGATTTCGAGAAGCGTCCGCGTTTTACGCAGCCGGAAATCCAGAGGGCGAACTTGGCGGAAGTCATTTTGCGGATGAAGGCGTTCCGGCTCGGGGAAATCGAGACGTTTCCGTTTTTGAACCCGCCGCTGCCACCGGCGATCCGGGCGGGCTATGATTTATTGCACGAACTGGGTGCGCTGGACGATGCGCACGCGCTGACGCCGCTCGGACGCGAACTGGCGCGGCTGCCGCTCGACCCAACACTGGGCCGGATGCTCATCCAGGCGCGGCAGGAACGCGCACTGCCGGAAGTGCTGATCATCGCGGCGGGGCTGAGCGTGCCCGACCCACGAGAGAGGCCGGAGGATGCCAAGGAGGCGGCCGCAGCGGCGCACCGGGCGTTCACAATTCCCGACTCGGATTTTCTCTCGCTGCTCAAGCTCTGGCGCGCGATGCCCGAGAATTTGACCGGCAATGCGTTGCGCCGTTTTGCCAAGGCGAATTACCTGTCACAATCGCGGATGCGCGAGTGGCGCGACGTGCATCGGCAACTCGCCGACACCATGTCGGACGAACGCACGGACGCGGGCCACGCCCCCCACCCGCCCGGCAGCGACGAGGCGATCCATCGCTCGATCCTGACGGGGCTGCTCGGGCAGATCGCCCAGCGCAAGGAGCGCAATCTCTACCAGGCGTCGGGCAACCGGCAAGTGACGATTTTCCCCGGCTCAGGAATGTATCAACGGCAGGACCGGAAGCGTAAAAGCGATGTCCCGAAGCCCCCCGGCGGAACGGAGGCGGAGAAGACCAGCCAGCCTCCGTGGATCGTGGCGGGCGAGATCGTCCAGACCTCGCAGCTTTTTGCGCGGACGGTGGCGCGGATCAACCCGGAATGGGTGGCCGAACTGGGGGCGCATTTGTGTAAATTCAGCTACGCCGACCCGCATTGGAATGAGAAATCGGGCCGGGTGTTGGCGTGGGAACGGGTACTCATCTATGGGTTGGAGGTGGTCCGGCGGAGGATCGATTACGGCAAGATCGATCCCGCGAAAGCGACCGAGCTTTTCATCCGGGGTGCGCTCGTGGCCGGGGAGGCGCAGATCGAGCACCGTTTTTTCAAGCACAACCGAGAGTTGCGGGAGCGCATCGAAGCTGCGCTGACTAGGGTGCGAGACCGGCGCGTGGACGATCTCGACGAGGCGTTTTATCGTTTTTACGCGGCGCGGCTCGAGGCGGTTTCGTCCGTGCACGATCTCAACAAAATCGTGCGGGCGCGGATCACCCGAGAGCCGGAATTCCTGTGTGCGGACGAGGCAACCTTGCTGCCGTCGCACGAAGATGGTTTTGCCTTTGACCGCACGTTGTTTCCCGAGCAGGTGGCGGTCGGCAACACTGCCCTGCCGTTGAGCTATGCCTACGCGCCGGGCGAGGAGCGCGACGGCGTGACCGTGCGTGTGCCGCTGCCGGTGGCGGCCAGCCTCACCACGGGCCAATTGCAATGGATGGTGCCGGGTCTGCGCGAGGAACAGATCGGCACGCTGCTGCGCGCCCTGCCCAAGAGCGTGCGCAAATCGTTGATGCCGCTCGACCCGAAAATCCGCGAGGTGGCGACGGCATTCGAGCCGGGGCGCAATGATTTTCTCGCGGCGCTGGCGGATTTTCTGACGCGGCGTTACGGCGTGGACATCCGCGCGGCGGACTGGCCGGCGGGCAGCCTGCCCTCGTATTTGCAGCCGCGCGTGGAAGTGGTGGACCGCGACAACAAAGCCGTGCTGGCGGGCCGCGACCTCGGCGCGATCCAAGCCGCGTTGGAAAAATCTGACGTACGCTCGGACGCCTGGGACCGCGCCGTGAAGCGATGGGAACGGGCCGCCGTGAAAACGTGGAGCTTCGGCAACCTGCCCGAATCCGTGTTAGTCGAGGAAGTCGGCGGCGCACCGCTGCTGGCATACCCGGGTCTGGTGGTGCGAAATGAAGAGGTGGACCTGCAATTACTCCACAAACGCGACGAGGCCGTCACCGCGTCCCGGGCCGGAGTGCGCCGGTTGGCCGAACACGCGCTGGAACGCGACCTCGCCTGGGTGCGCAAGGAACTCGGCAGCCTGCTGAGCAAAGGGCCGTCCGCCAAACAAACAGGACCAGCGAACTTGCGGTCCGCGCTCGATGCGTGGAGCGGCGTCCAAGCGAAGCCCGCCGTGGCCGGACGGCTTGTATCGGAGGTGCTACAGGACTCGGCGTTGCGGCATATCGTCAACGCGACACTCGTGCTAGAACCGGCACTGCCGCTCACCGAAGCGCGTTTTCAGGCCATGGTGATGACCGCCCGGCGCGAACTGCCTCTGCTGGCCCGCCGCACCGGCGAACTCGTCGTCAAAATCCTCGACCAGCAGCGGCAAATTCTCGACTTGACCAAACGCTACCCGGGGTTGCCGGACGATCTGGCGCGCCTGGCGAGCGACGATTTTCCCGCACGCACGCCGCCGGAGCAATTGGCGCAACTTCCGCGTTACCTGCGCGCCATCGCTGTCCGGGCAGAACGGGCCGCCGTCAGTCCCGCCAAGGATGCGGAGAAGACGCGGGCTTTGACTCCGTTCGCCGACTGGGAAAAGCGGGTGCCGCCGTCACAGCGCGAGGTGTTCCGTTGGCTGCTGGAAGAGTTTCGCGTGTCGATTTTTGCGCAGGAACTGGGTACGGCGCAACCGGTATCAGCGCAACGCCTTAAAACAATCGGCGGCTACGAGTGAGCCGTGCTAGGGTAATCACCCCACGTCCGCCGTCAGAACCGCTGCCGTATTGGTTTCCACCTTCATGCAAACCCGCACCCTCGGTCCATCCGGTCTCAGCACCTCTGCCCTCGGGCTGGGCTGCATGGGAATGAGCGAATTTTACGGCGACGGCGACGAGGCCGAGTCCGTCGCCACCATTCACCGCGCGGTGGAACGGGGCGTCGTTTTCTTGGACACGGCGGATATGTACGGCGTGGGCCGCAACGAGGAACTGATCGGCAAAGCGATCCAAGGCATCCGCGACCAGGTTTGCCTGGCCACCAAGTTCGGCAACATGCGCGGGGCGGACGGCAGCTTCCAAGGCATCAACGGCAAACCGGAATACGTGCGCGCCTCCTGCGAGGCCAGCCTGCAAAGGCTGGGGGTGGACGTGATCGACCTGTACTACCAACACCGCGTGGATACGACCACCCCGATTGAAGAAACCGTCGGCGCCATGGCCGAATTGGTCCGCGAGGGGAAGGTGCGTTTCCTAGGTTTATCCGAAGCCGCTCCGGCGACGATCCGTCGCGCCCATGCGGTCCATCCCATCGCCGCCTTGCAAACCGAATACTCCCTCTGGAGCCGCGAACCGGAAGACGAAATCTTGCCGACCTTGCGCGAGTTGGGGATCGGTTTCGTTCCCTACAGTCCGCTGGGACGAGGGTTCCTGACCGGCCAGATCAAAAGCCCGGATGATCTCGCCCCCGACGACTTTCGCCGGAACAACCCGCGCTTTCAGGGAGAGAATTTCCGGCGCAATCTCGACCTCGTCGCCAAGATCGAACAAATGGCGGCGGACAAGGGCTGCAAGGCGTCACAACTGGCGCTGGCCTGGGTACTGGCGCAAGGCGAGGACATCGTGCCGATCCCGGGCACCAAGCGGCGCACCTTCCTCGACGAGAATATCGGCGCGCTGGACGTGCAACTCAGCCCGCAAGAACTCCGGACGCTCGACGAAATCATGCCGCCCGGCGTAACGGCTGGCACCCGGTACGCGCCGGAGTTCATGCACCGGGTAAACGTCTAGACCCGGGTCAGCACACGGCCAGTTTTGTCAGGTCATCCATGGACAAAAGAAGTATGACACATCTGGGCTTGCCCAATTCTCAAACATCGGCATAATGGCAAGCCCTAGCGATTTACGCATGGACCCATCCCCCAGCCATTCCAACGTGCTCAAGGCACTCATCGCGCCAGCGCGCCATAGCGATGGGCCGACGCTTTACCTGATCTGCCGGCAGGAAAAAACCGAGCTTTGGGAAATCCACGAACACCTGCCCGACGGCCAATGCCTCATCTGGCCGGAACACCTCACCGGGCCACAGCAAGCTGAAGCCGCGATTTATGGCTGGTCGAGCAATCAGCCCAACGGCCATGCGCGGGTCCAGGTTGAGCAGTGATTGCCGGGCGGGACGCGCTCCCCACGAAATCTGTCCGCGAGTTGCGGGCTATTTGCCCAAGGCAGCGAGCGACTGCCGGGCCTCGTCGAGTCGGGGATTGAGCCGCAGGGCAGCTACGTACTCCGCGCGCGCGGCGGGAACGTCGCCGCGTTTTTCTAAAAGCCGCGCGAGGTGGAAATGCGCGCGCGCCGGTGGCGGGCCGTCGGCGTCCGGCCTGGCGGTTTGCAGGAACGTTTTGAGCGCGGCTTCGCCTTCGGGCTGCCGCTGGCCGGAAGCGCGGCGGTCTTGCCCAAGCCGCGCCCACGCGCGGGTGACAGGTTAGCAGCCACCCCAGGCCGATGAGCACGGCCCACTGGCGGTGCGGCGACCGGGTCGATTGAGGGTGCCGTTTGCTTCCCATCCTCATGAGAGTGTGCTGACCGCCGATCCGTTGAAAGTTTCCCGGGCCGCACTTCCTGGTGGACGTTGCGCGCAACACGCGAAAAACTCCGGGTTCATGAAACCCGAAGTTTTTTCGTGGTGCCGACGCGCTTGCCTGCTTTGCGTGGTGAACGTTTCCCTCGTGGCGGGCACCTTCGCTGCGCCCACGCCGACGCCCCGCCCGTTGCCCGCGCCCCAGGCACCAGCGGCGAGTCCCACCCCCACCCCGGCTCCCACGCCGACGCCGCCCCCGGCACTGGCGCTGGCCGAGATCACCCCGCAGGCCCAAACGGCGCTCGCCAAACTCAAAACCCTGGAGCCGGAAGGCACCCCCGACCAGATTGCCGAAACGGTGCAGCGTTCTCTGCCCGAGGTGGAAACCACCATCGACTCCCTGCGCGACCGCACGAACCGGGCCGCCGAAAATGTCGGCAGTTCACTCGACACCCTGCGCAACCTGCAAATCGACTGGGGCAAACTCGAAACCACCCTGACAGAACACAGCGACGCCCTCGGCAAACGCGGGCAGATCCTCTACAACGCCACCCGGCAAGTCGAGGAAATCAACGCGGTCTGGGTGGCCACAAAGGACGCAGCCAAAGCGCCGGATTTCAACGCACCGCCCGAAACGCTCGACCACGTAAGCGAGGTGATCTACGGCGCGCTGGAAGCCCAGACCCGCATCAAGGTGCGCCAGAACCGCATCCTCGAACTACAAAACCACGTCCACACGCTGCTGGACCGGGTGGACGGCGGACAGGAGATCGTCAACCAGGCTCTGGCGTCCGCCCTGAAAACCCTGCTCGTGCGGGAAAGCGCGCCGCTTTGGGCACCGGAGGCCCAGCCCGCGCCCGACCTGCCGGGCCGGTGGCGGGTAGCCCACGCCGAACAGGTGGCCCAGTTCCACGAGTTCGTCGATGCCCATGTGCCGCTCTTCGCCGTCCACGCCGCCGTCTTTCTGGCGTTGCTGGCATTGCTGCTTTTTCTGCGGCGCGTCGTCCACCGCTGGACCGAGGACGAGCCTCACCTGAAGCGGGCCGCGCCGGTGTTCGACGTGCCGGGGGCGACCGCGCTCCTGCTCTCGTTTCTCGTCATGGGGCGGCGGTACGAGGGCGCGCCCAACCTGGTCCATGCGGCGGTTTCCGCGCTGGTGCTGCTGCCGACCATCGTCCTGCTGCGGCGGTTGCTCGCCCGGCGATTGTATCTCGTGTTGTGGTCGCTGGTGGTGTTCACCTTGCTGGATCAGGCCCGCAACGCGACGGCGGCGACCCCCATGCTCAACCGCTGGATTTTCTGCGGCGAGATGGCGGGAGCCATCGGCGTTTTCCTGTTCCTGATCCGTCTGCAACGGAGCGGCGACCCCACGGCGCGCCATTCGCTGGGGAAATGGATTCCGGCGGTGTTCGGCCTCGCCGTGGCAGTGTTCGTGGCGGCCCTCGGGGCGAACGTGCTGGGGTTCGCGCGCCTGGGCACCCTGGTCGGCACGGCGGCGTTGCGGAGCGCATACACCGCCGTGTTCCTGTACGCGCTGCTGCGCGTGCTGGACGGGCTGACGGTCATCACGCTGCGGGTGCGGCCCGTGTCCGCCTCGCGCATCGCGCAGACCCACCGCGACCAGGTGCAGGCCCAGGTTTACGGCATCTTCCGGTTGGGGGCGATTTTTCTGTGGCTGAAGTTCACTCTGGCACAGGTGCCGTTCCTGACCTCGCTGTACGAGCAGACCGTGTCCGCACTGGGCAAGGAACACACCCTGGGATCGGTCAGCATCTCGCTGGAAAAGGTGCTCGGCTTCGCCGTGGCCATCTGGCTCTCGTTGCTGATCTCGCGGGTGCTGCGGTTTTTCCTAAGCGAGGAAGTGTACGAACGGGTCCAACTCGCGCCGGGGTTGCCCTACGCGATTTCGACGATGCTCAATTACCTGGTGCTGTTCATTGGGTCGCTCGTGGCGTTGGGGGTGCTGGGGGTGCCGTTGGAGAAGTTCAGCATCGTGGCCGGGGCGTTCTCGGTGGGCCTGGGGTTCGGGTTGCAGAACATCATCAATAATTTCGTGTCGGGGATCATCCTGCTGTTCGAGCGTCCGGTGAAGGTGGGCGACGTGATCCAGTTCGGCGACTCCACCGGCGAGGTGCGGCGCATCGGCATCCGCGCGAGCATCATCCGCACCCGCGAGGGGTCCGACATCATCCTGCCCAACGGAAACCTCATCTCCAATCAGGTCACGAACTGGACCTACGCCGACCGCCGCCGGGCGGTGGAAGTCGCGCTGACCATCGCCGCCGGGCCGGACCCGAACCACGTCATCCAACTCCTCAAAACCGCCGCCACGACGGAACCCACCACCGAAGACCAACCCGCCCCGGAGGTGTACATCACGGGGATCACGGCAGGCGGGTTGAGCCTCATCGTGCGTGCGTGGACGAACCGATACGAGAACTGGATCGAGGTGCGCAGCGAGTTGAACGTCGCGCTGCTGACGGCGCTGGCCCGCGAGAACATCAAACTGACCTGATCGTCACGCGGGCAGGCTCGTGTCGTGGCGCGGCAGGCCCGAGCACGCGGCATCCAGCCCGAGCCGCTCCCACATGATTTCCAACGCGCGGCCCAGCAAGGCCACGTCGCCGCGCGCGTCGTGCCGGGTTTCCCCTGCCCGCGCGCCGATGCCCAGCCGGGCGAGCATCCGGTCCATGCCGTGACCGGTGCCGCGCGCCGTGCCGAAAAGCCGCCGGGAAAAATGCAGCGAATCAATGGAATGCACCTGCCGCGTGCCCAGCCCGTGCCGACGGCACGTGGCGTCCAGAAAACGGGAGTCAAAACGGTGGCCGTTGTGGGCGATCAGGCCGCAGTCCGCACCTACGAAGGCCGCGAACCGTTGCAAGACCTCGTGCGGACGCGGCGCGTCGGCGACGTGGCGATCCGTCACGCCGGTGTACCGGGCGATGAACGACGGGATGGGTCGGGCGGGCCGCGCATAGCTGAAGAAAGTTTCCGCGTGGTTCATCCGGCCCGCACAGAAACGGACGGCGGCGATCTGGATGATCTCACAGTCGTCGGGTTTGAGGCCGGTGGTTTCGAGGTCGTAAACGACGAACATGGGCGAAAAAAGGAGAAGCTGAGCGGCGAGCAAAGGCTCGCAGACTAGCACAAATCACGGCAGGATTTTAGCCTCCGGACGCACTTTTTCCTTTTTCTTCCTTCCCCCTTCCGGGGAAGGCAGTTCCAGATGTTCGCGCAACGCTCCTTCGAGCAAGGTGACCAACTCCGGGTCCATGAACTCGTAATCGTCGGGAATGTCCAGGCAGACCAACCGCTTACCGTCGAAGAGCGCCGGATCAAAACGTTCGCGGAGCCGTCCGGCGTGCCGTTTTTCCATGCAGAGAATCCAGTCCGCCCAACCGATCAATTTTTCGGTGACGCGGACCCGCGCCGAGGGTTCCGTCCCGGCGGAACGCGCCTCGCAGCCACCGATCCGGTTGGCGATGGCTTCGGCGGTCGGACTGCGCCACCGGTTGCGGCTGCACACGAGAAGCAGCTTGGGTAACGGACGCTTCAAAAGCGATGCAGCCTGCTAGACCGGAGAATGTACGAAGTGACCAAACAACAGAACGGCAGTCGCCAGAAACAGTAAGCCTGACACGAGCAAAGCCACGAGCCGCAACCGGCCATGGACAAAGCGGTCGTGTTGCTCTTGCTCGCCGTATTTTAAAATTTTATAAGTTGGCATATTTCCCAGTTAGCCTCCGAAATTATTCAAGCACGTCCTGGCTTTTAAGCCAGACATTTCTCCCCGCCACAGAATAAAATAAGCCTGCCCAGATCGGCGGCGGTCATGGTCGGGTCCGGGGCGGAGCGTAGGACATTCATCCATGCGGGCTGGCCGCTGCTGGCGGGCAGCGTTGTAAAGGTTTCCAGGTCAACGACACCAAACTGCGAAAAAACGAGCGGGCCGCGTGATTTCGTTGACCGGCACTTGTTTGCCGGCACCCATGCTGTATCAACGGAGCCGGGATGAAGCTTGCCCTCGCGCGCGTCAGGTGGTTGTTCCGTGGTTTGGCGGCGACGGGATTATTTTGGGGATCGGACGCGGTGGCGGAAAGCCGCGCAGCCGCCGGGTCCGTGAACGTCGTGTTGGTGCACGGCATCCTGAACACCGGGAAAATTTTCGACCCCCTGGTCCGCCGCCTAGAAGCGGACGGCTGCCGGTGTTTCGCGCCGGACTTGCGTCCGAACACCTGCGCGCTCGGCGTGCACGATTTGGCCGGTAAACTTTCCCGGCTGATCGACCGGCGCTTCGGCCCCAAAGACCCACTGGTCCTCATCGGTTTCAGCCTGGGCGGAATCGTGACGCGCGACTACGTGCAAAACCTCGCGGTCCGAGAAAGGGTACGAGGGGTGTTTTTTATTTCCGCGCCAAACCACGGAACATTCTGGGCCTGCCTCAGCCCCGGTGGCGGTACCCGTGACCTGGCGATCGGCAGCCCGTTCCTGAAACGTCTCAACGCGGACGAGGCGGCCTGGAAAGGAATCCAGGTGACCTCTTACTGGACACCGTACGACCTCATGATCGTGCCTGCCAGCAGTTCGCGCTGGCCGGTCGGGGAAACCCTGCGTGTCGCCTGCCCGTTGCATCCGCTGATGGTCACAAACCGCGACGTGACGGAGGATATCGCCGCGAAAATCGGACGCCTGCGCAGGGCGGAGTCAGCCGGGAGATAGTGGCCGGGGGGCGAACCGCAACGTTTCGCCGAAGCGCGGCACGCGAAAATTCGCGGGCGGAACTCCACGCACCTGCAAGCTGACCGCCAATGCCCGGGCAGGCTCATCAATGCCTTCATCCGTGAGCCGGAACGTGCCGAAGTGCATGCCCACGCTGTTTTCGGCGGCCAGCGTGAGATGGACTTGCACCGCTTCGTCCGGGTTCATGTGTTGCTCCCGCATGAACCAGCGCGGCTCGTAGGCCCCGATGGGCAGAAAAGCGATGGTCGGCGTTCCGAGCCGCTCGTGGATCAATTCGAAGTGCCGTCCAAGGCCAGAGTCCGCCGCGAAGAATACCTGCAAGGCGCTTTGCCGCAGCCAGAAGCCGCCCCAGAGGGTGCGGTTGCGATTGGTGACGCCACGGGCCGACCAGTGCTGCGCGGGGGTGAACGTTGCTTCCACATCGTGACCGGGGAGGTGGTGGGACTGCCACCAGTCTAGTTCAGCGACGTTTTCCAACCCTTGTTTGCGCAGGAGTGCGCGGTTGCCCAAGCCGGTCAGGAATAGCGGGTGAAATTTTGCCTCCAGGCGGCGCAGGGTCGGCAGGTCCATGTGGTCGTAGTGACCATGGCTGACGAGCACCACCGCAATTGGCGGCAGCGCGTTGAAGGCGAGCGCGGGCGGACGGACCCGGCGCGGCCCGGCAAAAGAAACCGGGCTGACCCGGTCGCTCCATACGGGGTCGGTCAGCACGTTCAGTCCGCCGCTGAATTGCAGCAAAAACGTGCTGTGCCCGACGAAAGTCGCCGCCAGTTCGCCGGGGTTGACGGAGGCGAGCAAAGCCGGAGACACGGCCTCCGGGTCGGGCCGTGCAGGCCAGGGGACGAGCGGGCCGCCCGTGAGTTTCCAGCGTAACACGTCGGTCAGCGAGCGACCGGCGGGGACTCCGTCCGGGTTGCGGAACGCGCGGCCATCGAAATGATCGCTGATCGGCGGGGCCGGGTCGGCGCGGCGGGCGGAGTCGTACGGGTCCATGGGCCGGAACCCTCTCATCAACCGGCCCTCCGAGGAAGGGGCGCATGTGCGATGGTACGCGCACGCTGATGACGACCTCCCTGCCCTTTCCCAATCCGCTCCTGCCCGCGCCGTCGCAGGACCCTTGGGTGACGTGCCACGCCGGAGTTTTTTACGCGCTGAACACGGACGGCAGGAAAATCTTCCTGCGGCGGTCAGTGGAGGTCCACGGCCTGTTCCGGCAGCCTGCCGTCATCGTTTGGCAGGCACCCGTACGGGGGGCAAACGCGAAACACCTGTGGGCACCCGAGTTGCACCGGCTCGACGACCGCTGGTTCATTTATTTCGCGGCGGACAACGGACGAAACTGCAACCATCGCCTCTGGGCACTCGCTGCGGCGGCTGAGGATGCGGTGGGTCCTTACCGGGAGGCCGGGAAGATCGAAACGGGCGGCTGGTCGATTGACGGCACCGTACTGGACGTCGGCGACGGCGGGCGGTTTCTGCTCTGGTCCGGATGGGAAGGTCCACAAAAGGGGGCGCAGAATCTCTACATCGCGCCGCTCGGCACTCCCCTGACGCTCGGCGGTCCGCGCGTTCTGCTGAACGAGCCGACCGAGGCCTGGGAGCAGCGCGGCGCGGCGGTGTGCGAGGGTCCGGCGGTGATCCGGCGTGGCGGGATGACGTGCGTGGTGTACTCGGCGAGCGCATCGTGGACGGTGCATTCCTGCCTGGGGATGCTCGTCAACCGCGACGGCGATTACCTCAACCCGGCCTCCTGGACGAAACACGGCCCGGTGTTCCAACGCACCACGCAGGTGTGGGGTCCCGGGCATTGCAGCCTGATCCAGGATGGCGACGGCGGCGTGATCTTCTACCATGCCAAGACGCGCCGCAGCCACGGCTGGCGCGACCGCAACATCCGCGCGCAGACTTTCACCTGGGACGCGGCAGGGCTACCGTGCTTCGACGCGCCGGTTGGCCTGGGGCCTGCTTGAAAGAGAAATCAGCAGATTCCCGGCTTGCCGCCCGTGGCGCCCGCAGCATATACCAAGGGGCCACGCGCCGGTTTTCCGCGTTTCGAGACCAGAACCGGCCCCATCCATGCAGCGACCGCACGCCCTGATTTTTCTCCTCTGGTTTCTGCTCGCCGCGCGCGGGCTGGCGGAGCCGTCGGCCAACGGGACCACGACGGCTGGCTCGTGGGTGGAGTGGGACCGGGCGAGTGACCGTGTCATCTCGGCGGCGAACGACTCGGGAGCAGCCGCCCCGCGTGCCCGGCAGCTTTCCAACGGCGAAATTTTGCTCACCTATCACCACGGCGAACTGCTGGGAAACTGCGGCAGCCGCGTCACCGTGCGCCGGAGCCGCGACGGCGGCGCGACCTGGTTTCAAACCCAGGAGGTCGATGGACCTGGAGAACGCGGGTTTTGGGGGTTCAGCAACCCAGACTTCATCGAACTGGGCCACGGCCACCTGATGCTGGTCAGCGCGGCACGCGGCAAGGCCGATCCGCGCAGCCGAGACGGATTCCTTTCCGAATGCCAGCACAGCGGTTTGCGGGTGCGTTTCAGTGAGAATTACGGCGCTTCCTGGGGGCCGCCCCGGATGATCGCGGCAGGACGGGGACGCGTATGGGAGCCGTCGATTGTGCGCCTGCCAGGCGGCGAACTGGAAATCTTCTATGCCAACGAGTCGCCCGACCTGGAAGCGGAGGGCGCCAGCCAATGCATCGAATCCATCCGCTCCGTGGATGGCGGGCAAAGCTGGGGCACCCCGCGCCTCGTTTCCGAGCAGCCCGGCTGCCGCAACGGGATGCCCACGGCCCTGACGCTGGGGAATGGACACGTCGTCTGCGGGCAGGAGGTCGTCGGTCTGGCGACCTCTCCCTGGATCGTCGATACCGTGCATGGTCAGGCGCGGGGGCACCACCTCGCGCAAGACCAGTATGACTTCGGGGCCGCGCCCTTCCTGGCCCGCGCGCCGGACGGCGGCACGCTGCTGGCCTTTCACTCGCAGTTTTCGCAGAACTTGTTGCTCAAGCAGCAGCCGGGGGCATGGCTGTTTTCGCAAATCTACGTGCAGCGCGGCGACGCGGCAGCCGAGCATTTCGGTCCCGCTTCGTGCCCGTGGCCGACGGTGGCGGGAGCACGCAGCGGCGCGTTTTTCCCGTCGCTGATGGTGCTGAACGACGGGGCGCTGGTGGCGATGGCTTCCTTCATCACGGTGCATCCCGACCACACCATCACTACGGTCATCCGCTGGATCGAAGGCCGGATGTCAACCGCCCCGGCCTCACGCCAACAGGAGGGGTACAAAGATGGGCTGCCTCCAGACGAGGTCACCGGCGGGAATGGCACCGCCGGGAACTGACCGAACGGTTGCTCTTCCAAAGATCAGGTAAAGTAGTACCGCGTCAGGTGGAAGAACACCGGGGCCGCGAAGCAGATGGAATCCATTCGGTCGAGCACGCCGCCGTGGCCCTGGATCAGCGTGCCGTAGTCTTTGACGCCGCGGTCGCGCTTGATGGCCGACATCGTCAGCCCGCCCGCGAAGCCCAACAGGGTGATCGCCAGGCTCATCCCGGCGGCCTGCCACGGGTTGAAAGGCGTCGCCCACCAGAGGGCCGCGCCGAGTGCGGTCGCGCTGCCGATCCCGCCGACGAAACCTTCCCAGGTTTTGTTGGGACTCACGTGCGGGGCAATCGGATGCCTGCCGGTAAGTTTACCCCAGATGTACTGGAACACGTCGCTCAGTTGCACGACCAGCAGGAAGAAGAGCAGCAGGCGCGCCCCGCCGCTCCGGCCTAGCGGCAGCGTCATCAGCGCGGGGGCATAGCTGACGCAGTACACGCACACCATCAGGCCCCATTGCGTCCGGGCCGCGCGCTCCAGAAAGTGCTCGGTGTCGCCGGTCAGCGCCATGCGCATCGGAATGAACAAGAAGGCGTACACCGGGATCAAGATCACGAACAATCCGTACCACCGGGTAGCGATGAGATAATACTGCAACGGAGTGATCAGAAAGAAGACCCAAAAAAGGGCACGATGATCCCCTGCCCGTGTCGGGGTCAACGTGAGGAATTCGCGTAAGGCCCAGAACGACGCCAACCCAAACAGGACGCACGCCCCGGCCAGCCCGAGCCACAAGGCCGCCGTGCACAAGACGACGATGGCCCACCAGGCACGCATCCGCGCGTTGAGGTTGGCGACCGTGGCGCGCGCCGCGTCGCTGGCACCGGGTCGGTCCACGCGGCGGCCCAACACGTAGCCGATCAGGGAGGTGAGCGTCAGGAAGGCGAAGATGCCGCCGAGGAGTCGTTCGGTCGTTGAATCCATATTTAAAAAAATCAGAGGATGCGCAGGGAATTGACGGCGTGGCGGGCGCGGTCCAGAAACGCCGTTTTTTCCTCGCCGTCCCCGACGTGCAGCGGCGGGCCGAAACTCAAACCGCCGAGCAGCGGCACGGGGAGCAATTCGCCCTTGGGCAGGATACGGTTCATGTTGTCGATCAGAACGGGAACGAGTTCCACGTCGGGGCGATGCTTGGCCAAATGGTAGAGGCCGCTCTTGAACGGTCCGGCGTCGGGTCCCGCGCCGCGCGTGCCCTCGGGGAAGAGGATGAGCGAGTGGCGGCGGTCGTTTCCGAGGGCTTCGAGCAACGGCTCCAGGGGATTGTGGGCGTGAGCGCTGGTCTGATGGCGGTCGATGAGGACCGCGTTGAAGACCCGGGTGGCCAAGTGCCGACGCAGGGCACTCGCCACCCAGTAATCTCGCGCCGCCACAGGCCGGGCCAGGGCGCGGGCCGCCGGGTGCAGGGCGGTCCAGAGCACGAGGGCGTCCAGGTGGCTCATGTGGTTGGCGAAATAAATGCGCTGCCGGGTGCTGGGTTCGCAACCGACCCAGCGCGCGCTGCTGCCGGTCAGGAGCTTGACGACGGCTGCCAGGGCAGCGGCGCTGATGGGATCGAAGGCAGCGGACACGGTGGAATTTTCTCTGGCGAGGCCGGTCAGTCCGCACGTTCCAGCTCGACGGCGATGCGGGCCAAACGGCGCGCCGCCGTGACAACCGACCCGAGCACGATCAATCCCAGCGCCCAGGTCATCGTGCGCAACGGCCAGCGCAACAGCGTTTCCGCGCCGGTGGTCATACACGCTAGGGTCAGCGTGGCCATGCGTTGCTGTTTGGCCATGGGCCCGCCGAATTGCTGGCCGACGCCCAACTGGCCGCCGAGGGCGCGCACGTAAGCCACGAATACCGCCACCACCGCTGCCGCCCAGCCCAGTTCGCGTTCCCAGCCGGTCCCACGGCAGGCGTACCCGGCGGCGGCCAGCAACAAGGTGTCGGAAATGCGGTCGGGCAGTTCGTTGTAAATCTCACCCGTCTTCGTGCGCCTGCCACCTTCCACCGCCACGAGGCCGTCGAACAAATTGCACAACAACCGGCCCTGGATACAGGTGGCGGCGAACAGCAGGAGCGTGGTTCGGCCAGCCAAGCTGACGACCGTCCCCGAACCGACGAGCGACGCGGCACCAAGAGCCGCGCAAACCACGCTCAGGACCGAGATCTGGTTGGGCCGCACCCCCGAGCGGGTGAGCAATGCCGCGACCGTTTGCGCCCAGCGCGTGTCACGCGCCCGGATGGGCCGACGCCGGAACGCCGGTAAACCGTCGGGGGCAGTGGGATCGTTCACCCCGGAGGGAACGTGAGGGCAGCGGCGTTGTCAACCGGATGCGCCGAAACGCCCCCATCATAAGGCGAACGAGCGGGTCCCCTCCGAATAGAGGGGGACGCGGAGGCCGCGCGGGCACCTTCGCGTCGGTTTCCTGGCCGGATCGGCCAACCCGATTTCCCATGAATTTCTCCAGTATCCTCTCGACTTTCTGCGGCGTCTGCCTGCTCGGGCTGGTGGCTTACGACGTTTACGCCACGATCCTGCACTCCCGGGCGCGGGCGGGTCCCATCGGCGAAAACCTCAACCGGGGCGTCTGGTGGGTGGCTCGCGGCTTGGCCTTCCGTTTCTCACGACCGCGCCGCCACCTGCTCCTCAACGCTGTCGGCCCGTTGCTGCTGCCCGCGCTGGTAGCCACTTTTGTCCTGTTCCTGATGCTCGGATACGCGCTGATTTATTGGCCGCACATGCCCGGGGCTTTCAACGTGGACGAGAAGGCGCGCACTCCGTCTTGGATCGAAGCGTTTTACTTCAGCGGCATCACGCTCACCACCCTCGGCTACGGCGACATCGCTCCCCGGGCGACGGCCATGCGGCTGGTGGCGCTTTCGGAGTCGTCGGCAGGATTTACCTTCATTTCGCTGGCGGTGACGTACCTGCTGACCGTCACCAACGCCCTGGAACGCAAGCGCACGGTGGCCTTGTCTTTCTATCATCAAGCCGAACAAGGAGCGGATGCCGCCGGTTTCCTGCGCCACCATTTCCGCCGGGGCGAATTCTACGGGCTGGAAAGCGTGTTCGCCACCGCCGCACGCGACTTGCAAAGCCTGTTAGAAAGCCACGTCGAGCACCCGGTCATCCATTATTTCCACCCGGTCGAGGTCCACAAAAGCCTGCCACGCATGCTCTTTCTGGTGCTGGAAATTCGCTCGGTGATGAAGTGCTGTCTGGACCGGGAAGTTTACACAGACATCTGCGAACACCCCGAGGCCGAAACCCTGGAGGAAACCGCCCGCTACGTGCTCCGCCAACTTGGCAGGGTGCTGAACCTGCGGGTGGATACCGCCGACGAACTGCCCGTCGAGACCCCCGAAACAGAGTTCCCTCGCTGGTTCCGGCGTTTTGACCAGACCATGCGCCGCTTCGAAGCCGCCGGGATCAAAACCCGGGCGGACGTGGCGGGCGGACGTCGTCAATACGTGAAAAACCGTCTGGAGTGGGAGCGGCAGCTCGGGGCGTTTGCGGCGTTCACCGGCTACGATTGGGACGAGGTCACCGGCGACCGTGATCTCCAGGAAGCCGAAGACCATCCGAGCGAGGATGCCTCGTGATCTTTCATTTCCCCCCGAGCGGTTTAAGCGGCGCTCCCCGATCCGTGCTCAGGCTTTGATCCGGTCGCGCAGACCGCCGAAGACCAGTCCCTGCGCCGCCGGCAACGCCATGAAGTCGTGCGGGAAACCCAGTTTCACCGCGCTTGCCTGGTCGAGCCGGGCGAGTTGTGCTGGCGAAAGGGTCACGTTCACGCTGGCGAGATTGTCCTCGACCTGATGAAGCTTCGTCGCGCCGATGATCGGGATCGTCGGCACGGGCCGTGTGCGGAGCCACGCCAAGGCCACCTGCGACGGGGAGACGCCTATCTCCTGGCCGACCGCGAGAACCTCGCGCACCGTCGCGTCTTCGGACTCGTCCAGGGTGCGGAACGTCTTCATCATTTCGCTGTGCATCCGTGCGCCTTCGGCTTCGGATTGTTTCATATTTTCCGGCAGGTATTTGCCGGTCAGTTGGCCGCTGCGCAACGGTCCCCAGGCCAGGACCGTCATTTGCTGATCTTTGGCCATCGGGAGGAGTTCGCGCTCTACCGTGCGCTCCAGCAGACTGTACTCGATCTGCAAGCCGACGTAGCGCGTCCAGCCGCGCAGTTCGGCGAGGGTGTTGGACTTGGCGACGACCCAGGCCGGGGCGTCGGAAATGCCGACGTAGAGCACTTTGCCCGCGCGCACAAGATCGTCGAACGCGCGCATTACTTCGTCCACGGGGGTCAGCCCATCCCAGATGTGCTGCCAGTAGAGGTCGATGTAGTCGGTGCCGAGGCGTTTCAGGCTCGCTTCGACGGACTGGACCATGTTCTTGCGCTGGTTGCCGCCCGCGTTGGCGTCGGTGCCCGGCTTACCGGCGAGGACGGAAGCGGCGTTGGTATACTTGGTGGCGATGACGACTTCCTCGCGGTGCCCGGCGATAAACTCGCCGATTAGTTTTTCGCTGGAGCCGTTGGTGTAGACGTTGGCGGTGTCGATAAAGTTGCCGCCTGCCGCGCGGTAGGCATCATAGATTTTGCGGGCTTCGCCTTTGGCCGCGCCCCAGCCCCAGTCCTCGCCGAAGGTCATCGTGCCCAAGCACAGGTCCGAGACGCGCAGGCCGCTGCGGCCCAGCAGTTGATAGTTCATTAAGAGATTGCTCATGTCGTCAAACTGGAACGGTTCAGGGAAACCGGGTAGATCATTGCGACCAACTTCTTGCCTAAAACAACCAATCCCTACGAATTTCCGAAGGGGAAGTGTATGTTCTCCAAAGAATGAGCGAACTGCGCGATCTGATTGCCCGGCATTGCCACGACGCCGTGACGCCCACCGCGATCCCGCGGCTCGTCCTGTCCCGCTCGGAGACGGCTACCACGCTGTACGCCGCGCTCTATCATCCCTTGTTCTGCGTGGTGGCGCAGGGACGCAAACGGGTTTTTCTCGGCGACCAGGAGTTTTATTATGACCCGGCGACCTTCCTGGTTGCCTCGGCTGATTTGCCGGTGACCGGCCAGGTCATCGAGGCTCCCTGCCTGGGCTGCACGCTGGCGTTGGAACCCGGCATGCTCACGGCGCTGCTGCTGGAAATGCCGCCGGTCGCCCGAACCAACGCAGCCGCCACCGCGCTAGGGGTCAACCCGCTGGAAGGTGATTTGCTCGACCCCCTCCTGCGCCTGCTCCGGCTTCTGGATCGACCGCAAGACATCGCGGTACTGGCTCCGCTCGTCGAACGCGAAATCCTCTATCGCCTGCTGTGCGGCCCCCGGGGCGAGACCTTGCGCCAACTGGCCCGGCCCGACAGCCGTTTGTCGCAGATCAGCCGGGCCATCGAGGCGATTCGCCGCCGCTACGACCAGCCGCTGCGCATCGAGGAACTGGCCCGGCTGGCGCACATGAGCGCCACCTCCTTTCACCGGCATTTCCGGGCGATGACAGCCCTGAGTCCACTGCAATTCCAGAAGCAAATCCGGTTGCAGGAGGCCCGCCGTCTGCTGTTGTCCCGGGACGTGGACGCCGCCCGGGTCAGCTTCGATGTCGGTTACGAAAGCCCTTCCCAGTTCAGCCGGGAATACCACCGGTTTTTCGGGAAGCCGCCCGGCCAGGACCGGCAACGGGAGCGCGGCGCACCGGCTAAGACGATGCGCCGGTTGACGGCGAACAGGTGAGGGCGTTTCCGGGCGGATCAAATGACATCCGCGAACGTGTGCTTCACCCGCATGAAGACCGCGAAGCCGATCCCAAGTGGTTACCGGGAGGAGGATAGGTTCATCGACCCGGTAGCCGTCGGCTCCGGCTCCCCGCATCTCCGCTTTCCCCTACCCGGGGGGCGTGCCGTGCGATCCATCCGGCTGGATCCTCTGATGACGGCGGGAAAGGTCGTCATCGCAGAGGCAAAGGTGACGCTTCCGCAAAGCGGCCTTTCGCTCGATTTACATCATTTCGCTCCTTTGCACGAGATCGCCAAACTCTCTTTCCGTGCAAATTCCAACCTCTTGGAAATCGAGACGACTCCCGGTTCGGCGGATTCGCAGTGCGAATACATTTTTGGCCCGGTAATTTCCGCCGAAGGTTTCTCGGGTTGGCGATGGCTGCTGAGCGTGCTGCCACCGACCCTGTCGATGATCGTCATCTACCTGGTGGCGGCCGCCATCATCGGTATCGCCACGGGCAAGTCTCCGGCGGCCTGATGGCAGTCGCGGCGTTTGCCGGGGCGCGTTCCCCGGGGCCTGGTCCTCGGCGTTTCCGTGCCGCTCGCATTTTACGCCCGCTTGTTGATCCTCGATCTGGGCCAGGTGCCGCTGGTGCCCGAGCAGGTACCCTCCTGGGTGGCGGTGGGCACCTACGCGGTTGCGCACGGGTGGCATTTCGGGCTGGAAATCATGCTGACCTACGGCCCCGCGATGCCGTTGATGACCAGCGTTTATATTGGCAGCCTCGACACGGCGGTCTTTGTCGGGCGGCTGGTGGTGGAAACGTGGATGCTGGTGCTGGTCGCCTGGCTGGGAACACAGCTACCCCCCGGGGCGCCGGTGGTTCTTCTGGGCGGTCGCGACCACCCTGGCAGCGGGCTATTGCGATCCTGAACAGCATGAACTATCGCCCCCGGCCCTGCTTTCTGATCTACTCAACCTACACGCCTTGGCGGTAGTGGGAATCAGCGAACTGACAGAGGCAGATTTATCGCCGATGCTGGCGGCTGGCAAAACCTCTTCGCTGGCAGTGGAGTCCGCACCGCGCTGCACGGCGTGCAGCAGCGGGCGCATCGTCAAAAACGGCAAAAACGCCTGCGGCCACCAACCGTTTCCTGCCGGGCATGCGGAGCGTTTCGAGTCTTGCGTCCTCGGAGCAGCGAAACTGCCCCCGAGCGCAAGGCCGAGGTGCTCCGTGCCGTGGCCACCGAACGCTTGAGCCTGCGGGCGGCGCAGCGCGTCTTCGGCGTGGACAGACACACGATCTCGCGCTGGCTGCAAAAAAAGCCGCGGGTCTCCCGCCGCTGAGCGAAACGCTTTTGCCCGCCCAAGCGGGCGACGTGCTGGAATTGGATGAACTCTTCAGCTTCGGCGGCTCCAAACTCAACGTCCGCTGGGTCTGGATCGCTTTGGGTCGGCAGACCCGCTAGGTGGTCGCCTACTTCGTCGGTGACCGCTCGGCAGCCAGCGCTCGCGCGCTGCGTGAGCGTATCCCGCCCGGCGACCGCTGTCGTTCCACCCGCAGCGACTTCTGGCTGGCTTACGCCGAAGTGTTTCCTTAACGCACGCATCGCGGCACCGGCAAAGGCGCGGGTCAGACCTGCTGCGTCGAGCGTTGGAACAACACCCTGCGCCAACGTCTGGGCCGCTTCGTGCGCAAGACGCTCTCGTTTTCCAAGGGCGAGAAGATGCACGAACTCGCCTTGCGCTTGTTCATCCATGAATACAACCAACAACCTGTCAGTTAACTAATTCCCACTACCCACGATCGAATGAACAATGGTTCACCTGTTCAAAAGGGGGTGGCCACGGCCAAAGGTTGACCAAGGATAGATTCAACGTGAAGATTTTCTTCCATCGCAGACGGGGTTTGGCAGCCGAAGCGGCAGTGATGGGACAGTCTTGCGCTTACCCGCGAGTATTTTGACGACCGGCCATCACGCGCCGGGCGGCTATTTTCGTGGTTCGGTAAGGGCACCGTGCGATTCAAGTTCCAGTTGTACACACGCCAACAAATCGGTGATGCCGAAAGGTTTCAGTAAAAAATGGTTAGCACCAGCGGTGAAGCAGCGGAGCATCGGGTCGCGGTCCACGCTGGAAGTCAGTACGATGATCGGGAACAGCGTTGTACGCGGGTCCGTGCGGAGGGATTGGATGAGGACCAAACTGTCTATCTCCCGAACATAAAGACCGACGATCACCAAGTCAGGTGGCAGATGCTGCGCCGCATGCCACGCTGCCAGTCCGCCGCCGACGGCTTCGACATGATAGCGGGCAGAAAGGGCCTCGGTCAGCAGGGCACAAATTGTCGTGTCGTTCTCGACCATGGGCACGCGAGGGGTCCCGGCAGGCGAGGAAGCCCCGGAAAATTTCATCACCGGGCGGAGCTGCGGCCGCCGCGCATCATTATCACGGCACTCGACGCGCCTGGAGGCAGTTTGCAACTGAGGCATGGGTAAGAGTTGGAAGTGAATCGTTGGCGAGGCAAAAGAGAAACCGGCTGCATTCATTCGGGTACAGAAAATCGCTTTCGTCCCATCAGTCAGAGCCTTTGGCCTCTACCCCGCTGAGCTTATCATTTTTTGGTTGCGCAGCCATAATCACTAGTGATTAGACGATCGGCATTGCCGCACGTCCGCCGCGTCCTTATGATGGGCACTCATGATTGGCCGCTTTCTACCCAGCTTGAGCCTGCGCTGGCTGCTGGCTATCTTTCTAGCGGGTGTGTAGTGGACATGCGCCAATGCTGCGCCGATGGGAGAAGGGGAACCGTTCCTGCAATATTTTTCCCCGAAGGATTACCAGGGGAATACGCAGTGTCTGTGCGCGACGCAGGATCGCCGCGGCGTGATGTACGTCGGCAGCCTCGGTATGGTGCTGGAATACGACGGCTCGACGTGGCGCAAAATCAACATCGAAAGCGATGTCGTGGCGTCCCTCGCCTACGGCGCGGAGAACGAACTGGGCTTTCTGCAAACCTCGCCGGGCGGCGAACGGACCGCCGTCTCGCTGCTGACGCCGTTGCCGCCCGACCAGCGCGCCGTCAGCACGGTTTACGGTGTCCACATCACACCTGACGGGGTGTTTTCCGTGGCTACCAAACAGGCGATGCGCTGGCGTGGCGGCGTCTTCAAGACCTGGAAATTGGCCACCGCGAGCAGGCTCAAGAGCGACTGGGAGGCGGGCCGTCTCTACGTTTCCTCCCCGGAGGTCGGCTTGCTGCGGCTGGAAAACGACACGTTCGTTCCCGCGTCGGGCGACGAGCTTTTCCACTGCGCTTCGGTCCGCTCGGTCCTCGCCGAGCCCGATGGCTCCCTGCTCATCGCCACCTTTCACGACGGGTTGTTACGCTGCGCGACGGTTTGGTCACGCCACGGGACAGCGAGTGCGGCGGGTTCCTCAAGGGAAAGGGCATCGTCCGGATGCTGCGCCTGCGCGACGGATCCATGGCGGTGGCCACCGCCGACGCCGGCCTGCTGGTCCCCGACCCGGCTTTGCGCTTCCGCAGCCACACGGACAACACGGGTGGCCTGCGTGGCACCAATATCATCAACCTGTTCGAGGACGCCGAGGGCGGCGTCTGGATCGGCCTCCAGTCGGGGATCGCTCGCGCGGAGGTCAACTCGCCGCTTTCCGTCCTGCGGGCCGGGCCGGACGACGACATGTCGGAGACCTATGTCTCGGGCAATTGGCACGGCACGATGGTCCTGGGGAGCGCCACCGGTTTGTACCGCGTCGTGCCCGCCGATCCGTCCACGGCCACCAGCGCGCACCTGGAGCGGTTTCCGCCAATCAGGAATATCATCACCGCGCTCTGCACGGTGGAAAACGGGCTGCTCATGATTTCGCAGGGTAAAATCACCCTGCTCGATGCCCAAGCACGGTTGTTCCCAGTGGCCAGCGACATCGTCGAGGCCAGGGACCTATGCGCCTCACGCGTCCATCCCGGCCGGGTTTACGTGATCGACGAAAGCGGCCACATCAGCACGCTGCGCCTCGACGCCGAAACCCGGCTCTGGGTCCGCGATAGCTCGGTGGCGGATCTCGGAGCCGCCGGAGGTGAATATGGGCTGTCGGAGTCAGCCCAGGGAGACCTCTGGGTCACGACAAAAGAACGCGGCCTGTACCGCATGGCACTCTCGCCAGGCACTCAGGCGGCGGTGACGGCCTTCTTCGATCAGCCGGGGCCTCTGCATGGCAATCCCATCGTGCTCGCGTCCGATTGGGGACGGACCGTTGCGCTTTCGAGGGTCGCGCCTGCCACGTTCGCCAGCGATCCGCCGGGCTACGGGTTGCGCGGACGGGCCATCGCGGGCTGCCCGGATCACCTGCCTGCCTTCCGATCCCTGCCTCGCAAGATCGAGGCCCTGATCGGCGGGCCGGGAATTCTGCTTCCGGTGGAAGTTTCGCCCGCGCCGCTGAAGACGTTATTGCTCATCTGCACGGGTGTGGAGGTCGTCCGCATGGACGTGGCCCGCTGGGACGCCCAACCCGAGCTGCCGCCCCCTGCCGCGTGCATCCTCCGCGCGTTTAGCACCAACAAGGCGAACGGCCCCGCCAATCCACCGATTTTGGCCGAGCCGCTGCCTTACGCGCACAACTCGCCGCATTTCGAGTTTGCCGCTGGGACGCTTGCCTTCGGAGCGGCCCCGCGATTCCAGACACGGCTGGTCAATTTCGGCGCGGGCGACCGGTCGGACTTCACCGACCGCACCAGCGTGGATTACCTCAACCTGCCCACCTTGCGCCAGACGGCGGGTGCGGCGGATGGCACGGCAGCACTCATGCGACGACTTGATCCCTTGGCAACCGCCTATCAAATGGAGGGAATTTATACTCTGTTGCTCGAAATCCAAGCCCATGCCGGAAGCTGACTCGGACGGCGCGGCCCGCCCGCATATCCTGATCGTGGATGATCTACCTGCGGACCTAGGAGTATTGTTCGGCGTACTCGACGGCGCGGGCTACGAGGTGCTGGTGGCGACCAGCGGCGAGGGCGCGCTGGCCCGGCTGGCTTACATGCAGCCCGATCTCATCCTGCTGGACGTAAACATGCCGGGTTTGGATGGATACGAGACGTGTCGGCAACTAAAGGCCGACGCCCGCTGGCGCGAGGTCCCCGTGCTGTTCCTCACGGCGCAGGACGATCCCGTGGACAAAGTGCGCGGCTTCGAGGCAGGCGCGGTCGATTACATCACCAAGCCTCTGCACACCGAGGAGGTGCTCGCCCGCGTGCGCACGCACTTGCAAATCCGTTGGCTCCAGCAAGCGCTCGCCGAAAAAAAACGAACTACTGGAAACCGCGATGGCCCGGCGTCTGGAAGCAGAGGCGCAGCTCCAACAGTCGCTGGACCGCGCTGTGCTGATGGTGGACACCGCAGGTCGCATGGAGTTCTGCACGCGGCTGGCGCGCCGATTATTGGAACGCTATTTCCCCGCACACGCGGACCCGGATATGCTCCCTTCGCTGCTAGTCACTTGGCTGGTGGACGCCCCGGACCCGTCGGCGGGCCATGGAGAACCGAGCAAGCGGAAAGCTGGTTGGAAGTGCATCTGTTTACCTCAGGTCAGCCCGGCGCTGCCTTGATGGTGCTACTCGAAGAAAAGCCGAAAGCAATCCATTCGCCCGCCCGCCTTCTGCAGCTTGGTCTGACCGTGCGCGAGGCGGAGGTACTTTACTGGGCAGCGCACGGCAAAAGCAACCAGGAGGTAGCCACCATCCTCTCGGCGTCACTCAACACCATCAAAAAGCATGTCGCCAATTTGCTGGTCAAGATGGGAGCCGAGACACGTCTGACCGCCGCGCTCCAAGCGGCAGAAATCCTCGAGTTAAGAGCCGTTGAACCGATCAAACTCCGGACGCCATCGGGCGAATAGCCCCATCAATTTGAGCATGAATAATTGGGCAGAGACGACAGCCGAAGCTGACGGCTCGGCGCAGGTTAGCCTTCACGGCCTGTTCAGTCATGGGATTGTCGTAGCGATTCATAGATCAAGCGTCTGGAAGCCTCGGTGGCTAGGCCCAACGATCTAGCCTGCGTCGAGCACCACCGGCAGCTGGCACGTCAGAGGCCCACCAAGAAACGTTGCGCGTTGCGGTGGTCCCGCCTGATGGATCGGCATCCTCTGACAAAAATGAAGGAAGTGTCGCCGGGACGCCTGGCCGGCTTACGAATTGCCTATCAAACGCATCCTCTCATGTTCTACAACAAGCAGCACTCCCATGAAAACATCCATTGGCTTGGCCTTGCTCTTTCTCGTCGTCCTGCATCATGGTGTCGTCATGGCAGAATCCGCGCCTCCACCTCTCCGGCTCGGGATCGTCGGGCTTGCCCACGGTCACGTGGGCGGTTTTCTGAGCGGTGGGGCGTTGGTGCCAGCCGGCGGCCTGCTCCACCGACCAGATGCCAAGCTGGTGGGCATCGTAGAAGCCGACCAAGCTTTGTTTGACGCCTACGCCGCCAAGCTGCATCTCTCTGCCACCCTGCACTTCCGCAGCATTGAGGAGATGGCCGCCCAAGCGCATCCTTCGGCGGTCCTAGTGTTCACCGCCGCCAGCGAGCATCCCCGCATCGTCAAGCAATGTGCCGCCCTCGGCATCCATGTGATGATGGAAAAGCCGCTGGCCATCAGCTACCAAGATGCCCTCGCCATGCAGGACGCCGCCCAGAGCGGCAAGATCCATGTACTCGTCAACTACGAGACCTCGTGGTACCGCAGCAACGCGGGTGCCCGGGATTTGCTCAAACAGGATGTGCTAGGGCCTATCGTCAAGACGGTCTTTCGTGACGGTCACCAGGGACCCAAACGAATTGGGGTCGGCCCGGAGTTCTTGCCGCTCTTGATTGATCCCAAGCTGAACGGCGGTGGCGCTCTCTACGACTTCGGCTGCTACGGCGTGGATCTGATGACTGCGCTCATGGGTGGGGAAGCACCGGTTTCCGTGAGCGCCGTGACCAAACAACTCCAGCCCGACCTGTACCCTGAAGTGGACGACGAAGCGGAGATCATCCTCAATTATCGCCACGCGGTGGCCATCGTTCAAGGTTCGTGGAACTGGCCTTTCAGCTTCAAGCAAATGGATATTTACGGGAGTACCGGCTACGCGAAGGTACTCGATGCCGATAGTCTGGAGGTGCGCTGCAAGGGAGCCGAGGAAGCGGAGACGACCAAAGGCGGAGAGATCCCTGCCCCCTTTGATGATCCCTTGCACTATCTGGCAGCGATTCTGCGCGGAGAAGTGACCGAGGAGAACAGTGTTTCCGCGCTGAAGACCAACGTGACCGTCAGCGAGATTCTTGATGCGGCTCGGCAATCGGCCCAGAGCGGTAAGATGGTGGCTCTACCGCTGGAAAAGTGACTGCCAGGCGACATTGGTTGACTACGAGGTAACGCTGAATCAACCAGCCGAGGGTGGTCTTCTCCACCTCAGCGTCCACCTTGTCGAGGTTGCCAATCCATTCCTTGAGCCGTCGTTCAGCGATCTTGCGGTCACAGGTACCCAAGCTGCGCTCCCGGCGGACGCCGCCCAGCTTCTTGCAAGCGTAGCAGCGTCCTGAGCGAGCATGAGCGTGGGTGCAGACGAATGCAGGAAGGAGTTAGTTCTCCTCGCTCATCGCTGCGGCATCCATCATGCAGCTGTTTTCCTTGCTGGCAAGCAAAACAATGTACGTATCATACTGTGTATAAAAACGATGCATTATGCCATAATTGGACGACAGTGGACTTGAAATGACTGAAACATCGCTCCGTCCGTCCTAAAAATATTTTCTGCCGTACACTACAACCACCATTATTGTCCCGCTAGAATCGACACCTTGACCTTGCTCGTTGTGCCCACGGTGTACCCGGTGCCCGGCTCCAAAACTAGCTTGACCGTTTTCTTGCCTGTACCGCCCAAGTTGCCAAGTGGCGTGATTTTGATTGGCTTGCTGGTCTTGCCCGCCTTGATCTTCTGACAATAAAGCACTTGACTCACAATGGGGTCTCTGTTAATTTGTCTCCATGAGCGAGAAAGCAGCCTTCCCCAACACTTTACAGGAAGCAATCATCTACTTCGCGGACGCCGACAAAGCGTTCGAGATGATGAAGCAAATCCGCTTTCCCGGTGGCACCGTTTTCTGCCCTCGCTGCCAGTCCGAACGGGTCAGCTTCCTGTCCACTCGCAAAGTGTGGACGTGCATGGATTGCAAAGTCAAAAAGCAGTTCTCGCTGCGGGTCGGCACCGTGTTGGAAGACAGCCCCATCGGGTTCGACAAGTGGCTTTGCGCTTTCTGGCTTATTGCCAATGCTAAAAACGGCATCAGCTCCTACGAGATCAAGCGTTCGCTCGGGGTTACTCAGCGCACCGGCTGGTTTATGCTGCAACGCATCCGGTTGGCCATGCAGAACGGCACGATTGGGAAGATGAGCGGCGGCGTGGAAGCCGACGAAAGCTTTGTCGGTGGCAGCGCGGATTTCATGCACAAGAACGTCAAGAAGAAGCGCGGCATCGGGCGCGGCTTCACCAGCAAGACGATTGCCATGGGGTTGCTTGAGCGCGGCGAAAAGGGCAAAAGCCGCGTCAAAACGAAGGTCGTCAAGAACACGAAGAAGATCACTCTTCGCAACGAAATTCAGGCCAACGTGGAAGCCGGTTCGGAACTGCATACCGATGCTTGGATTGCCTATCAGCAGCTCAAGGCGGATTACGTTCACAAGTTCGTGGATCACGCCGTCGAATACGTGCGGGACGACGTTCACACGAACGGGCTGGAAAATTTTTGGTGCCTGCTCAAGCGGACGATTCGTGGCACCTACGTTGCGGTGAACGCGGAACACCTTTTCCGCTATCTGGACGAACAGAGCTTCCGCTTCAACGAACGGAAAGACAATGATCAGGGACGCTTTCTAAAGGCGATTGCTGGCATGGTGGGCAAGCGGCTTACCTACGCGGCGTTGACGGGCGAAGGCGATGCCCTTCCAAGCCTCGCGTAAAAAGCGGGGACGGCCTGAGAGCCAGCGAATATCACGGGCGCGCAAGCCCTAGGTTGCCCGCTGGCGCGGTTTCGGTTAGGCTGGACGGCCATGAGCGACCCTGCCCCGTCCAGCGAGCCTGAGCCGACACCGTTTGAGCGGATGCGAGAATTGGCAACCCGCGTCCTTGCGGTTCCAAAAGAAGAAATAGATCAGCGAGAATTGGCTTGGCAGAGTAAACGGGAAGCGAAGAAACGGATGGGACTGCAATCTGGCGAAAAATCAAGCAACTCTTAGCTTTTCGGGGTTCTCCACGTCTGGAATATTTAATTCAGGGCTAAGGAACATCGCTTCGCTTCCTCTATAGCGGTTTCCGCCCGCACTGTAATTCATTCCATACATAATTTGAGCGCAGCCCTTGTACATCGCTAAAATCTCAGTGGCATAATCGTAAGACACGACCCAAGGGCTGCCTATATTAGACTTCACCAGCTTTGCAATCGCCTCATGGTCGGCATGGGCGTAAAGGTTCTGATAAAGCCGTTTTGACTTCACGTAATAAGGGGGGGTCCAAATACGTCAAAGATTTCTTAGGCAGAGAAGGAAGGACGCCGGTAATGAAGTCTGCCGCATCAAGGTTATAAAGTCGTATCCGTGTCCGGTAGAGGGCTATTTTTTCTATCCGGCGACATAAGTCTTTTCGGTTGAATCTCGCTCCGATTTTCCAGTTTCCGTCTTGCTTCTGCCCATCGATGACGCCGCCCATCAGGATGCCAGATCGATTGGTCCGATTCATGAAAAACGTGGAAAATCCCAGCTCCAAAAGGCTGTGACCTTCTGCCTGTCGGTGGATGATTTGCTGTCTGCGCCACTCTGTCATGTTGAGCTTCGCATCATAGATCAATTTGCAGAGGTCGTCTGGGGCATTGACCACGCTATGCCAAAAAGCGTAAACGGCTTTGTTAAGGTCGTTTAAGTGAATGCAAGAAGCATACTCTTGCAAAAGTAAGTTCACGGCAATTCCGCAGCCACCGGCAAAGGCTTCCGCGTAATGCCCATCGAGCAACTCGTTCTGCTCGAAAATCAGTTTGATATAATTGGTGAGCTTGCCCTTTCCGCCAGGGTAACGAAGGGGAGTGCTGGAAGCGTGCATAAACGCATTTCACCTAAAAATGATTCGGTGGCCAGCACTAAGTTTTTGAGGTCCAAAGTCGCTCGATAAAGAGTTGTGCCCTTGCCCATGAAAGCTTTAGTTGGAGAGGATCGGGATTCATCCAAGCGCTATGAACATACCCATCCAAAGTTTCCGGCGAGAGGAATGAATTTTTGTCGCTGACTGCCACGTAAATAGGTTTCAGTTCCTTCTCAGTGAGCAGGCTGGAAGATTTAACATGGTCAATAACGGCGTTTAGTTTGTCCAAAAGGGCATCCTTCAAATACCCTTTCTTGTCTCTGGCCAACTGGATGCCATGCTTTGAAATGTAATCTTCAAGTGTGAACTCAAAAAACACACGAAATAGCACAGAGACGGAATGACGGCGCTTGGTGACATCCAGTTCCTTTATCTCAACGAAAATATCGTTCACCTTTCCCGCTGGCAGCTCAAGTTTGAATTTTTTGGGAACCAAGTTTGGCTGATCGTCTGTGGATGGGGTTGGCTTGGCTTTTTGCTTTGGCGACTTCTTCAAGATGTGCTTCGGCTTTCCGGAAACTTCCCATTCCTTATCTGCCTGCTTTTTCTTAGAGACTGTCTAAAAAGTAGGTCTTGCGCTGATTTTCCGCTGTGGCAGGCG
>CAXSED010000045.1:0-30943 GCA_964236475.1 uncultured Chthoniobacterales bacterium
CCTGGGTTTCGGGCACGCGCTCGGCGAGGTTGCCCGTGCTGATGACCCGGCGCGCCGTTTCCAGCACGCCGCGCACCGGGGCCGTCGCGCGGTAGGCGAACAGGCCGCCGCCCGTCAGCCCGAGGAGGAGGGTCGGCCCGAAGACGAGGGTCAACGCGGTCAGAAAAGGGCGCAAAAGCACGGTGCCACGGTCCGCGCTGCGGCCCACTTGGAGCACGGTGCCATCGCGCAGGACGGCGGAGGCGATCAGATAATCGCTGCGGGCGTCACGCGGGATGCGCAGCCAGTCTGCCGAGGCGGGCGCGCCGAGCGGGTTTTGCGCGGGCGAGGTGGCCGGGCGCACCCAATCGAACGGCGCGCGCATGAGCAGCACGCGGCCCTGCGAGTTGTTCACGCGCACGAAGAACGCGCTGGCATTGTTCGCCGTCGCGCTGTCGTCGTCGCGGTCCACCAGCGCACGCAGGGCGAACAGGCCGCCCCGCTGGTAATAGGCGGCGCACTGGTCGAGCCGCGCGGTAATGATCTGTTTTTCGTTGCGCTCGTAGAGCTGCGCCAGCAACAGGTACAGCAGGCCGAAGAGCACCGCCGCGCTCCCCGTGAAAGACAACGCATACCAGAGGCTCAGCCGCAGCGCGAAACTGCCCCAAAGCTGTTTAAACCGTTGCCTTAAGGACATAGCCGACGCCGCGGACGGTGTGGATGAGCTTGACGGGGAAATCGCGGTCTACCTTGGCGCGCAGACGGTGGACGAGGACATCGACGAGGTTGGTCTGCGGGTCAAAGCCGAAATCCCACACGGCTTCGAGGATCATCGTTTTCGTGACGGGCCGCCCGGCGTGGCGCAGCAGCAGTTCGAGCAGGGAATATTCGCGCGGCTGGAGGTCCACCGGCTGCCCGGCGCGCGTGACTTCGCGTGCAAACGGGTCCATTTTTAGGTCGGCCACGGCGAGGGCAGCGGGCGCATCGGCGGCGCGGCTGGCGCGACGGATGAGCGCCTGCACGCGGGCGAGCAGTTCGGAGAATGCAAAGGGTTTGGTCAAGTAATCGTCGCCGCCGGATTGCAGACCGAGCACGCGGTCGTCGATGGTGGCGCGGGCGCTGAGGATGAGCACCGGCGTGGCGATTTTCTTCTGGCGGATTTGGCGCAACAGCGAGAGGCCGTCGAGCTTGGGCAGGTTCAGGTCGAGCACGGCGGCGTCGTAAGTCACAGCGAGGGCCAGGTCCAGCCCAGCCTCGCCGTCGCGGGCGTGATCCACGGCAAAACCGTTTTGCTTCAGGCCGTTGACGACGAACGAAGCAATCTTGGCGTCATCTTCAACGACGAGAATACGCATGGGATATCATCAATATCCTTAGTATCCCGTGATTGGCATCGCGGCACAAGCCGTGCTCAAATTTTCCGTCCGTCCGTTCGTCACACTGCTACCGCTTGATCTTCATGTTCATCTTCTGGGGAACTAAACGCACCGAAAGAAAACAGGGTCTCGTCGCCGAGTTCTGCCCCATTGACCACGGCATCCGCGCATTCCGGCTGTTGCGCCTGGGACTGGCCAGCCACCTTTATTATATCTCGTTTGGTCAGGGAAGACTCGTCGGCCACATGATCGAATGCACCGACTGCGGGCTGCGGCTTTCGGCCGATCCGCTCCGGTACGCCATGTTCGCGGCGGAATCCAAGGAAGCGCCGATCAGCCTGGGCGAATTGGAACGGCTAACCTTTCCCCGGGTGCGCGAGGTCTACGCCGCCCGGCTCGCACAGGAAGCGCAGATCCAGCGCACTGCCCATGTGCTCAAGCCCGAGGAACGTCTCCAGAGAATGCTCGAACCGTTCCGCCTGCTCAACCCCGGCGTGGAAACCCGCTACGCCACGAGTTCTACGCTGGATAAACAGTCCGGCCTAGGCTGCGCAGGGACGCTGCTGTTGATGCTTGCGGTGCTGGCGGTTGCGTTCACCCAGTTCGAGCCGCGCCGGGACCAGATCGCCGGTTTCGCGGTGCTACTCGGAGGATTGGGCACGCTCTACACGTTGATCCAGATGGGCCTCGGGCCGGGGCGGTTCGTGCGCACGAAAGTCGTGCCGACGCTGGCCCGTGCGCTCGATCCGCTGGAGCCGACGCAAACGGAACTGCAAGCTTGCCTCGACAAATGCAAAGCCGCCGGGATGAAGATCGGCAAGAAGGTCAAGCTCGCGTCCCTCTGGGCAGAGTTGGAGCACCGCACGGCACGGCTCGTCCCAATCTGATTGTAGGGCGACCGTCCCGGTTATCGTATGATTGCGCGCGGATGAGGCGGCAGCCCTATCACTGGAAAAATGCCGCCACGGGTACAGTGAAATCTTCGATCACTTTGCTCGTCAACCGCCCTCCTTCGGCCAGACGGGCTTTGAGGGCGTACTCCCGTTCATCCGGCGGCAGGATGTATTGCTCGATCATCCGTTGATCGGCGTTGACGATCCAATATTCGCTGACTCCGTGCGCAGCGTAATCTTGCAGCTTGAGCTTGCGGTCGTTCGATTCCGTCGCCGGCGCGAGCACTTCGACGATGAGGTCCGGCGGCGGGAAAATTTTCCGGGTTTCGCTCGATTCCAGATTGCGATTCGTGCCGAAGAAACAAACGTCCGGCTGGTAGTCGTTCCGCCGCAGGCCGATGCGGCAATTCCCGGAGTACACTTTCCCCAGTTCCCGGCTGGCGACGAACTCGCCCAGCAAAGCCGCCGCGTTCCCGGTCGTTTTCTGGTGGTCCGGCGACACGTCGGCGTGGGTGATCACCTTTCCGTTGATAAATTCGGTCCGCGTATTCTCATCGAGATCGGCGCGGAATTGTTCGCGGCGGCGGGTTTCCTCCGCGACAAAGCGTTCCAGATGCGCGATGTGATCGAGCAGATCGGGAGACCGGATCAATTCGGCCAGGGCGGCGGCAATGCTCATGCAGGGCGAGCGTAATCGTTGCCCCCTACCCGGAGCAAGACCCTTGCATCCCGCCGACGCCCCTTTACGTTCCCGGCATCGACCCGACCGCCGCCAACTCTGCCCCCATCATCCGTGCGGAGGACCTGCGCCAATCGTTCACCATCGGCGAGCGGCGGCTCGACGTACTGCGCGGCATCACGCTCGAAGTCCGGCCCGGCGAGGCCGTGTTTCTCGTCGGCGCGTCCGGTGCGGGGAAGACGACCCTGCTTTACACGTTGGCCGGTTTGGAACGGCCCGCTGGCGGGAAGGTGTGGTTCGAGGATCAGTCCGTGTACGATCTGAGCCGCCGCGCGCAGTCCCGGCTGCGTAACACCCGCATGGGCTTCATTTTCCAGGGATACTTCCTGCTGCCCGAACTGACCGCCCTCGAAAACGTCCTGCTCCCGGCCATCATCGGCGGCCAGCACGACCGCGAGCGGGCCGCGCGGGCCGCCGACAGCCTGCACGAGGTCGGCCTCGGCGAACGGATGCACCACCTGCCGCTCGAACTCTCCGGCGGCGAGCAACAGCGCGTCGCCATCGCCCGCGCGCTCATCAACGATCCGGGGGTCATCTTCGCCGACGAACCCACCGGCAACCTCGACAGCCGATCCGGCCAGGCCATCATGGACCTGCTGCTTGCGCTCGTGCGCGAAAAGCGTAAAACTCTGCTGGTGGTCACTCACGACCTGAGTCTCGCCATGCGCGGGGATCGTACCCTGGAGATGCGCGATGGCCTGCTCGTCGGTTCCGCTCCGTCTGTTTTGCCCAATCCCTGATCCTTATGAAAATCTACATCGACGGCGTCCTCTGCGAAGAAGCCGATGCGAAAATCAGCGTGTTCGACCACGGCCTGCTCTACGGCGACGGCGTGTTCGAGGGCATCCGCTTCTACAACGGGCGCGTCTTTAAATTGGAGGAGCACATGGACCGCCTGTACGACTCGGCCAAGGCTATCCTCCTGACGATCCCCATGGCCAAAGCCGACCTGGCGCAGGCGCTGATCGACACCGTCCGCGCCAACGGCGAGCGCGACGGGTACATCCGGCTCGTCGTCACGCGCGGCGTGGGCGACCTCGGCCTGAACCCCAACCTTTGCAAAAAGGGCTCGGTCATCATCATCTCCGCCAAGATCAAGATGTACTCCGAGGAATTGTACCAGCAGGGGCTGGAGATCATCACCTGCGCCACGCGCCGGGTGAGTTCGGCGGCTATGTCCCCGGCGGTCAAGAGCCTGAACTACCTCAACAACATCATGGCCAAAATCGAGGCGATCCAGGCCAACGCCGCCGAGGCCTTGATGCTCAACGAGCAGGGCTACATCGCGGAATGCACCGCCGATAATTTTTTTATCATTAAGGGCGGCGTGCTGTTCACCCCGCCGGTCAGCGCGGGCAGTCTGCGCGGCATCACGCGCGGCACAGTGCTCGATCTGGCCGAGGAAATGGGCGTGCCTATCCGGGAAACGGAACTGACCCGCTACGATGCCTTTGTGGCCGACGAATGCTTCCTCACCGGCACCGGCGCGGAGATGGTCGGCGTGGTGAAAATCGACTCGCGCGTCATCGCCGACGGCAAGCCGGGACCCATCACGCAGGCCTTGCTCGGGAAGTTCCGTGATTTGACGCGGAGCACCGGCACGCCGATATTCGAGGACGCCCGCGGCACCGCTTCTGCTCAGGAGAGTTCGATGGTGGAAGATGTTTCCGAACCCTCGTTGGTGACAGCAGCCGGGCGCTATTAGCCCAGCCGCGCGCGATTTCTTCCCGTGGAAACCCACATGCAATGTGATGTCTGCAAAGCCAAGGAGGCCGAGGTGTTCCTCACGCAGATCGTCGAAGGCAAGATGCAGAAGGTCAACCTCTGCAAAGCCTGCTCGAACGACCGTGGCGTGGACGATCCCACCGGCTTCGCGCTGACCGAACTGCTTGCCGGTCTGGGCACCAGCACCGAGACGGAGAAACCAGCGCCTGCCGCCAGCCACTCGCACGGCAGCAGTGGCGGCAGCAGCGAAACGACGGCGACGAAATGCCCGGTGTGCGGCTTCACGCAGGCGGATTTCAAGAAGACGGGCCGCCTGGGTTGCAGCGAGTGTTATCTCACCTTCGCGGATCACCTGGGGAATTTGCTCAAGGCGATGCACAAAGGCACACGCCACACCGGCAAGCTGCCGTTCCGCATCGCCCGCCAGCAGGAGATCACCGAGCGCATGAAAGGTTTGCAGGACGACCTGTTGAAAGCCGTGCGCGAGGAGAACTACGAGGGCGCGGCTTCGTTGCGCGACCAGATCAAAAAACTGGCAGGATCGCCCGACCAGACGGCCCACTAGCGGTCGGCAATCATCTCATGAAATTTTCCGGCCTCATTGCCAGTCCCGGCGAGTGGCTGCGCGCCGATGGGCCGCACCACGACATCGTCATCAGCAGTCGCGTGCGGCTGGCGCGCAACCTGCGGGACCTACCCTTCCCCGGTTGGGCGAAGAAGGCGGAGCGCATCGCCATCCTCGACCAACTCAAGCCCCGGATCGAAGCGTTGCCCGACATGGACGACGCATTTACGGAAACGCTCCAGTCCCTCTCGGCGTTGGAGAAACAGGTGCTCGTCGAGCGTCACCTGATCAGCCGTGAGCATGCCGCCAAAGGGGTCGGCAGCGCGGTGGTCATGAACCGGCACCAGACGCTGAGCATCATGATCAACGAGGAAGACCACTTGCGGATGCAGGCCATCCGTTGTGGCTTCCAACTCAAGAACGCCTACAAGCTCATCAACAAGGTCGATACCGCGTTGGAGAACAGCCTCGACTTCGCGTTTAGTGAGCAATTGGGCTACCTGACTGCTTGCCCGACCAACGTCGGCACCGGGATGCGTGCTTCCGCTATGCTGCACCTGCCCGCCCTGGTGCTCGACGAAAACATCAACAAGGTGATCCAAGCCGTGAACAAGATCGGCCTCGCGGTGCGTGGTCTCTACGGCGAGGGCACCGAGGCGATGGGTAACCTGTTCCAGGTATCCAACCAGACGACGTTGGGCGAGAAGGAAGAAGACATCATCAACCGGCTGGGCAAGGTGATCGAACAGGTCATCGAGCACGAGCAGGCCGCGCGGCAGACCCTGCTCGAAAAGAAGCGCACGATGCTCATCGACCAGATTGGCCGCGCCTACGGCATCCTCTCGCATGCCCACTCGATGAACAGCAAGGAAGCGCTCAACTTCCTGTCATTTATCCGGCTGGGCGTGGACCTGGATTTCTTCGCGCCGGAGTTCCGGCTCCCGGCGGACGCGCTGTTCATGGAAACGCAGCCCGCGCATTTGCAGCAAAACAGTCAGCAAAAGCTCAGCGCCGAGGAGCGCGACGGCCTGCGCGCGGACATCGTGCGTTTCAAGCTGAAGACGTTCCCCGCGCCTGATTTTTCGTTGAAAGCCGCAGAAAGCGGCGAAAACGGACCCACGCTCGTTTAGCAGGCAGGCGCTGAAATTCCCAGGTCCCGGATCAAAACACTCCCCGGTCGTCGCTTCGGGTGCTTGCCCTGGCCTTCACCGCCACGCGTCGGCGGCCCTCCCGGAACGACTCCGACCACCCACGGCACCAGTGTGTTTACCCGTGAATGGAAAACCCGGGAGCAAGGATGAATCTCCAACTGGCGCGGCCAAAGAACGGGTGTACGATGGCTTGGCGACCTGACTGCGACTCCCGCAGATTGGCGCCTGAACTCCATCCCCCCGATGCTTGGCTCACTTCGTCCCGCCCTTGCCGCCTGTTTGGGCGGCGTCATTTCGCTTTCCACGCCGGTTCGCGCCGCCGATGATTGGCAGACCCCATTACGCACCGAACTCGTCGCCATGGCGGACAAGCTCAGCGCCAATCTCAAACCTTGGCCGGTGCCCAACCGGGTTTTCCGCGCCGAAACCTACGGCGCGGTGGCCGATGGCCAGACGCTTAACACCCCCGCGCTGCAAAAAGCCATCGACGCCTGCTCGGCTGCCGGCGGGGGCACGGTGCTGCTGGCCAAGGGCGATTTCGTCAGCGGCACGCTGGAGATCAAGTCCGGCGTCATGCTTCAGGTGGACAAGGACGCGCGCCTGCTCGGCAGCTCCAACGTCAACGATTACCCTCCGAAGCCGCTAAAATATGCCGTGGGGGGTTGGGATGGGGTAACCAACCTGAAACGCTCGTTTCTCTTCGCGCAGGGGAGCGAGCGGGTGGGCATCGGCGGCGAGGGGACCATCGACATGCGCGGCACCAAGGAAAGTTTCCCGGGCAAGGAAGGTCAGGAGGGAGAGCGCCCTTTCCTGCTTCGCATGGTGGAATGCCATCAGGTCGTCATCAATGGCATCCACCTGCGCGATTCCGCCAACTGGGTGCAACACTATTTGAATTGCGACGACCTGATCTTCCAGGGCGTCCATGTGGAAAGCCACTCCAACTGGAACAACGACGGCGTCGACATCGACGCCTGCCGCAACGTGCTGATGCGCGATTGCATCGTGAACTCGGAGGACGACGGCCTCTGCTTCAAAGGCTCCAGCGTGCGGCCGCTCGAAAACGTGCTGGTGGAGAACTGCAAGTTTTACAGCACTTGCAACGCGATCAAATTCGGCACTGCCTCCCAGAGCGGTTTCCGCAACGTGCTCATTCGCAACGTGGAAACGGGAGGACCCACCCCGGACATGATCCCCGCGACCAACCAGAAGAAGCGCAGCCGCGCCATCGCGGGCGTTTCGTGGGAAACGACAGACGGCGGCGACATCGAAAACATCCTCGTCACCAACGCGCACATCGTGCGCTCGGACGCGCCGCTTTTCGTGGTCGCCAGCCATCGCGGGAAGGTGTCCGCCGGTATGGCCAAGCCCGGCGTGGGCAAGGCGCGCAATTTCCTCTTCGAGCACATCACCGGCGAAGGCAACGGCGCGGAAGGCTCGGCTTTCGTGGGCCTGCCCGATGCGCCCGTCGAGAACGTGGCGGTGAACGATTACAAGGTGGCCGTCGCGGGCGGCGGCACGGCGCAGCAGGCGGCGGCCACGCTGAAAGAAAAACCCACGGCCTACCCGCAGGCGGACATGTTCCGCACTCCGTACCCGGCTTACGGCTTCTACGTGTGGCACGCGAAAAACGTGTCTCTCACCGGGTTGAATATCACCGCGCAGCGATCCGACGCGCGCCCCGTCGTCAGCGCGGGGCCGGATACGGAAAACGTCTTCCTGAATGGCAGGCCGCTCTCGTCCGTTTCTCCCACCGCCTCCTTCAACCAATAGACCCGCGTCTCCGCCACGAATACGCCCGCGTGGTCACGGCCACGCCGACCTGCGATGTCCGCCCGGCGGCAGCGAGCATTGCCTAGGTGGGGTTGGTATGGTTGCCCCGGTCACGCCCAACAACGACGACGCCGGACGCGCCAAGAATTGCCGCGTGGAGATCGTGGCGATGTGATCCCTGTCTCCTTTACTGCCCGTTGTTCGAATAGAGCCTGACCTTGACCTTGCCGGTGGTGCCGACTGCGTAACCCGTGCCCGGTGCCAGCAGCAGCGTCACTGCCTTCTTATCGGCCCCGCCCAAGGTGCCCATGGGCGTCACTTTGATCACCTTGGTCATCCTACCCGCCTTCACCTCCGCCGTGCCTTTGAGCGTCACGTAGTCGACACCCGGTGTCGCGCTGCCCTTGACGGTGTAAGCGACCTGCATGTCCGCATCAGGCGCACGATCCAGCGTCAACAGGAACTCGCCGATCTGCCCGTCGTTCACGACCACCGAGGGCACGGCGGCGGACAGCGTCACCACCGGCAAGGCGGGCGCGACCGTGAGAGTCAGCGTCCCCGTTCCCGTACCGCCGCTGTTCGTGGCGTTCAAGGTCACGGTGAAAGTGCCCGATTCTCTCGGCACCCCCGTCACCAGCCCCGTGGCGGCGTCGGTGTTCACGCCCACCGGGAACCCGCTGGCCGAGAAACCGGTAGGCGTGCTGCTCGCCGTGATCTGGTAGGTGAAAGCTTGGCCCTGCTGAGCCGTGGCGGTCGTCGCGCTGGTAACCGCCGGTGCGAGCACGGGTGGAATCGTCACGACCAGACTGAGCGTTGCCGTGCCGATCCCATAGGAGTTCGTGGCACTCAGTGAGACGGAGGAGGTACCGCTGGCGGTGGGGGTACCGCTAATCAGCCCGCTGGCCACGTCCAGGCTCAGACCCGCAGGCAGCCCGGGAGCGGTGAAGCTCGTCGGCGTGCTGCTGGCCGTGATTTGATAGGAAAACGGGATGCCGACCTGCCCCGGAGCCGTGGTCGCGCTGCTGATGACCGGTGGCGCGAGGATCGTCGCCGGGTTGAGCGTGACCCGGAAAACCAAGCTGGCGGTCCCCGTGCTGGTCACGCCGTACAGGTTTCCGTCGGTCGCCTGCACGAACGGGAGCGCCCTCTCGTCGAGCGCCCCAAACGTGGTGTAAGTTCCATCCGGCGTGAACGAAAAAGCACTCCCGCTATTCTTACCGTAGAATTTGCCGTCGCTGGCTTGAATCAAGGCCGATTCTGGACCGGCCGGGTCGGAATAACCAAAGCCGCGCAACGTTGTCAGGGCTCCGGTCGGCGTGATCCGGAAGATCGAGCTATTCCCCGTGGAGCCACCCCCATTGTAAAGAGCTGCGTTGGAAGCGGCGCTGCCGTAAAGATTCCCATCCGCGCCGAGGGCCAAGCCCGTCTCTGGATAAGCGTTGTCGTAGAGCCCGTCGGCACCCTTGTAGCCGAAGGAGTGCAAAGACAAAAATTCGCCGGTGACAAGGTTGACCGAAAAAACCGTGCCGAAACCGGTGTTACCGCCCCGCGCGGTCGTCCCGTAGAGCATGGTGCCGTCGGCGTTGGCAACGAGATCTGCGTTCGGGCTGATGCCGTCCGGCGATTCAAGATAGTATTCGCCAAGAGAGCCGTACGTGAAAGAATGTAGAACGGTTTCCACGCCGGTGGCGACGTTGAAAGAGAAGATTGTCCCCCCGCCGGTGCTGCCTCCCTCATACGTGACCCCGCAGAGCAAGGTTCCGCTAGCGCTCGTAGTGAGTCCACCAATCGGGGTAGCCCCGTCAGGCCCGCCGATGGGCGTCCCGAGAAAGCTGTACAGCGGTGTCACCGTCCCGTCCGTCGTCGCGGAAAAAATCCCCCCGGAAGTGCTGGTCGGGCTTTTGGCGGTCATTCCATACAAGGTTCCGTCGCTGCCCTGGATCAACTTGCCGACGGGTGCCGAGCCGTCGACGGCGTTGTTGAAACTGTGGATGATCGTTACCTCCCCCGTGAGGGCAAGCCTGAAAATGGTCCCTTCGTTCATGGCTCCCCCGTCCGGCGTCGTTCCGTAAAGGGTCCCGTCCGCCCCCTGCAACAACGCGCCTTTGGGATTTTCCCCGCCGCCTTGGATGAACCGGAAGTCCGTGGTCAGCGTGCCCCCGGGCGAGAGTTGGAAGAAGGTGCCCCCACCTGTGCTCAAGCCGGAACTGTTGGCAGGACCGCCGCCGGACCTCGTGACACCGTAGAAGTTGCCATCCGCGCCCTGGGTCACTCCGAAGGGGTACTCCCCGTCCGGGAAAGCGCCCTTGGTGCTGTCGGTGGTGTCGGTTCCAGTCTCGGGGAAGGTGTGCAGGACCGTGACCGTGCCCGTTGGCGTCAGGCGGAAAACGGTGCTCCGGGAGGTGGCGGCGTAAGGGCCGGCATAAGTGCTGGTACCGTAGAAATTTCCGTCCGTGCCCTGGGTGAGCGGCGACGGGAGTAAGTCAAAATCGAATTGGCTGCCGTCCGTGGTGAAGTCGTGAAGGGTCGTGAACGTCCCGTCCGGAGTGATCTGAAACGCCGTGCTGTCGGCAATAGGGATAAAATCAATGCCTTCAAACACCGTGTTGATGCTCGACGTGAGCCCATAGAGGTTGCCGTCCGCGCCCAAGAGCAACTGGCTGGGTTGGCCCCCGTTGGTTCCGCCAGGGAAAGCGTGCAACAGGGTGACCTCACCAGCTGGCGTCATCTTGAAAACAGCGCCGTTGATGATGTCGCCAAAAGGATAGGAATCATTGGGGGTCGCTTGCTGAACGGTCCCGTAGAAATTGCCGCTGGCGTCTTGGACCAACGCGGTCTGCGGGCCATAAAAATCCGTGGTGCTCGTATGGGTGAAGCTGTGCAGCGAAGTCAACACGCCCTCCGGAGTGATCCGGTAGATCGTGCCGCTGGCGTTGGCGCCGCCGTGCGTCGTCGTGCCGTAGAAATTCCCGTCGGCACCCAGCAGCAGGGCGGACTCGGGATCGGCTCCGTCGGCGTTAACAGAGTTGGCGTCCAGCGCGCTGAACTGGTGGATCGTGGTCAGCACCCCGGCTGGCGTGACCCGGAATACCGTGCCCACGCCCTGGCCGCCCGGAATGCTCGGCGTGGTGCCGTAGAAATTGCCGTCCGGACCGAGAACCAGGCCCGCCGCAGGGTCGGACCCGTCGCCTTTGTCTTTGAACGTGTAGATGGTGGTCAGGACGCCCGCCGGAGTGACCTTGTAGACCGTGCCGCTACTGGCCGGGCCGCCCGCCACGGTCGTGCCGTAAAAGGAACCATCGGGTCCCTGGGCGGGCGCGGACTTCGGGTTGTAGCCATCGGGAGTGCCGCCCAGGCGGGCGATGTAATCCACGGTGGGCGTAGCCGCCCGTACACCTAGCGGCAGGAAGACAACGCTGGCAAAAATGGCGGTCAGGCAAAAACGGATGACAGGGAATTTCATCGCTATTGATTCGGAGTGGAACCGGACAAGAATTGTACAAATAATGTACCGTGCGACCCGACGTTTTTCACGGAAAATTTCCGCAATTCCCACTTGCCAAACGCACGAGGAGCATTAATCTATTCATCCTTTGCGTCTTGACCGTCCCGGCTTGGGACGCAGAAACTCCAACCCGTTAGCAACCGCAACCCCAAACCCGCCGGAGTGCGCAGCCGCTGCCATCGCATGCCGCCGCTCCGGTCGTGATCCCTAAACCTCCGTTATGACTGGAATGCAGGAACTCATCGCGCGGTCCATGAAGGACTTCCGCGAAGGCACCATTATCAAGGGCCATATTCTCGAACTTCGCCCCCGGGAAGCCCTCGTCGACATCGGCTATAAATCGGAAGGCGTCATCTCGCTCTCCGAGTTCGACGACCTCGATCACATCGACATCGGCGACGAAGTGGACGTTCTCTTGGAGCGTCTCGAAAACGACGAGGGCATGGTCGTGCTCTCGCGCGAAAAAGCCCTGCATCGTCAGAACTGGGAGAAAATCGTCGCGGTGTTCCACGGCGACGGCCTCATCAAGGGCAAGGTCAAGAGCGTCGTCAAGGGCGGCCTCATGGTCAACATTGGCGTCGAGGCGTTCCTGCCCGGCAGCCAGATCGACATCACCCCGCCGAAGGACCTCAATCAGTTCGTCGGCAACACCTACGATTTCAAGATCGTCAAGATCAACGACGACCGCAAGAACGTCGTCCTCTCGCGCCGCGAGTTGATCGAAGCCGAGCGCAACGCCAAGCGCCAGCAGTTCCTCGAAGGCGTCACCATCGGCGACGTGGTCACCGGCACCGTCAAGAACCTGACCGACTTCGGCGCGTTCATCGACCTGACCGGCATCGACGGTCTGCTGCACATCACGGACATGACGTGGGGCCGCCTGAACCACCCGAGCGAGATGCTCAAGACTGGTCAGGAAGTCACCGTCAAGGTGCTCGACATCAATAAGGAGAAGGAGCGCGTGTCGCTCGGCCTCAAGCAACTCCAGAGCAACCCGTGGGACAAGATCGAAGAGCGCTTCCCCATCGGCAAGCGCGTCAAGGGCAAGATCACCAACCTCGTGCCTTACGGCGCGTTCGTGGAACTGGAAGAAGGCGTCGAGGGCCTCATCCACGTTTCCGAACTCTCTTGGACCAAGCGTATCGTGCGCCCGGCGGACGTTCTGGCCGTGGGCCAGGAAGTCGAAGCCAGTGTGCTCGGCGTCAACAAGGAAGAGCAGAAAATTTCCCTGGGTCTGCGCCAGTTGGAATCCAACCCGTGGGACGAGATCGAGAAGAAGTACCCACCGGGCACCGTTGTGAAGGGCAAGGTCCGCAACATGACTGCCTACGGTGCATTCGTCGAGATCGAGGAAGGCATCGACGGCATGATCCACGTCTCCGACATGTCGTGGACGCGCAAGATCAATCAGCCCAGCGAAATGCTCAAGAAGGGCGACGACGTGGAAGCCACGGTCATCGACATCGACAAGCAGAACCAGCGGATTTCGCTCGGCATCAAACAACTCGACGGCGATCCTTGGAAGGACATCGACACGAAATACAAGATCGGCGATCTGGTCACGGGCAAGGTCACGAAGCTGGCGAGCTTCGGGGCGTTCGTGCAGCTCAAGGACGACATCGACGGATTGGTGCACATCTCGCAGCTCAGCGAGGACCACGTTTCCAAGGTCAAGGATATCCTCAAGGTGGGCCAGGAAGTGGAAGCCCGCGTGATCAAGGTGGACAAGGCCGAGCGTCGCATCGGTTTGTCGATCAAGGCCGCGAACTACAGCGAGGAAGACCTCAAGCGCGAGAGCGAGGCGTTCGACAACCTGCGTCCCGGCGAGGACATGGTCGGGTTGGAACAGGCATTCCAAGCCGCGCAGGAAGAGTACCGCCCCGGCGATTCAAAGAAGAAGTAGCGCTTCTCTACCAGACCTGCTGATTACAAATCAGTTGCTCCAGGTTTACAAACCCCGGCTGGCCGCAAGGCTTGCCGGGGTTTTTGTTTGCAGTGATGTCTGGTCAAATAGTACGATCCGATTTCGCACGCACGAACTCAGAATAATTCCCTCTAACTCCATTTGGTGCTTATCCTTTCAGAACAAATGGCGGTTTCTTTGTGGGCAGAGCCGAGAATTTTATGGGGGGGAACAATCACAGGATAATATGACGAAGCCTCTACTTAAACTTCTACAAATCAGCATCTTGTTGCTAGCGTCAAATCTCTCGGCTTGCAAACCGAAGCATACAGCGCCCGCACCCTCGCCACAGTTGCAGGTATCATCGCCGAACAACGAACCTGAAGAGGCACCTTCGCCGACGTTTCCGCCAGACACATTGCCCTCTCTACGCCTGAAGAATTATCTTGATGCTCACCTCGAACAAATCCTCGCTCCGTTGGACGCGAAAGGGTTGAAGCATTCAAATTCGATCATCAATTTTAGGAATGCGCTTGCCAGTGATATGTCGCAAGCGACACCAGCCAAACAACCGGCATTTCAAGCCGCTATCGTGATATGCAACGCACTTTCAAATGATTTGAGCGAGCGTGAAACTGCGATTGCTAACTTGCAAGGCTTGGGTGCGTCAAAGTCTCCAGCCTCACTGAACGCAGTCAGCGTTCCGGGACACCTATCCGCAAAGGAAATTCACAGCGAAAAGCTTGCTCGCAAAGAAGCTAAAGCAACGAATGCTTCTTTTGCAAATTCGCAAAAAGTTGCTTGGGAGCAGCGAGCAATGCAATTGCGGCAAAATGTTCAACAGCTTTATCTACACGAGCAAGATATTGAACACCAAATTGGTAGCTCTGAATCGGCGCAAGCGGTAGCAAATGCTCGACAAGAGGCAATTCGTCGCTACCCAAATCTTGCTATTGCAGGCTCAAAATTCAACGGCGATTTTGTAGCCCGATACACCTATTATCAGCAACAACAACCAGCCTACTTTCAGGATACTTCTTGGCCGCTACGTCTTGCCGAGAAGTTGCTCAAACGTCTCACCCGAGATAACTCCGTAGCTCTCGGTTTCTCCCACAGGGAGAACCGCCGTTTTTGTTCTAAAGGGATAACTACCTAATTCTTCTTTCTCTTCGTTCCCAAGCTCTGCTTGGGGATGCTCCTGTCCGCGAAGCTCCGCTTCGCACCTTGCCACTGTGATAGAACTTGCTAATCTGAAGCGATGCAAAATCTCACCGCCATGCTTCACCGAGGCGAGTCTGACGAAGGCGGCTATTGGGCCACCTGCTTGGAAGTGCCCGGCGCGAACGGACAGGGTGAAACGGAAGAAGAATGTCTGCGTGACTTGGCCTCTGCCGTGCGGCTTATCATTGAGTTGAACGAAGAAGAAGCACTACGTGAAGACCCTGCGACGGTGAAAACGGTGCTGGCCATCTCGTGAAACGGCGGGAACTGGTGCGACATTTGGAAGCGGGCGGATGCGTCCTACTCCGCGAGGGTGCCAGCCACACCATCTACTCCAATCCCGCGACCGGTGCGCGTGAGACCGTGCCTCGACATTCGGAGGTGAAGCGGCATTTGGCGCGCAGTATTTGTCGGCGTCTTGGCGTGGAAGTTCCCAAAGGTGCATGATGCTCATTTTCCCTCGTTCCCAAGTTGCCCTTGGGGATACCTCCGCCCGCGAAGTTTCACTTCGCATCCTGCGTCTCCTACCCGGCGCGCCCCACCCAAGCTCAGGCAAAGGTTTCGCAACTCCGAGACGATTCGCAGACGCTGAGTAATCTCCGCGCTGGTCGGCAAGGCAACGTCAGTTTTCATCTTAGCTTCTCCACATCGGCGATGCCTTGCTTGACCCTCCCCATCAGCGCGGCACCAGCGGGAAGCCCGGCGGCTGGGGCGGATGACTGTTGGCGTTGAAGGCTTCATGTTGGCGCAGAATGAAAATCCGATTGTCATCTACCAACTGAAAACAGAACGAACGTCCCACAGACTCCACCTTGCGCTCGTACTTCGACAGCGCCGAACTCGACGGATACGTGTAAGTCGGCGGGAACCGGTAGTGCAACGTTTTCCCTTTCCTCTCGACGGTAAAATCATCGGTCGAAACGCCGGTCATGTCACCGGCAAGCTCCGCGTAAATCACCACCGGCGTGCGGTCCAGGTCCCCCCTGTCGCGCAGGATAACGCTGTCGTCCGTGTCATTGTAGAGCACGAGGTGAAATTCGGATCGACAACCGCTCAGAGTGCAGCAGATCAACGCAACGACCAAAAAATATCCGAAATTCAAGCGGCTCATGTCATTTCCATTAGGAGAGGTCCGGCACACTAAAGAACCACAGATTCCTCATGGTTGCGACCGATCCTGCGCCAATAGGTCCTCGCGCGGCGGGCTGAATGTGTCCAGCACCGACGAGATCTCCAACGCCTCGGCGCCGTGCGGCAAGTTGGCGGGAAGATAGATGGATTCGCCCGCGCCCAAGTCGCGCGTTTCCGTGCCGCCGTCGAGCTTGAAGCGCACTCGTCCGGTCAGCACGAAACTAATCTGCTCGTGCGGATGCTGATGCTCGGGCAACCGGCTGCCCATCTCCAAGGTGACGAGCATCTGCATCATCGCATCCCCGCTAACCAGCGTGCGGCGGCGGACTCCCGCTACCATGTCGATCCAGTTGCTCATGGAAATATCAGTGGGTTCAGTGGACGAGATCGTTGGTAAAACCGTTGTCGGAGTCTTCGCTAGAAACGAGCAGACTGCCGTCGTAACCGATGGCCCAATGCGCGATGGCCTTGCCGTCGCTGCGATGATACATTTTGGCAGTGTCAGTGCTGTCCTTGCCCATCTCCCACGCGAACCCGGACACGCTGGCCGCCAGCGCGGCGTCAACGTCCGCCTGGTTCAAGGAGCCATCGACACGCGTGTATTCGAGGAGCACACACCGGTCCTTGTGGTAAACCGTGCGGATTATGATCCCGTTTTTGCCGTGTAGATCGCCGGTGAAAATGGAGTCGCCACCGTCGAGAATCTCGTGGTGTCGCACCCGGGCGTTGTGCCGGAGCACCGGGCCGTAGATTTTGATGATTTCGGTGGGGGTCGCGCCGAGAGGGCAAATCTTCTGTTCTAAGAGTTGCGCTTGGCTGGCCGGAGCACAAGTCAACAGAGTCAAGGCTAGAGCCAGCCCGAGAACAGCCGCTTGACGGAAAAGTGCCAACGAACGCAAAGCCATCATGGATAATGACCACACTTTCTCTCAGTTCCGCCCGGCACGCAACTCGGCGCGGCCGCACTTGGATCAGGGTAGGAAAATTACCTGAGCACACAACCCCGCCGACTAATAATCGAAACGGCGCGCCGATGGTTTCCATCGAGCGCGCCGTGATAAGCCTTTGGCATGACCCGTCTCCAGGCCAGCCAGTTAATTATTCAAATGGTTTGGTCTGTCGCTAGGCCACTCAAGCGGCGGCGTTGACTCCAGACCGCCGCACCAATGAGTAGAACGCCACCGCAAATAGTGGTTGGCTCGGGGACTGACGTCACGATCAGGTTAATCCCGCTCGTACCATCGAAGGCAAAAGTTGCCATGAAGTTGCTGTCGGTGGCGGTCGCCACCCAAGTGCCTTCGGTCCCGGGGTCGGACGTTAGACCGGTGATGATATCCGTGTAGGTTCCCGCCGTCGCGCCAGCACCGAGGAGAAAAGAGAACTTCTGTGCCGGATCGAAAGTCGCCCCGGCGGTGGCCAGCGTAGAATGTGAGGCACCAAGAGCAAGTTCAATGATGGAGCCTGTGCTCAGCGTCAGCGGACTAGTCAGGGTCAGGGCGCCCGAGGCAGCACCAGCGCCGCCTTGGATGGTTGCTCCAGAGGCCACCGTCACCGCACCGCTGATCGTGCCCGTACCGCCTAGCAAGCCTCCGTTGACCGCCACCGCGCCGGTCCCGGTGCCCGAACCAGTAGTATTATTGGCGAGCAGGATACCTTTCGTGAGGGTCGTAGTTCCGGTATAAGTGTTGGCGCCACTGAAGATCACCGCGCCGGTTCCAGCACTATTGACCGTCACGCTGTTGCCTGTTCCGTTTTGGACGACCGCCGAGACCGTGATGCTGCCACTGCCATTTGCTTGGAACGTATTAGTTGTCGCATTACCCAGTGCGACCGCCATCCCGAAAGTAGCGGTGCCACTTGCCTGAGAATATATTAACGACACGTTGTTTGAACTCTCGTTCGCAACCACAGTGTTTGGGATTGAATCCAACGTGCTACCGTTGAGCGTGAGAATCCCGCTCTTGGTGGTGGAACTATCCCCAATTGGAAGTGACTTGTTCAATCCCGCCAACATGTCGATCGAGGCGAGTGCCAACCCACCACCTGTCGTGTTGAAATTGATTCCGATGCTGGTTACCGCAACGGTGCCGATGTCCGCAATGTCCGTGCTCGTACCACCCGCAGTGGCCGCCGTTGTGGGCACACCCGGATAATGCCCGGTATTTCCAGTCCAATTAGTTGTGGTGAGCCATGGGCTAGACGTGCTCGTAGTGCTAAAAGTGTAGACGGTTTGCGCCTGCGCGGCGCCTGTCACCCCGGAAAATGCCACCACAATGGAAGCAATTAGAATCTGTCGTTTAAATTTGTGTTTCATAAATTCGAATTCCCCGTTGCAGTCCCTTTTCGCCTGTTTTGTGTCGGTGCGCTAACACCTAGTTGTGACGTTCTTGTCACTGGCGGACCCATTTATCCTAAGGTCTGCTGGCTGCCCGGGCGCATTGATGCCAGCACGCTTACGCATTGGCAAGATGTTTCTTTATTTGACCGCGATTTTCTTGATTTTCTTGAAACGACCGCTGAAAGAGGGAGGCGTAACCGCCCTCCGTTCACCGGTTTGCCTGCTTCCTACATTCACGATTTCCCACGATGCTCCGATTACTACCGCTCGCCGCCATTCGTTTGATGCTAGTTGCGATCATTCTTGTTTGGACAATGCCCGCCGCCCGCGCATGGAACGCTACCGGCCACATGGTCATCGCCTCGATGGCCTACGATCAACTCCCGCCCGCGCAGCGCACCCGGTGGACGGAACTCCTCAAATCTCATCCCGATTTCGACAAGTGGCAGGCCGCCGCTCCGAAGGATGCCGCAGGTTTTGACCTTGGCCGCTACCTCTTCATGCGCGCGAGCACCTGGCCCGACGACATCCGCAAGAGTGGCAGCCCCTACGATCATCCTGTCTGGCATTATGTGAATTATCCGCTCGTGCCGCCGGATTTTCCCATGCAGCCCGCGCCGACCGGCACCGAGGATGTGCTCTCCGCGATCGACCGTTGCGAGAAAACAGTGGCCGATCCAGCCGATCCCCCTGCCGACCGCGCCGCGCATCTTGCATGGCTCATCCATCTGGTCGGCGACCTCCAGCAGCCGCTGCATTGTGGGACGATGATCACTCCCGAGTTCCCCGCGCCGGATGGCGACCACGGCGGCAACCTGTTTTTCGTGAGCGTGGGAGGCGCGCCGATTACGCTCCACTGGCTGTGGGACACTTTGCCGGGTAACTTGCTGGACGGCGGCGAATTGGTTGAACGAAGCACGCAACTCGCCGCGAAGTTCCCGCGTTCGTCGCTGCCGGAGTTGACCACCGCGCGCGACCCGAAGGCTTGGAGCCTGGAGGGACGTGCCCTGTGCATCGACGCTGTCTACCGGCGCGGCGCACTGCCCGGCGGCAAGGAAATCAGCATCGGCCTGCCGCTGCTGCCGACAGGCTACGTGGCGACCGCGCGCGCTCTGGCAGACCGTCGCGTTGCGTTGGCCGGTTATCGACTGGCGGATACTCTAGGTAAATGACAGGGCAGGTGCCTCGCAGGCAGTCCATTGGCGCGTGGAGTGAAGCGGGCATCCGCTGGTCTCTTGCATCGTCGGCAAGCATCCATGCCGGGAGACAAAATGCCCTCGCTGCAAACAAAAAAGCGGCAGGCCCGGACGTGATGCCGTGGCCTGCCGCTGAATGATTGCCGGGTGATGTCGCTTACGATTTGCGCACGTCGGTCGCGTCCGTCACGGTCTTGCCGTCGCGGACCACTTCCACGTCTTCCTTGCGCACGGTCTCGCTGACCTGCTGCTGCTCGACGCCTTCGGTCTTGTGCAAACGCACCGCGCCGGTGACATGGGCATCCTTGGACACCACGACTTCCTCACGGGTGAGCGGTACGTCGATGGTTTGTTCGGTGAAGTCCGAAGTGTCCGTGCCCGCATGGACCTGATCCGCCGAGACGCGCTCGATCACCACGTCTTCGTGACGGATCTCGACCGGCTGGTTGACGACTTCCGTGCGGACGATCTTGCGCAGGCGCACCTGCCCGGCGTCCACCGTGCGCTTGCCGACGTGCACCTGTTCCTCGGTCAGAGCGACTTCGATGTCGTCCTTGCCCGTGGCGGTCGTCGCGCGAGCCGTCGTGTTGGTGTTGGCGGCGGTATTCAGACCCAACGCTGCACCGGCGGTGGCGGCGGTGTTTTTGATGGCCGTGCCTGCTTCGGAGGCCGTGTTCTTCACCGATGATTCCGCCGATGCCGCTGTGCCGCCCAACGAGGAGCGCTCGGTGGTCGTGCGACCGGTCATGCCACCCGCTTGATAATAACGGTAGATTTCCGATTCTTCCTCGTCGGAGATCGTCGCGTCGGCGTCGATGCTCGGTGCGCCTTTGACGAACTCGCTGGCGTAGGGCACCCGCACGGTGCGGCCCGCTTCGTCGAGTTCGACTTTCTCGACGGGAATCACGTGGTTGTGGCCGAAGAGCCAGCCGGTTTTCACCCCGACGAATTCGAGGTTGCCAGTGTGGGCGTTGGCCCAGAAGGAATGGACGGTGCCGATTTCCGCACCGGTTTGATCGACCACTTGGAAGTCGAGCATTTGTTGGGCGTTTTCGGCGGTGGTGTTGCTGAGCGTGGTCATAAATGTAGGTGGTTGGGCCCGGTCTGGATCAAAAGACACCACGGGCCAGTTTTGTGTGTCTGCGTGTTTGTCTTGGTTTCGCGAGGCGTGCGGTGGATACTCTGCGGTATCCCTCGCCAGCGAACGGACCGGCCAACGCTCGAAGAGAACATTGATCGCCTCTGTGAAGGAAACATCGGCGAGCGCACGGAGGCTGGTTGCCTCTGCCATCCAAGTATCTTTCCGCGCGCCAGAATTGCCGCGCCACCTGTCGGGCTAATTCCCGACAGAGGTTACGGAATCGTCGCCGCTTTCAGGTCCGTGTCGTACACGGTCACCGGCCCGAGCTTCTCCAGCGCGGGCTTGATTTCCTTCGCTTCGCCGACCACCACCACCGTCAGCCCCGCCGGATTGACGTACTTGTCCGCCAACTCCTTGATCTTGTCCGCGCTGACCGACGTGACCCGGCTGACGTACGTCTTGAAATAATCGACGGGCAGCTTGTACAGGTCGATCTCCTGCACGCGCGCCGCCGTGGTCGCCGGGCTTTCGAGGCTCAACAGGTAATTGCCCGCGAGGTATTCGCGCTGCATGGTCAATTCCGGGTCAGGCACCGGATCGGCGTCGATGCGCTTGACCTCGTTGAAAATTTCTTCGATGGCCGGGACCGTCACGGCGTTGCGCACCTCGGCGGTGGCCGAAAAGAGGCCCGCCACGCGGTTATACGAAAACCCGCTGCTCGACCCGTAGGTGTATCCGTGCCGCTCGCGCAGGTTCTGGAACAACCGCCCGGAGAACCCGCCGCCCAAGATGGAATTGAGCACGCCCAGTTCCGGCACGTCGGGGTTATTGCGCGGGATGCCCCGCCCGCAGACGAGGATGTTCGATTGCACACTGCCGGGCCGGTCCACGAGGTGAATCGTCAGTTTGTCGGATGGCTTGGGCAGATCCGGGAAGGTCGGCTGGCGGGCGGTGTCGCTGGCCGTGGTTTTCCATTCGGCGAACGCCTTTTCCACCATCGGCACCACGTCCGCCGCCTTGATGTCGCCGACGATGGCCAACGTCGCGTTGTCCGGCGTGAAAAACTGGTCGTGGAATTTCTCCAGATCGGCACTTTTGAGTCCGCCGAGCGATTCTTCGGTCGGAAACTCGCCGTAGGGATGATCGGGGCCGTAGAGCAGTTTGCCGCGCAGCTTGGCGGCGAGCGTGGCTGAGCGTTGCTTGCCTTCTTCCAGCGCGCTGATGGCCTGTCGCTGTTGCTTGGCCAACTCGTCGGCGGGAAAGACCGGGTGCAGCGCGGCGTCGGCGAACAGGTCGAGAATCTTCGGCAAATCCTTGGTCAGCCCCTCAGCGCTGATCGTGATGGCATCCGGCCCGCTGCCCGCCTCGACCGATGCACCGATGAAATCCGTTTCCTCGGCAAACTGCGCGGCGGTGCGTTTCCTGGTGCCGCGATTGAGCAGCGCGGCAGTGGTGTCGGCGAGGCCCGACCGGCCCTGGTCATAAGCATCACCCGCCTTGATGAGCAACCGGAAATTGATGGTCGGCTCCCGGTGGTCTTCGACCGTAAAAATCTTCAAGCCATTCGGGAGCACGTCCTGTTTGAAATCAGGAAAGCTGGCCTTCGGCTCCGGGCCGGGCTTGGGTGGCTGGGTGCGGTCGATGTCGGCGCGCGACGCGGGCGCGGCACCGAGAAAGAGCAGCACCGCGCAGGCTGGCAGGAGAAGGGAAATGGATTTCATAGCGGGCAGGGAAAATGGTCTGCCAAGGTTACGGCTTCTCGACGGGGGCGTTCGGCACCGGGTAATGTAGGATGTTCACGCCGTTGTCGGTGAAGTACTTGTTGGCCACGCGTTTGATGTCTTCTCGCGTCACCTTCAAATAATCATCCAGCTCGGTGTTGACCTTGTTCGTGTCGCCGAAAAAGACGTGATACTCCGCCAACCCCCGCGCCCGGGCGAGCGCCGTATCGTAGGACGTGGCCAGTTCGGACTGCTTGCTGTTAAGGGCCTTCTGGTATTCCTCTTCCGTCACGCCGTCCTTTTTCACGGCGGCGATTTCTTCGTTGATGAGCGAGTCGAGCTTCGCTAGCGTCACGCCCCGGTTGCCGACCGCGAAGACGCCCACCATCCCCGCGCCCTCCTGAAAGAAGGGAAACGCGCTGGCCTGCACCGCCGCCTGCTCCTGGTCCACCAGCCGCCGGTACAACCGCGACGACCGGCCCACGGCCATGATGTTGGTCAGCAAATCGACCGCGTAGGAATCCGGGTCGGTCTCCTTGGGGGCCTGCCAAGCGTGTAGCGAGGCGTTGAGCGGTGTGTTCTGGCGCACCACGTCCACGGTCTTCGGCTCGGTTTGCGGGGTGACCTTGATCTCGGGCCGGGGAGGCGGTTCACCCTTGGGGATCGGGCCGAAATATGCATCAATCTGCCGTTTCTCCGTGTCGGGATCGAAATCGCCCGACAACACATAAGTAGCATTGTTGGGGATGTAGTACGTCTTATAGAACTGGCGGAATTCCTCCAGCGTGGCCTGGTCGATGTATTGCACGCTGCCGATGGGCACCCAGGAGTACGGGCTGCCGTTGAAAACGAGCTTCGACAACTCCTCGAACAAGCTGCCGTAAGGCTGGTTATCGTAGGAACGCCGCCGCTCCTCCTTCACGACCTGCCGCTGCGTATCGACGCCGATCTGCTCGACCTTGCCGTGGTACATGCGCTCGCTCTCGATCCACAGCGCGAGGTCGGCTTGGTTGGCGGGCAGGTTGATGTGGTATTCGGTCTGGTCGAAGCTGGTGGAGGCGTTCAGGTTGCCACCCGCGCCGGTGACGAATTTGTCGATGCGCCCGCGTGGGATGTTGTCGCTGCCCTCGAACATGAGGTGCTCGAAAAAATGCGCGAACCCCGTGCGGTCGGGCCGCTCGTTCTTGCTGCCGACGTGGTAGAGCACGTAGCTGGCGACCACGGGCACGGTATGGTCCGGCGCGAGAATGACGTGCAGGCCATTGGGCAGGTCGTACTCGGTGAACTCGATCCGCCCGGCATGGGCCGGGGCCAATCCCAGACCAGCCACGGCCGCCAGGCAAAAGAGAGAGCGGAGCATCATCCGGGCACTCAACTCCATCCGACCACGGAGTGCAAACGTTCCACCGATGTTTGCCCGGGGCATCGCATCTGCTCGCATTGGCAACCAATCCAATCGCCGCGCACTTCCGAATCATCTAAGCATGTCCGCCAGCAACCCTTTACCCCGCCTTCCCCGGCCAGCCTGCTGGCTCCTGCTGGGAATCCTGCTCTCGGCGGTGCTCGGCGTCTCCCCAGCCTGCGCGGACGAGACCACCCGGCAGGTGCAGGAGGAACTGCGCAAACGCAACCTGTACTTCGGTGACGTGGATGGCCGCCGCACCGAGCAGGTCGCCGCCGCCCTGCGCCGTTACCAGCAGCGCAAGGGCTTTACCGCCACCGGCGAGGCCGACGAGACCACCCTCCGCTCGCTTACCCTGCTGCCGCCCGCGCCCCGCGTTGCCGCCGGTGCCGCCACGCCTGCCGCCGAACCGGCCTCCAGTGCCACGCCGCCGGTTTTGATGGCTGCCACCTTTCCCTGGCCGGATGTCCCCGTCCTGCGCAGCGACGTGGCCCGCCGCAACCCCGCGCCGCCCGAGGCCGTGTCTGCGGACGCTGATCCTCAGCCCACGCCCACCATCGCCCCGCCGCCTGCCGCCGCGTCGCTCCACTGGCCCAGCACCGACGAGGTGCGTGGATTCGTCGCGAGCTACCTGCGCGCCGGTCAATCCGACGACACCGAGGCGCAGATGCCTTTCTACGCCGACAGCGTCGATTATCTCAACGAGGGCCGCGTAGGCCACCGTTTCATCCGTGCCGACATCGACAGCTACGACCGCCGTTGGCCCGAACGCCATTTCACTTTGCTCGACCCGGTTACCCTCGCCGCCTCGGCCGACCACGACCCGGATAAGATCGTCGTGAATTTTCACTATCGCTTTGCGGTCAAAAGGCCTCATGATGCGCCCGAGGGTGAGATGATGAACACTTACACGCTGCAACGCACGGGCCCGGAAAGCCTTCGGATTGTCGCCATGAAGGAATCCCGCGTCCGCGGCAAGTAGCCGTTCTTTCCTGCGGCAATCCACCGCCGCCCATCCATCCCTGGACTTTCCACTTCCTTTTGACGCGTCCATGAAGGTCCAGACCAAGATTTTCCTGCTCTTGCTGGCCATCGTGGGTCTGTTCGCGGGTGGGCTGACGCTGATCCGCCGCCAGGCGCACACCCATTTCCGCCTAGTTGCCAGCGAACGCGCCCGGGACCGTGAACAGTTCTTCAATAGCTTCCTCAGACGCCAGGGCGAGCAACTGGAAACCCTTGCCAAGGATGCCACCTATTCCGACGCGTTCATCCAGGCGCTCAAAAGTTCCGACAAAGCCTGGATCGAGCAGAACATCCTCAACGACCAGACCTGGGTAAAATCCAACGCCAACGCTCTCTGGATTTATTGCCCCGACCGTTCGCTCATCTTCTCCGCCGACCTGCTCTACCACGCCCGCGACCAGGGTATCCCCCTGCCACCCGCCGCCTTTGACGCGTTGGAGCACCAGCACCTGATGTACTTCTTCCTGGCCGTGCCCGACGGCATCATGGAAGTGCGCGCCGCCACGATCCATCCGTCCACCGACGGTTGGCGGCAAACTCCGCCGCAGGGCTTCTTTTTTGTCGGCAAACTCTGGAGCAGCCCGGTGATCGAAGGTTTCGCCCGGGACTCGGACAACTTTATCCGCCTGCTGCCGCCCAACGCCGTGACCGCCGAGGCCGACGACGTGGACAACGGCATCGTCGCCTTTACCCGCACGCTTCCCGGTTGGGATGGCCGCCCCGTGGCGCGGTTGCTGGTGCGCAACGATTCGGAGATCATCAAGGAACTCAACCAATCCAGCGGCCAACTGTTGGGGCTGGTGGTGGCATTTGCGGTCGCGCTGCTGGTGCTGCTCGGCGCGGCGCTGATCTTCTGGGTCAGCCGCCCGTTGCGCTACATTTCACAGACGCTGGAAACCGAGCAACTCGCGCCCGTCGAACGCCTGCGCGACGACCAGAGCGAATTCGGAAGGTTGGCCCGGCTCATCCGCGACTTCTTCGGCCAGCGCGAAAATCTGCTCGCCGAGATCGCCGAGCGCAAGCAAACCCAGGAAGCCCTCCGCCAGAGCGGCGAGCAACTCCGCCAAGCGCAGAAGATGGAGGCCGTCGGACGGCTGGCCGGCGGCGTGGCGCATGACTTCAACAACTTGCTCACGGCCATCCTCGGCTACGCCGAACTGCTCGCCATGCGCAATGACCTAGACACGAGCGCCCGCCAGAACGTCGAGACCATCCAGAAGGCCGGTCGGCAGGCCGCCGCCGTGACCCACCAACTGCTCGCCTTCAGCCGCAAGCAAATCCTCCAGCCACGCGTGATTGACCTCAACGCGCTGGTGCTCGACTTCGAGAAAATCCTGCGCCGGGTCATCGGCGAACACATCGAACTGCGCAACGTTCCCCAGGCCGCCAACTCCCGCGTGCGCGCCGATCCCAACCAAATCGAGCAGGTCGTCCTCAACCTGGGCGTCAACGCCCGCGATGCCATGCCCAAGGGCGGGCAACTGACCATCCGCACCGCCAACGCCGAGTTCACCGCCGCCGAGGCCCGCCAGCAGTCCCCCGACATGGAAGCAGGTCCCTATGTCCTGTTGGAAGTCAGCGACACCGGCCACGGCATGAACGAGGAAACCAAGACGCGCATCTTCGAGCCGTTCTTTACCACCAAGGGGCCGGGCAAGGGCACGGGGCTGGGGCTTTCGACGGTGTACGGCGTCGTCCGCCAGAGCGGCGGCACGGTTTGCGTGGACAGCACGCCCGGCGCGGGTTGCACCTTCCGCGTCTACCTGCCGCTGGAGTCCGGCGAACTGGAGCAGGATCGGCCCAAGACGGTCGCGCCCGCGCACAAGCTTTCGCGGCAGGCGGAAACGGTGCTCGTCGTCGAGGACGAGGAGATCGTGCGCGAACTGGTGTGCACGGTGTTGTCCGACCACGGTTACGACGTGCTCTGTGCGCCCAACGGCGCGGAGGGCTTGCGCATGAGCGACACCCACCCGGGCAAGATCGCGCTGGTCATCACCGACGTGGTCATGCCGCAGATGGGCGGGCTGGAACTGGCGCGGGAGGTGACCGCGCGCCGCCCGGAAACGCGGGTGCTCTACGTGTCGGGCTATTCCGAGGACGACATGAACGATCAGGGCATCCTCGCCGCCGACCTGGAATTTCTCGAAAAGCCGTTCACCCCGCAGGCGCTCACGCGCAAGGTTCGCACGGTGCTCAACCCGTCGGCCACGCTCCGGTTGTAGGGCGACCGTCCCGGTTGCCGTCATGGGACGCTTCCCATGCCCATTTGCGGCGGTCCCATGCTCTTTCCACTCGCACCGGGCGCGGACGGTGTGTAGAACCAGCCCGTCATGCCGCCATTCTTCTCTCCCTCCCGTTTCCGGCCTTCCAAGGTCCGGTTGGCAGTGCTGCTCGCCCTGCTTGGATCGACCGCCTGCCACCGTGCCAACCACCACCACCCGCGGACGCCAAAACCGTCCCGGTCAACGTCCGCTCCCTCCCCGGTCCCCGACGCTGCCCATCGCCTGCCGGATTTTGCCGTGGACGCCGTGGCGACGCACGAGGGCAAAGCGTTCTGGTACGACGTGCCCGCGCAATCTTTACCGCAACGCCGCGCCTGGGTGGGCGAACTGACCGCCGCCAGCGACACGCTGCCGCTCAACTCCTACGCCCGCGTCCAGCGACTCGACGGCGAGCACGCCGGTAAAAATGTGATCGTGCGCATCACAGACACCGGCATCCAACACAAGGGCGGGCTGATCGACGTGAACCGTGAAGCCGCCGAGGCGTTGGACATGGTCAAGGCCGGCACGGCGAGGGTGCGGGTCGAAACCCTCGCCCTCAAAAACGCCACCACCGACAAGCCCATCGACAAAAAGGACGAGCCGGTGGCACCCAAAACCTCCGAACTTAACGGCAAGCCCGCCGCCGGTCCGCAGGCGGAGAAAGACGCCGCCGATGCCAAGATCGGCAGCAACCCCGCGCCGTGATTCCGCCGTCTACTTCTTTTCCGCCGATCCCGGCTCGGACTCGCTGCGGTGCTGCGCAGCCTTCACCGTTTCGGGCAGGATTTCGTTGAGGACGCCCTGCACCTTGGTCATGAACGTCGTGGAACCCACCACGCTGTCCTTTCCGGCCGTCAACGCCTCGAACCCCGCCTTCGCCACGTCTTCCGGGTGGTTTTGCTTGGACGCTTCCGCCCCGACCTTCGTGTCGTCCATGCCCGCGCGGTGGAAGAAATTCGTGTCCGTCGCGCCGGGCTGGAGTGCCGTCACGGTGACGCCCGTGTCCTTCAATTCGCTGCGCACCGACTCCGCAAACGACATCACAAACGCCTTCGTCGCGCCGTAGACCGCCTCGAAGGGCGTCGGGGTCGTGCTGGCAATCGACGCCGTGAAGAGCACCTTGCCGCGTCCCTGCGCCACCATGTCGCGCAGGACGTGTTTGGCCATGTGCACGGTCGAGACGCAGTTGAGTTCGATCATGTTGATCTCCTCGTGCAGATCGGTCGTTTCCGGCCCGCCTTTCGGACCCACGAACCGCCCGCCCACGCCGACCCCGGCATTCAGCGCGGCGGCCTCAATGGGACGGCCCAAGCCGCTCAGTTGGTTGTAAGCTTCGTGGACGCCGTCGAACGTCGCTAGGTTCGCCTCGACGGCAGTCACCTGCGCGCCGAGCTTTTCCACGTCCTTGGCCGCTTCGTGGATGGCGGCGCTGTTGGAAACGATGAAAAGATCGTAGCCGTTTTGCGCGAATTGTTTGGCGAGTTCAAAGCCGATGCCGCTGGAGGCTCCAGTCACGAGAGCGAGAGGTTTGGTGGAAGTGCTCATAGTAGATCAATGTTTCCCAAATCGCAGGAAGCCAAAAAACAGGATGCGTTTTCCGGTCACTCGACCGTCGGTTTTCTGAAGCCGTACTTAGCTCATCGCGTTGCCCGCGCTGTCCGTTTCCCTGGCTGCCTCCCGCAGAGCGGCCTCCAGCGCGCTGATCTTGCAAGGCTTGAGCAAATGATGGCGGAACCCGGCGGTCTGGCTCCTGGCCCGATCCTGCTCCGACCCGTAGCCGCTGGTGGCAATGGCGTACAGCGGGTGAAACCATTTGACGGTCCGCATCAATTCCCAACTATCCCCGTCGGGCAGGCCGATGTCGGAAATGAACACGTCGTAGCGGACGGTTTCGAGCAGGTGGCGGGCATACGCCACCGTGAACGCCGAGGACACCGCATGACCCGTGGATTCCAGGTAGAGCAGGAGCATGTCGTGCGTCGCCACATCGTCTTCCAAGACGAGGATTTGCAAAGGCCGCACCGCTTCGAGAGTTTCCGTGTCAGCCATTGACCTCGTATACGTGTCCCCTTGGCGGCAGGGCCTTCTTATTCGGCATCAATCGCGCCGTGCTCCCACCCGCCCGCCCGTTTGACCCCCCCGCCCCCGGATGATACGCTGATCCTCTTTTGCCTCTGCCGCCACCATGAGCAACCGCCCTAGCTACAAAGAAACGCTCAACCTGCCCAAAACCGATTTTCCGATGAAGGCCAATCTGGTCGAGCGCGAGCCGCTGCTCCTCCAGCATTGGGAGGAAACCAACCTCTACGGCCAGATTCAGGCAGCCCGGGCCGACGCGCCGGAATTCGTCCTGCACGACGGCCCACCCTTCGCCAACGGCGATGTCCACATGGGCACCGCGCTCAACAAGATTTTGAAGGACCTCGTCGTCAAATCCAAGACGATGGCCGGGTTCCGCGCGCCGTTCGTGCCCGGCTGGGATTGCCATGGGCTGCCCATCGAGTTCAAGGTCGTCAAGCAGGACAAAGGGCTGCCGCCGGTAGAGGTCCGCCGCCGCTCGGAGGAACTGGCGCGCAAATTCATCGACATTCAGCGCCGCCAGTTCAAACGCCTGGGCATCTTCGGCGACTGGGACCATCCTTACCTCACGCTCGACCCCGCCTACGAGGCCGAAATCCTGCGCGCGTTCGCCAAATTGGTCGAGCGCGGGCTGGTCTACGAGAGCAAAAAACCCGTCTACTGGTCCACCGGCGCGCGCACCGCGCTGGCCGAGGCCGAGGTCGAATACCACGAGGAGGACGCCCCGGCGATCTATGTCAAATTCGCCCTCACCGGCGGTCCGTTGGCAGGCAAGGCGAGCATCGTCATCTGGACCACGACGCCCTGGACCCTGCCCGCGAATCAGGCCATCGCCGTCAACCCCGGTTTCGGTTACCGCGCGCAACTCTACCGGAATCCGCACACGAAGCAGAACGAATGGCTCGTGATGGCCAATGCCCTCGTCGAAAGCTTCTGCAAAGCCACGGGCTACGTGCCGGAGGAAATGCCCATCCACGAGCAGGACGGCAAGAGCTTCATCGGCGGCGAACTCGAAGGCTGGCAATATCAGCACCCCTTCCTGCCGCGCCACAGCGAGGTGATCCTCGGCGAGTTCGTCACGCTCGAAGCCGGGACCGGCTGCGTCCACATCGCCCCCGGCCACGGCAACGATGATTACCTCATCGGCCGCAAATATGGTCTGCCCGTCTTCTCACCCATCGACGACGATGGCCGCTTCACCGAGGAATGCGGCGTGCCCGAACTAGTCGGCCAGTACGTCTTCGACGCCAACCCGCACGTCATCGAAATGCTCCGGCAGATCAACGCGCTGGCGGGCGAGGGCAAAATCCACCACACCTATCCGCATTGCTGGCGGTCCAAGGTGCCGATCATCTTCCGGGCGATGGACCAGTTCTTCATCCGCATGGACGAACTGCGCCCTGCAGCCCTGCGCGCCATCGACCAGGTCAAATGGCTGCCGCCCTGGGGCCGCAACCGCATCTACGGCACGGTCGAAACCCGCCCGGACTGGTGCATCTCGCGCCAGCGTTCGTGGGGCGTCCCGCTGCCCGCGTTCTACGACGCCGACAACAAGGCCATCCTCGACCCCGCGCTCATCAACAAGGTCGCCGACCTCGTCGCTCAACACGGCACGAACATCTGGTTCGACGCCGACGACACCACGATCAACGACGCGCTCGACCTCCCGCCCGGCACCACCCGCCGCAACGACACGCTCGACGTGTGGATCGACTCCGGCGTGAGCTGGCTGGCCGTCGTGCAGAAGATGATGCACGTCGAAGGCCAGGCCGACCTCTACCTCGAAGCCACCGACCAGCATCGCGGCTGGTTCCAATCCTCGCTCATTACCAGCGTCGCGCTCCAGGGCAAATCCCCCTACAAGGAATGCCTTACCCA
>CAXSED010000046.1:0-30679 GCA_964236475.1 uncultured Chthoniobacterales bacterium
TGGCTGTTGCCGTTGGCGTCGGTGTATACCACCCCCAGCAGTTCTGCCGGTACGTCCGCCGGGACAATCTTCCCATTGGAAACCACCGTACCCGACCAGCCGAAGTCCTCGGTTTCCACCAGGGGGTTGCCCGCATCCAAGCCCGTGGGCTTGGTTGCCAGTCCGATCCCGATCTCAACTCCGACGTTCGTACCCATCTCGGCGAGGCGGTGCAGCGGCTGGGCGTTACCCCAATCCACGAAATAACCCGCATGAATTTCGTCCGGCGAGTCCGCGCCGGGGTCGAAGTTCTCGCCCAGGTAGCCTCCATAACCAACGGACGATCCCGGCAGTCCAGTATAACCCGTGGCGTCTACCCGGCTCTGCGGCGTCGAACCATCGTACCCGTTGTGGCCATCCCCATTGGGACCATTGCCGTCGTGCGGAGCCAGATCGTTCGAGTGCGCGCGAGCCGACGCGATCAGGTCGGCGTTAAACGCCACCGGAGGCACCGCAGGGAGCGCCGCGATGGCCGACGCCACCTGATCGGGATCAGTACCGTACTGCGCGATCACCGCGCCGCCCTCAATGGTTCCAGTGAGCCACGCCTTGATGCGGGCACCCTCACCCACCGGGTCCATCCGGGCACGGTTGAGCAGCGTCAGAAGGTACTGCTCGTCGTTGGTCGGATCACCGTGGCTGTAAAGCACCGGCGTCGTGTTGGTAGCCGACTGCTGCTGGGCGCGGCCAAGATGCGGGCCAATTATCAGCGTGAGCACTAGCAACCCACTCAACGAAAGCACGAAGCGGCTGAGGGAGCGGATGGACGGTTGAAAGAATGATGGCGAGAACATGAGCGCGAGCGGTGATGAGCGGAATAGAATCCGCAATGCTCTGTTAAACGAGCATACTCATCCCTTCGTTTCAATAATGTTCTGCTCTTTCAATGGAGCAGGTCACACCGCTCAACGTCATCGGCCCGCATGTCCGGCAGGCGCGCGAGCAGCACGGGCTTACCCAAGACCAGATGGCAGCGAAGTGCCAAGTCCTCGGCTTTGACCTGACGCGCGGAACCCTCGCCAAGATCGAGAGCAGGGTCCGGGCGGTTTCCGACCACGAGATTCCCTACTTGGCACGGGTGCTGGATTGTTCCATCGACTCCCTTTTTCCAAAGAAGCTGGAGCCGATCTTCCGCAAACCACGCAACCCGAACGGTACCCGACGAAAGCCATAGAAGGGGCTGATGTCATCATGGAGACAAGTTCGGTGCGTAGCGCCCAAGCCAGGATCGACGGTTTTGAACAGGCTGGCCCTGTTTTCGTGATCCGGCACCAGGTCCAAATACAACACACCCGCTTGCACTGAGGATGCTCTCGCTATCCGCAGTGCTCTGGAATCGTCTCCCTGTAGTCAGTAGGTCGTGTTGGCCCAAGGACGAAGGCGGAGAATAATGGCAGCTTATCTTGAGAAAAATGGATGCCGACATCACGATTGTTGGAGGTTCGCTTTCCGGTTTGACGTTTGCCTTGGCCTGCGCGGGTCGGGGCGTCCACGTCCGGGTGCTTGAGCGTGGCCATGAACCTCATCAAAGCGGAGGGGCTTTGGGCATTGACCGCTTCCTGCTGCTGCGGGCACTTGGAATGGACTCACGGGTCGAGAGTAAAATGGAGGGTTTCCCAATCCTGACAGGGCACAGGCAGGCTGTTTCGTGGCACGCCCTGTATGTGTGGCTGCACGATCTGGCTCAGCGGCGGCCCGAAATTACCCTGAACCACGACTGCTCGGCATCTGAGGTGATGCAGACAGACAGCTTTGCGACGGTCATCACCACAAACGGTGAGAGGATCGAAGCGCCAGTGATCGTCGGAGCAGACGGTTATCAAAGCGCGGTACGAAAGGCAATCAGTCCAGAGCATCCCCATGCTTTATACGCGGGCTACCTGATGTGGCGCGGTCTTGTTTCTGAGCAAGACTTGCCGCCCAGCACAAGCTGGCCGCAAAACAACGAAGGGCTGGTGCTGATTACACAAACCGGCTACCGCCTCGTTGCTTATCCCGTAGCAGGCCCCGATGGCTCGCTTGAACATGGGAAACGTCTGCTCAGCTTCGCTTGGTACGACAAAGGGCGCGACCTCCTCCTTCAGGAATCGGGTTGTCTTCTGCCTACAGGGCAGGTGGTTTCCTCCCTGTCGCCAAAAAGCATTCCAAGAACAGTCCAAGAGGAATTGTGCGATCTTGCATCCCAGATTTGGCCTAAGCCGTGGAGCACGGCCATTGTGCTCGCCATCGAAAAAGGTGGCATGTTCGCTACACCTGTTGCCGAATACGTCCCGGAACGGTTGATCCAAGGCCGCTTGGCAATCATTGGTGACGCCGCACACGTTGCTTCGCCAGTCGTCGGTCAGGGTTTTGTGGCTGGCATTTTAGATTCGGAAGCCCTCGCTGATGCCCTGAAGGAGGCTCACAATCGAACAAACGGCGATTTGGTGTCAGCACTCAGGACCTATGAGCAGACGAGGCTGACGAGCGTCCAGGAACTTGTCGCAACTTCCAGACTCTGGAGCGCCGGATACCTGAGAGAAAAGCAAATTCCGTCAGCGCCTGCTTCGGAGCAGGGCAGGGCGGACGCTAAACGCCTATTTCTACGCACTCGAAAAAGTTGAAAACTAAAACGTAAGTCCCCGAAAAATCCGCGTACTACCCGTTCAATCCCTCCATCTACCCACCCCGACTGGTCAAAACCAATTCCGGCTTGGTACCGAGGAGGGCGTGAACCATGAAAAAACGGAAAAAACGACCGACCGCCCCCAAGGTTAAGGAACAAGCGTCCGCACAAATCTATCGTGCTACGCCCCGCGATAAACGACAATTTGGAAGAGACCTCTACGCAGACCCAACTCCACGCCAACCCAAACGCAAGATCAGTTACACTCCCGGTGGAAAAATTCGGGAGGAACCTGCCGATATGCCACGGCTTTTCATTCGTGGTTTTGGAGGCAGCATCAAGATGGACCTGCTGGGCGTTGGTGTTGGCCTTTCCGAAGCGTCTTTTGCGTACCGAGTTCCAGACGAAAACTTGAAGGACTTCCATATCCACCGTGGAGATATTGCAGTGATTGATCCGGTGCGGTCTGTGTTCAAGACCGGCAACCTGATTTTGCTTGGAATAGACGGGCGCGAAGTGCTCGGACGCCTGGAGTGGACACATCGTATCTGGTGGGCGCAAACAATGGATGATGCACTACCCGAGCGTATTGCGATCACAAATCTGCCATTGTACGGAGTGGTCGTGGGGATCATCCGTCTGTTCACACCGCTCACCCCGGTGGCGTATCGAGGGACAGAGGCCAACTTCAAGATGCTGCCAGAGTTGTCGGGTGCTGCCGACCAAGGCCATAAACGCACACGAGGAACAAATGTGAATCCGGTTCGTCTCAACACGCTTTACACCAAGAAAAAGCGAAAGCCGTTCCTTTTGGTTTCGGAACCGAAGTCTCCGTTCCGTTTGTCAGAAATTGATGAGGATCGCCCTCACTCCCCTTGAGAAAACACGACCTGTAGATGCCTCAACTCGTCGTCAATCTCTGCTTTGGAGAGCACGGTGCGAGCGATTTCCTCACGCATCAAGGTGTGGAAACGCTTGCGCCAACGGTGCAGTGCGCCGTGCAAACTGCCGACGCTCATTCCAAGTGACCGCGCCGTTTCCTCGTAGGGGAAGTGGTGGGTTCGCGCCGCCAAAATCGCCTCGAAATGTTCGAGGAGGCATTCCTTTCCGTCCGCTCGCAGTTCGATCCGCAACCCGTCAAAAACCCGCTCGATCACTGTTCTGGCCCACTGACGCTCGTACAAAGTTTCCGGGGTGACTTGTGTGGCGACCACGGAGGCGTATCCGTCCTCAGCCTCCTGCGCCTCAATGGGAACCATGCTGCTCCCGCGTCCGCGCTTCAACGCCCAACGGCTGCGCCAATGATCGTGGAGGAAATTCCTTAACGCCACCGAGAGGTAAGCACGGAAGCGGCCCTTCGCCTCGTCCAAGTGTGGAAGCCAAGTTCCCTTGAGCAACCGGAGGAAGAAATCTTGGGCGAGATCCTGAGCGTCGTGGGCTGAGTAGCCACGATGCCGGATGCAGCTATAAACCGGCTGCCAGTAGGACTGACATAATTCTTTCAAGGCGGCTTGTGCCTTGGCTTCATCCGTCTGGCTGCAAGCCGCGATGACGGTCCAGCGCGTGGTGACGAACACTCTCGCTGCGACAGGGGTAAGCCATGAGACGTTCTCCACGCTACGGAAGGTAGGGAAAACACCCCAACGAAAGCAAGTATCGTATCAGACCCGCCTTGCGGCCAAATTGGATTCGACTTGATCGTGGGTGTGCTTTCCCTCAGTCTCGCCATGTCGAATCCCGCCCGACTCTCACGATTTCGCCTTTTTATGATCCCGGAGGCCAGCAGCACGACTGCTCGACACTGCCTCGCTGGAGGTGATTTGCCCCTCGATACCAGCGGAGAAATCTGTTTTAGCTGCGGCCAAACTTTGGCTTCGTGCCCGAGCACGGTCCCGCGCGTTTGTGAGCAATGTTTGTTCGGCTTGGCACTTGAGCCGGTCGGCTTGGAACCCGTTCTGATTGGTGAGGAAACGACGGAGTGGTCACCAGATGCGCCCTTGATGGGAGCGTATAGCCTGATCGAGGAGATCGGTCGGGGAGGCCAAGGCATCATCTATCGCGCCGTCCACCGTGAATCACTCCGAACCGTGGCCATCAAGACCGTGCTTCCCGAAGATGCCGGTTCTTCGGAAGCCTTGGAGCGTTTCCGACGCGAGGCCCTGGCCGCGCAAAGCCTCGATCATCCTTACTCCATGCCGATCTACGAGATCGGGACCTCGGCGGAAGGATTACCCTTCTTTTGCATGAAGCTGGCATCGGGGGGCAGCCTGCATCATCTGAAAGCAAAATACCGGGGGCGTTGGCACCAAATTGCCGAATTGCTCGTCAAGGTTGCCAAGGCGGTTCATCACGCGCACCGGCAGGGAATCGTTCACCGGGACCTCAAACCTGGCAACATCCTCTTCACCGAGGATCATGAACCGCTGGTGACAGACTTCGGCTTGGTCAAACATCTGACCGACTCGGATGATTTGACCCGGTCCTGCGCGGTGTTGGGCACGCCTAACTACGTCTCGCCAGAACAGGCGTCAGGCAACACCCGAGACGTGACCGCAGCCACGGACATCTACAGTTTGGGAGCCATTCTGTTCGAGTTATTGACCGACCGGCCACCGTTCGTGGGCGAAAACCTGTTGGACGTGCTCCGGCAGGTGGCGGAACAATCGCCGCTGAAGCCGACCCGTTACGCGCCGCTGGTCCCAAAGCCTCTGGAAACGATCTGTATGCGCTGCCTGCGGCGTAGGCCGGAGGACAGATACGATTCCGCCAAAGATTTGGAGAATGATTTGGTCCGTTGGCTGGAAGGCAAGAAGATCAGGTCTTTTCCGATGCGGGTCCGGTTACGCAACTCCGTTAAGCGAGTTACGGGGCGCGCTTGGCTCATCATCGTCCTTCTAGCTGCGGTTGTGGCTTTTGGATTGATCTGGGCGGTTCTTCCATCTCGCCAGCGCAGCCCATCGCAGAGCATTTCCGTCGCGGTAGTCATGGAAAATCTGGACCAAGACCCCACGTTTGATCCGCTGTTGAGGTGGATCGACGCTGAGTTGAAACATGGTTTCTTACGAAACCGGATTTTCCGGTTGCAAGACGAGGAAACGGACTCGTTGCATCCCCTGGCAGAAGGATTTGATCCGCTCAACTACGGTCGGGCCAGTGGCTCACAAGTGGTGCTGGCGGGAAGCATACGGCGCTCAGGCGAGCAAGCGCATCTGACCACTCGGCTTCTGCGTAGCAGCACCGGAGAAGTGATCTGGCGCTACTCATGCGAGATTGACTTCAGAAATCCCGGTACGGCTCTGTCTGGTCTGGGAAAAACCGTCGCCGAAACCATCCAAACCAAGTTGGAGTTGGCCGCGAACCAAGTTCCCCGGCCTGCATCCAACATTCCTCTGCCTGAGGCGCAGATGTTCTACACACGGGCGATGGAGCTTTCCGCCCGCGACAACGCCCACGACCTCGAAGACGCCGTGGCGTTGTTTCGGAGGGCGGCGGATACCGATGCCCATTTCGCAGCGGCGCGAGCAATGCTCGCCTTCACCTTGTGGACGCAGGCCGACACCTACGGGCAGTCGGATAAACTCCCTTTGGCTGTCGCCGCCGCCAAGCAAGCACTTGGCGTGGACCCGAATTGCGCCCAGGCGCATCGTGTAATGGCATCTTGCTACTTCAAAACTACGCGCAACGACGAAGCGTTGGAGGAGTTTTGGAACGCGGTCGAGATCAACCCCCAGTCCGCAGGGTGCTGTGTCTCTTTGGGGATGTGCCTACGCGCAATGGGCCGACTCGATCAGGCAATCCATTGGATGACACGGGCCGTTCATCTGGAGCCTGCTCGTAGCGCCTTGCACGGCATTCTGGGCGAGACGTATGCTTTGTCCGGGCTTGATGCCCAAGCGGAATCGGCTCTGAAGCGTGCCATTGACCTAGACGCCGACCAGCCTGACCCGGAATTTGATCTTGGTGCATTGCGGATGTGGCAGGGCCGCTTCGAGGAAGCGCGTTCGCTGTGCGCGCAAACCCGTCTGCGCTTCCCGGAGAACCGCTTTGGCTCGACGCTGGCCGGGTGGATTGAACTTTGTGATGGAAAGACGTTGGCGGCGGAAACGATGTTCAAAACCCTGCGAGCGGACAAATCCTACACACAGAACTGGAAGTTCTACGGGGCGATCAATCCCTCCTCGGCGCTTGCATATCTTGCCATGCAGACAGGATCAATCGAGCGTGCGAGATCGTTCGCGCAGGAGGCGCTGGCTCTGGACCGCGAGATCATGGCCCAGTATCCAAAGAACCCGAGGATTCTGCACGATATGGCGGCGACCCACGCAGTTCTTGGAGACGCCGAGCGCGCACTTTCCCTGTTGAGCGACGCGGTAGCAGCCGGTTGGATCGAAGGCCGTTCCACGAGCATGGACCCAAGATTCTCGGCCCTTGCAGATCATCCTCGCTTCAAGCGTCTGCTCTCCGGGCTTGTCACCGCGTCCCACTGAAGACAGTGCCCGAGCCGTGCATTTTTTCCGGCGTGATGTGGAAATAATGCTAAGATGGGCTTATGCCAGAAAATACTCCCTCTGAACTACCGGAATGGAACGAAGAAAATCTTAACAAGGCCATCTCGGATCTCTATCGAGAAGCACAAACCGACGAGGCTTTGCACAAACGGCTGATGACCACTCCGTTTGAGGTGCTCAGCAGCCGGATCAGCGTGCCGGAGGAATACCGGGGCGGAATTTTTGTCAGAGAAAGAGGCAAGAAGACGATGGCAATGTATGTTCCCCCGTTCGGAGCGCAGAGCGAGGCATTGCCGGAAGGGACAACGGAGGCCGAACCGCAGACCGATTACGAGATTCTTTGCACGATTCACCCACCCTGGTAGGCGGCCCGCATTTTGTAAACGTCTGACCGTGTGTCAGGGGCTAGTCGCTAATGCGCTCACGATAACGGGAATTTGCGCCAGGTAAGTTTCCTCGGTTAGTTCTTCAAGCTCAGCGGCGTCTGGAGTCTCGGCTCCGTTGCCGCCTTGCTCAAGGTAAGGAATATCCATCTGTCCAAGTGCATGAATCTCCTCCGGTAACAGCGGCTTGTCGGATTGAGCAGACCAAAACCGCGCTATCAACTCGTCACGGGCAAAGGTTCGGCGAAGGTTTTGTGGCGTCGTGAGCCATTCGAGGGCATTCAGATACTGCGCGGTTGAACGCCGTATGAAACGCCGAGGATGCTTGGCGAGTATGTCGAGCCAGCGTTTGAACGGTTTCCGCCCCGCCTCGAACATCTGCTTGCCTACCCATCGAAACCCGGCCTCAATATCGCCGACGAACCCGGTGGCCGAATAAGGGGTGTCCAGGAAAATTGGAAGGTGGTGGCGTTCTTGCGTTTTCTGACCGCCGGGCTTTCGCATTGTCCCAGCATCGTTGGTGTATGCCGACTCCAAGGTCCTTGAGTCCGGGTTGGCCGCTCGGCTGAGCGCACTCCATTCGTAATTTTTTTCTGACCGCAGATGGTGCTGCGGCAAAAACCCAGTGTGTAACACCGAAGCCACTGCCGATCTTTCGCCAGCGGAACGATTTTGCGGATGCCAGAGCGTTTCGAGGTCGATAAGCACTGGATACTGACCAGCAGCGACCAAGTTCTCCCGGTGGAAATCCACTCCACGAGCGAGGTATATGAGGCCCAGCAATGCTCCGGCTCGCCAATAAAAGTGATGCACCTCCGCAACGACTGAACATGAGCTTGCCGTCACGTCTTCCATCCAACCATATTCGCCCCGGTCCCAGCAGCGCGCTGATTTTAGAGGGTAAGAAATCTCGCTGGCGTTCAGTTGTTCAACGAGCACGGCGAAATGAGCTTCAGGGGCTAGGGGACGCGGTTTGTAGATTATACTGGTCCCATCTGCGAAGTTGAGTCTGACCACACTCCGACCGCCATTGTGAGGGTCGCTCAGACCCGGTTGGAGCTTTGCAACCGGACAAGTGAAGCTCCCGCTCGGGAAGCGGGCACACAGTTCACGGCGGTCTGCCTGGAGCCGGGCAAGAAACTCGCCAACTGCTGCGAGCCAGTTCTTGACCAAGACGCCGCATAGTTCTGCCAGACCCGGAAACTCGTCAAAGAGCTTCTGAAGTCGATCCTCCGGGTGCGATCCGATGAACCGGAGATATAAAACGTCCGATGCCTGTTGCGGCGCATGTTTTTCCGCAGGAAAAGCGGATCGGACAGTTTTGTAGATTTGGAATTGCCAATGAGCGGCCCTCGAGCCGGAGGCTGTGAGCCGCGCCAACAGGTAACGAGTCCAATCTACATGTGCCTCTGTAGTCAACAAATCCCATGCTGCGGCATCAGCCTGTCGGTGAAGAGCGCGCTCGGCGTCAAGCACCAGCGGGCGGAACAACTCCTCAAATGCCAACGGTTCATCCACGGTGCATTTCGTGGCAGAATCGTAGGGGAGTTTAGCGTTGCCGACGCTTGGTCTTGTAAATACCAGAGGATTCTGCCACGAGTGCCACACCAGCCGAAGATTTTACGCCCGGAGGCCGTCCTCGCTTCGGTTTGATGGAACGGGGGGTCTCGGTCAACAACGTCACCCCGCCGTCAGGCATTTTTCTGGCGTGTGCCTTGGCCAATTCGCGCACGAAGGGCGAGCGGCCGCCCAGATACTTGAGCACGAGCAATTCTTCCTTGAGTGTGCTGGCCGCCCCGGCACGCATGTATTTATCCTCAACTAGCCACTGGCTCAGCTTGTCGATGAGCTTTTCGCTCGCCTGACGCTGGCCGTTTTCGATCTTGATCCAACCGGGGGTGGATACAAAACCTTGTGCTCCGAGGGCTTCCTGCGAGAGACCAAGGTTTTGGCGCAGGGTTTTGAGACGTTCTCCAAGTGTCATGGTTGGGTATTATTGCAGAGCATTTTGTTAATGAGCGAGAAAATACCCTATTTTCTGATAATCGGACTGTCAATTGGTCGATGTTACGCCGGGTCACATCGCTCTCCTCGCGCAGTGCGATAGGGCTGCCTTGAACGGCCAGTGAAAGATGTAGCGTTCAGGCTGGCGCAAATTGTGACGTGATCGCGTGGCTCTTCTCCCAGCCGGGTGGGGCAGCCAAAGCGAATCTTTCGATACCATGCTGCTCCCCCTGCGCCTACCGTCGCTTGCCGTTCTGCTCCTTGCTGCCGTCTTGGCGGCTCCAGCCGTTGCCCAGCAGCCCGGCACGGCCCCGATCCTGCCCGATCCGAAGCTCACCCCCGGCGACACGCTCGATGTGACGCTCGCTGACCTTCAGGTGCGCGGTTATTCGTCCAAGGTGCGGAACGTGCCTATCAGCGTAAAGCGGGAGGTGTACGCTTCTTACGGCATTGCCCATTGGGAAAAAGGCGAATACGAGATCGACCATCTGATCTCGCTGTCGCTGGGCGGCAGCAATTCCAAGAAAAACCTCTGGCCGCAGAGCTACCTGACCGAACCCTGGAACGCCCACACAAAGGACCAACTCGAATACCGGCTGCTGACTCTGGTGCGGGCAGGTAAGGTGGACCTGCATACCGCGCAGCAGGAAATGTCCCGTAACTGGGTCGATGCGTATAAAAAGTACGTCAGCCCCGAGCCTCTGATGGATAAGCGACGGCGTGGGATGCCCCCGCGTAACACTGGGCTGGCCTACGGAGATGAAGGCACCCGGCGCGACGAAGACCCTGACACCGAAACGGCACCGCAGACGGCGGCAACGGCCACCGCGACACCGGCTGGGCCGACCGTCACTGAGGGGCAGGTGTGGGTGAACACGAAAAGTGGGGTCATCTGGAAGCCTGGCACCGCGTATTATGGCAAGACCAAGGAGGGCAGATACATGAGCGCCGACGAAGCTCTCAAGGCCGGTTATCATTACGCGCGCTGACGGAACCTCTCTGAAACGACCCTTCCCATGCACAGCAACCAGAAGCTCACCAAGATCATCGCCGGGCGCACCATCAGCGGCACCACCCAGGCGGACAACCTGCTGACGCTCACCTTTGACGATGGGTCGGTGATGAAGATCAAAGTGGCTCTGTCGAGCACGAACAACGCTGCCACTGGCGGCAAGATTCTCAAGGTCCGGCAGGAGGGTACCGATCTGGAACTCGATTTCGTAGATGGCAGCAGCGCGCAGATCGTCACAGCCGAGGCGACCTCCTCTGTCATGCTCCGGGACAAGGACGGCAAGTTCCTCTACTCGGACTAAGGGCGATGGTTTATCCTTCGGATGCCCGCAGCCGTACAACCGGCGGCGCTAACAACGAAAGAAGGCTCTTGCATTCAACCATCCACCCCGGCTAACAATTCCTCGAATGGCTGCCCAGACAAAATCCAAGTCCTTCAATTATCTGGCCGCGCAGTGGTTCCGCAGAAGCAATCTCCAGAAACGTCTGGATGCCACTCTAAAGGAGTTAAAGGGCATTGGTGAGCGGCGGCAAAGGCTGGATAAAGATGGCCTCAACCAGCGTTTTATCGTCAAACCGCGCACAAGCAACGGGATGCTCTGCGGCATGATGATCTGCTATACGAAAGGGAACGGCCAGCCCACCCTCGCCGACGTGGACGATGACACGGGAATCGAGGATTTGGACATCGAACAACTCGCGCCGGAAGAAGTGGCACCAGGCAAGCGCAGAGAATTTCTGGAAGGCGTTTTGTATTTCGGGATTCGCAATAACCATGTGATTCTGGTGCAATCCCCCAGCCTCAAGGCCAAGCAGTTCACCGAATACCTGAACTGGCTTTTCACTCAGAAATCCAAGGAAGGCAAAGAGGTCAATCCAGTCGGCCTGATCCCCCGGCCCAAGGCGAATCTGCGGGGCAAAGCGGTTCAAGGTGTCAAATCCATCATCTTCAGGGAACCGTTGACTTTTGAACCGGCGCGACTGCCCACGGTCGCCGAACCAACCATTTCACAGGAACTCGTGCTACGAAAAGCAGACGGTGGAAAAGGCAACCATTTGTTCCAGGCATTTTTGGAAGCGTTCGGCAAGAAAACGATGGATTTTGGCGACGCGCTAGAAACGGGGGACATCGAACTGCGGCTCGAAATCCTCTACAAAAAGCCCGGCCAGCGCAAGGAACGGCAAATGCTCGACAATGTGGTGGCCGCGCTGGGCGACCACCTGGATGAAAGCATCACGCTTGACGTTCCAGGCGTCGGCGAGGTGCGTGGCGATCATGTGAGGATTCACGAAGATTACACCGTCGCGGCTCCGGGCGGCTTCGCTGACCCTCCAGAGGTGTTCAAGAGGATGTTTGAGTGGTTGCAACTGCTTTTGGAACGTGGCACGATCCGGGGAGAAGAATGATCCGGCATGAAACGCAAATGGCTCATCCGGTTGCCGGTCCAAATTCTGACCGGATGCGCGGCCTTAGTCGTTGCGCGGCATTTACTTCCGCCCATCTCCGTCAACAACGCCGATTTTAAGCTGGGTGGCTCCCTGCTATCGGTCTTCAGCGGCGTATTGGTAGTGGTCGATCTTTTCTGGGGGTTGGTCAGCCGCAAACTCGACGAATCCTTCGGAAGTGGATCTGCGCTGACGGCGCGCGAGAAGGATAGGTGGCGCATAGCTGCCTTTCTGGCCGAACGCGACTTGATGTGCAACCTCATCGTGACGGTTGTACTAAAAGCGTTGGCGGTGGCCGTCGGAGTCGCCTTGGCAGCCGGTGTTGTACCCCCCGAACACTGCCGATGGACGGCGCAGACTGGGTTTTTCGTGTTGGGGTTCGTGCTGCCCACCATTTTTTTAATGCCTGCGGCGTATCTGTCCGCCCGGCACGCGAGGCTCCGGCTCGCGGCCTATGAGGAAGAACAGGCTGAAAGGGCGAAAGCGTTGCAGGAACTCAACGCCGCGCCAGCACACGATTTCAAGTCCGATCCCGGTTACGCCGATTTTGGCCGGATCGTTGCTCCAAAAGGCTGACAACACGCCTTCCTGATAAACAACACGAAAGCTGTGCGGTAAATAAATCCTGCCGATTGCATAACTTGAGCGAGCACGAACCCGTGCTTCAAAACAAGTCCACCGGCCCGGAAGGCATCCGCGCCTCTCTGGTTAAACTCAGCGCATACCTGCGTGGGAGAAAGCATTGGCAGGGGCACAGCTTACGGGAAGAATTCTCGGCGATGCTCGGGCAAATGTAAATGGGCGAGGTGCCGGGCATCCCCGCCTTGGCGTAGCGGGGTACGGGCTGGCAGATGGCGCGCAGAATACATCAGTCGTCAAAACAGGGTCATCTGCGGTTCGTCTTTCGGGTAGCAAAAACCCAAGACGATGAAGCTGCGCCGCATCCGTGGGTCAGCGAGGTTCCCCGCATACATGATGACTTCCTTGTCGCCTCGGGCAATCCAATCGAGCTTTTTACGCACTTGGTCGGCAGCCAAATCCGCCGAGCCGAAACGGTCACGTTCCCGTCGCCAAAGCTCCATAAACTCCCAGTCAATGACTTTGAGCCAGTGTTCGGCTCCTTTTTCGTCAGTGAAACCTACCCGGAAGGCGTATGGGATTTTCTCCAGGGTCGTGACCTCCTGATGGTACAAATCTGTCTGGTCGAGTGTGGCGCGTTGCGCTTCGTTCCAATCCGCTTCTTTCTCCGGTTCGATCTTGAATCCTAAAATCTTGGCGGGTTTGAACGCCGCCAGCGACTTGCTTGTTGTCCGCTGGAGATCAAGCAGTTCGGCAAACCCGCGTAGCAGCGTGGGTCGAATCCAGCCCAATCGGTTCGACCAATCACCCGGACGATTTACCGGCACCTTGCCGATGGTCTTGAGCGTCTCCATGCGTGGACTCCAACTTTCTGGCCGGTTATCTTTGTGTGGTGGACGGCGGACGCAATCCACTTCGATCACGTCGTATTTCTCGAACTTCTGCCACCCTGGCAGCGTGCGGTACGCCACTGGATATAGCCGAACCCATTCCCCGGTGTCCTCCCTGATGCCCGCGCAGCAAACCAACTCGCTGTATCGGAGGCTAACCGTGGGGTACGCCTTGACCGTCACCAACAATCGCAGACGGGTTGTTTCTGGCATAGCGTGGGATTACGCCCCCCGTTCTAATAAAGAATGTGTTCGATAACAAGTCCGGGTTGATTCTCAGCCATCCGGGCGGCGATGAGGCTGCGGTGGCAGACCGCCGGGTCACGTTCAAAACACAGCAGGCAGATCATCCGCTCGGCGGCCAAGTCAAGCAACGCTTGGACCTCCGCGCCGCATTTTCTCAGGTGGGCATGGTAGCCCCGCACATATTCCGCCCAGGTGCCACCCGCACGCAACGTATCCCGAACCTCTCTCGGTGCGCCCAGACCAACGAAATGCATGTATTCCAGGTCCATCGCCGTAAGAGACGCTCTGAGTTTGTTCTTGGAGAAGCCGGGTTTCCGACTCAACGGGACGGCCCGCACGTCGATTACCACGTCGATCTGCGCCTTCAGCAGCCGGGCAGCGAATTCCTCGGGCCGACTTTGCTCGTAACCGATGGTATAAACGCTGGCTGGTTTCTTCTTCATGGTCGGTATCACGGTGGAGCAGAAAGTTGACCCAAGCCGTTGCAAGTCTGAAGGGTACGTTGCTGGCAACCTCTCCGGTAAGCCTTCTCTGGGTTGATGCTCGCCCCTCTGAGTCGGATTGGCTGGGAGCGCAGAGGAAAAAACCGACCGGGCCACGGAAAGATCATCCAACCAGGTGTCATAAAGATTTGGCACCTAGAATCGACGGCTCCTGCGCCAATTTCATCCGAAGCACCTCCAAAGGGCCATCGGCGGCATAAATCCTTGGTTGAAGGTCGAGCACTTCTTTGACAAACATTTCATCCAATTCTTTGCGAACAGCGTCCTTCCCCATCTGATGCACCGGGGAAAACTCCTTGTTCTTCATTGCATCGTACACCGCGACAGCCTTCTTGAGTCTGGCAGGCTGTAGCGCGGTTACATCTAGAACAGGCAAGGTATCCAACGTCGATTTGCCTACGCTGCCTCGTCCAGACTGCTGTTTATTGGAGTGCCACCAATGCAGAAGCAATCCGAGCGACGTGTTCGCCCAAGCGACCAACGCTTTTTCCTCCTCGACACACGACAACTGGATCGACAGCCAAGCGCGGCCACCGATGGTACGGCGTGGCGTGAACTGCATCCCGGTGGCCTGACTGTTGAAGCGGAAATCGCGATTGAAATGGCAGTGTGAGGCCGTCGCCCAAACGCTTTCCACCCTCTTGTCGATCAGGTCTTGCTTCGTCCGGTTTTTGCCAACAAGAGGTTGTGCTTCGCTATCTCCGGTGAACTCCATCGCTTTTTCACGCGCGGCGGAATGGGACCACAACACGGGATATGTCGGAGTCGTGCCCGCCTTCATCGGAGCAATTCTGAAAGGGCCACGAACGTCTCCGTCCGCCGTCGTGCCGCTAACGTCCATGTGATATGGACCAATTTCGCCTATTGCCCCTACCGTCGTCATCGGAATATCCACGGTGTCTTCCTTCCGCATACCGGGCAACCACAATCGGCTTTTTTCAATCAACTGGTAAGCGGTTTGCGCCAAGGCAAGGTCAGCAATCCGCGAGAGGTTCCACCCGCCGGAAGTCGGCAATGGTGCGCCAAGGGCTTGGCCGATCTCTTCGTCGCCGAAGAACAAAGGTGTACCTCCGACTGGACCATCCTCAATGCGGCGAAGGTTCTTTCCGGCGATCAGTTGAAGAATCTGAGCCGCTGCGCTCGAACCCAACATGGGAAAGGCGGGCCGTTCCCGCAGGATCACGAAGACGGCCCGTTTGCTCCCGGTCCTGGCTTTGCGGCCAACGATGAGGCACTCGCCCATCGCGGTGTCGGCGGAAAATGAGAGGTCGGTGCCATCCGCGCCAGAGATTGAGAGTAACAGCAGGTCTTGGTAATGGTTCTTCAAAAGGATACGCGACTCTTCCCACGTTTCCCCGGACATGAGACTCAGAGGCATAACCAGAGCCAGCGCGCCGTCCTCCTTGAGTTTACGGTCGGCCAGAACGAGAAAGATGGACGCTTCCCCTGCGTTTCCACGGGCACTCGTTCCTTTTGTCAACCGACTAGCCGCCGCCGCCATCAGGCGTTGATCCTTCTCGCTGGAACCGAAGGCGGCGAACATCGGGTTGGGCACTCCCACCTTCGCACCCTCCTGGCCGGTCGCGCGGGTGAACGGCGGATTCATTATTACGAGATCGAAGGAGGCGTGGGGCAGTTCCGACCACGTTTCCTTTTCCGCTTGCCCCGTGCCACCGATGGACTTGGCGGTAATGTCGGTGATTTCCAGTTTGCGCTGCGCGTCCAACAGGTCCAAGGAGCCGAGCGCGATAGCTCCGTCCGGCTGTTTTCCGTAAGCGACCGTCAGGATAGAGCTTTGCTTGTACTTTACTGATGGATGCGCGCCCGAGAGCATTGAAGCGGTCAGATGCGCGGCGGCAGGCAGGACATCGCAACCCACCAAGGCTTTTGCCATCATCTGAGGGTGGATTGCCTCCGCGTCCCCGCCTGCAAGCTCGTGGAGTTGACCGACCCGTTGGTAAGCGGTCGAAAGAAGCGTCCCAGTACCGCAAGCGAAGTCCGCTATCCGCAGCCCGACGACATCCCCGGTCGCGGCCCAAGAACCGCCGGTCGGCAGTTTCTTGGCTGTCAGTACCAGTCCGATTAGCAGTGCAGCGGACGCAGGAGTGGTGTAGTACGCCGCCAGAAACTTGCGGTCGGCGATAAGACGCTGGAACACTGCGCCGGTCAGATCGTGAGAACTCATCAGCCGGTTTTCCAGCAACCGGCTTGCGGCCACCGCCATGCACTCCATTAGATTGCGACTGTCCGCGGTTGGGATAAGTTCAAGGATGCGACGGGCGATGTCGAAGATCGGCCAATAGTTGACCTTTAAAATCTTTCGCCATTCGGCCAGAACAGCAGTTTTCGTCAGTCCAGTTCCCCGGAGTTGGTCGAGCGTGTGAACCTCAGCGAGTTTGCCCGGACCGCCAGAGAGGGTTTCCTGAAAGACGAAGGCATTCGCCAGAATCGTTGCAGCCATTCGCCGGGTCTGGTCTCCGTCTTCCTGTCTCAACTCCGCGCCGATTTCTTTGATGGCGTTCGGGTGGGTGGCCGCCATATCTCCAATCATGCCTGCGGCCTCGCTCACACTGCTAACTAACTGATCGACCGCCGCTTCGATAATGTCCGGCGGCAAGGACGCCGATTGAACGTGCGTAGATAGCTCGGCAATCCCGCCGTTAATCCAGCCGGAACGGGGCCAGCGACTCGCCGCTGTCGCGCTGCTGCCGGTGTAGAGTGCGAAATCCAAATCTCGCAGGGTATTGAGTTCGCCCTTCAAAGCATCCCCATCTTTTTCCCGTAGCCGCCTGGGCAGACGAACCGCGATGGCAGATAAAATCGTCCGTCCGTTCGTACTAATTTGCTTGCCGAGCCGAGAGGTCGCCTCGCTTTCCACGGTGGCTGCTGGCAGAACCTCCGTCTCGATAACAACCGGCGACACATTAGGTTCCAGCACCAGAACGTCCGGTCGCCCGGCGCTGCCTTTGAGCATCCCTGTGTTCTCGGAACGCACGACACCAGCGGGTCGCCAAACCCGCCGGGTGCTTCGTAACACATCAGCAAGCCCATCGTTGATTGTGTGTTCAGTTGTAGCCATTGGCGCGACGAGGAGTCAGAAAGCCGCAAACTAAACATATAAAATCATTCTGTGAAGACTTAAACCCTCAACGTCCGCGCCTCTGACACGGAGCACCCGCAGAACAGACCCGCTGGCGGGCCTTTATTTTCGGCCTTCTTTTTGCCCGTTTCTCGTTATCTTCACACCCATGCCAAAAGCAGACGTGTTCGAGTTTTACAAGGCGACACCGCTTCCTTCCCGTGCTGTGCCCTTCGTAGTCATCGCTTACCAAATTTTTCCATCGGGCGGAGGTTTGAAAGAGCGACACCGGGTACAACTTTTCATTGCCTTGCCCGGCACGGAAGTTTTCGCTCAGGAATTGGACTTGAATCATCACCTCGTGCCCAGCAGTTTGGCCGGTGAATTGCCCACCGAGAGTATGGAGCGTGCCGCACTCTTGCGTGTGCAAATCTACCTCGAACAGCTTGTGCGGCTCCAGATCGGCGCGAGCGCCGCAGGGGGCCAAGTTACTTTTCCTCCCGTTGTGCTGACGCATGGAGATGAGCACGACCTAAAAGCCTTCGTGCTGGCTCCCGAGTATGCGGAGGCTTGGGAATACATCCGAACGCATACTCACGGCGAGATGTTGCGCGCCAAGTTGGCGCAATGCAAGGCTCTGCGGCAAGCGGGCCTCGCCTTCGGCAACATCAGCCTGAATTTGGAGTGAGGTAGGCCCTGATCGTGTGACTTCGGCGGCATGATCGCTTTTAACGCGACAGGCACCGGGTCGGCGCAGCAGACCACCCAGACTCCTTTGTTCCCAGGCTTCCTTCCACCCCAGTGGGAATTGTCCGAGCGAGGACAAAGGCACCTTGGATGGAGGCATTTACTGCTTCGTCTGGGACGCAGGTTTCACAAAATCCTGCGGCACGGCTAAACCTGCCGAGAGCACCGCGAGTTGGGAGATGATTTCCTGTTCCATCGGAGGAGGCCAATGGCGGTCCTCCTCAATGAATAGGGCCGTCCGGGGCGCACCGGCAGCCATTTGGGCGATGCGTTGCTCAGTGGACATGGTGTCCGGACGGAAGATGGGCTGCGATGGGGACGCGGGCGAGAAACAACGAGTGGAGCGAGTTTTCACGACCGGAGATTTCGTATGTCTCCTGGTGCGGAAACCACGGCGTTACGTCGTCTCGGAACCACTCGAAGCGCGTTCCCTTGAGCCGCTCCAGTCCCAGGTAGTGCTCCAAGTCGCGCTTTTCGAGTGCGATGCAATCCAGCCCCCGGACCCAGGCTTGCATAGCGAGGTATTGTCCCAGCACCCGATGCTGGCGGCGGCAGGCTAAGCGGTGCTGATCGTCAAAGAGGGATATTCTCACAGCGACACCGAGTTCAGTGGCAGCCACGGGCGGTGCGCCGGGCTATGTTGCGAGGCCCTTGGCATGGTCGTGGGGATGCTCCGCAGCCGGTCGCCCTGATGATGCCGTCTCGGTAAATGCAGAGAAAATCCTCGACCTCGTGCGCGGGCAGGGTGCGGAGCGCAGGCGGCAGAGCCGACATGGGCAAAAATGATGCGTTGTGTTTTAGGCCAAGCGCACGGGCACCTTCCCTGACACCCGCGTGGAGGTAAACACGGTCGGGCAGCAGGTGGAGGAAGGCCCCAATGCGAAAGGCGGTGTCGTAGCAATACAACTCGCCGATGTAGGGGATGCCGTGGAGGGCATGGGTGACGGTCGTGAGGAGCGCATCGAAACTCCGGGCGGCGCGGATGCGCGGCTTGGCCGCGAGGAGCGCCTGCTTGGAGGCGGCGATGGCTTCATGCCGGATGCGCCGCTGATGAGAATGACGCTTGCCTCTGTGGTTGATAGCGAGGGCCGCAACTTCGATGGCTTGCCTCAGCGATGGCTGGTCAGCGTGCCAGGTGCGTTCCGCTTCGGAACCGACTCGCCCGTGGCGGGAGTAGTCCCGGATAAAGATCGAAAAGTTCATCGAGAAATGGGTTCGACAGTTTTCAACGGCCTAATCTCGGGCAATTTTGACTTTGAACAAAGCCTGAATACAACCTGCATCCCCGCCTCATGCCGATAAAACCCTGTTTATTTTGCGGTGCGCTCGAAAACAGTGAGGAGCACATCATCTCGCACTCGGTATGGAAGCGCCTTGAGGCTAGTGACAAGGAACTAGAGGCCGGGGAATGGGATGGCGTTTCGGTGGTGCAGGTTCGCAGGTCACACCGCCAAGAAGCGTATGTCACCAGGGTGGTGTGCAAGGGCTGCAACGAGGGTTGGATGAGCGATCTCGAAGCCGCTTTTCTCGATGCAGCCGGGCCGTTGATCGAACCCGCGTGGCCCCGCCCGGACGGCGCTTTTATCGCCCAAGCCGTGAACCGGGGGGACGTAATCGCTCGATGGGCGGTCAAAACCGCCATCACGTCCAACGCCGCAGGCATGGTCCGGCGGCCCATCAACAAGATCATTCCGGCGACTCTCCACGCTGGGAGGCTGCCTCCCGACCATTTTGCCGTGTGGATCGGGCACATCCGCGAATCGTCCATTTCCATCTTGGTAAATCAAGGGTTCGACTTCGAGGAGAACGGCGCGCTCACTTGGAAGGGGCCGGAGAACGACGCTGCCTTCGACGCGATTTTCCAACTTAATCACCTGGCGATTCGGGCAATTTACCATCCAAGCCTGCGTCTGCGGTACTCGAACACCACGGCATCTATGCCCGTGCAGTGCTATCCCTCTTCCCGCTCTGCCATCATCCCCGGCGACTACACGTTCCAGACGCTGCCGGATTTTGTCGGCAGCTTGATCGCAAGCCAACCGGGGCCACAGGTGGTCGCTTCGTCGCCATGACGGTGTGGCAGATGCGGGACGGGTTTAAGAACGACCTGATGTCCAAACGGATGTCGGTTTGTTGGCGGCGCGAAAGCAGCCTGACCGGCGAGTTTTCGCACGATGCAAAACAAGTTCTGGTTTACGCTTGGAGAACGAGTGCTGCTTGGAATTGGGCGCGGCAGTTCGGTCATCGTTATTGCGAAGGCGGATAACGCTGGCAGCCTGTTTCGCACGATACTTTGGCCCCGGCTCCGTTCCAAGTGTCAGAAGCTCCGGTATGCCTGCCTGGCGTGTTGCGCCCCCTCAATGTCGCTCCTCACCTAGCGTAGCCAGAATGGCTCGACTCAGACCCCAGTACTCCGAATCAAACCAACCATGACCCCCTGCACAAGGAGTTCGCGCGTTGGCTTGATGACGGGGAACAGAGGGTTCTCTGCTTTGAGATAAACTTTCCCATCCTCCACCATATAGCGTTTGAGAGTCGATTGCCCATCTAACAAGGCTGCAACCACATCGCCAGAGCGCGGCTCACGCGCACGGTCGAGCACAACGTAGTCGCCATCCTGAATGCAGGCTCCCGTCATAGAGTTGCCACGCACACGCAAAGCGTAGGGTTGGGAGCCGGGCGTAAGTCCCATGATGGCAGCATGAACGGGCAGCGTGTCGCCGGTTTGTGGGGAAGTATCCGATGGTAAACCGGCCTGGATTTCGCCGCAGAGCGGCACGTCGATGAATGGGGAAAGCGAGCCGGAGCGGTCGTCCGCCGGTGATGAGGCAGGAGGTTGCACGGCAACGATGCCCCGTGCCTTACCTGGCAGGGTGCGGATCGCGCCTTTGCGTTGCAGCGCGTGGATGAGTTGCACCACCTGGGTTTGACTTCCAAGACCAAGTGCCGCCTGAATTTCGCGGGTTGACGGGGGAATGCCCTCCTCGCGCTGGCGTTGCAGGAGGTAATCCAACACCTGCTGCTGTCTCCCGGACAATTTGGGTGTTGTCTGTGTCACAGCCATGTTCGTGTGAACGTACTCAAACGCTATCTGACTAGCAAGCTGGTTTTCGATTTTACCATCTTTCATGTAAATTCTCGGACATCGAGTTTCGGGGTGCCGACGGGGGCATTCCATCTGCCCATGCGGACAAGTTTGTGCCGGACGCAGATGACCATACGAGCTTGAGCCGTGCCGCCAAGTTCCTCGGCTGTGGCATCACGCTCCAGGAACGAGGCGCGGCTTACCCGTGGCCGCTGGTGCGAATCCCTTTGTGCCTGACAGGAGCGCCGCGCGCTCACCAACTACCCACCGGCTGACGAGTCGATTCTGGCGGATACCATGCGGGCAGAGGCCCAGTAACTCCCTTTCTTGGTAAGACTGCCCCCCCCGCCTTCAGGCGGAACGGCGCGTGAGCCGTCGTCTGTCGCAGGATGAGGCGGGGCTACGGATCGGAACGATCACGCGGGGTCATGTTTCCGGGCGGTTCGGTAAGCCTGGTGCCTGTAGCTGCGAGGGCCAGCGCCGCCACGCGCTAAACGAGTCTGCAATTCGCCGTCCCGCAACATCGGAGTCAAAAAATGGCTGCTCAGCGAGTCTTGGTTTCGGTGCAAAAGCTCGCTCAAATCCCGACTGCTCAGGAAATGTTCGGCGCAAAGCAGCTTGATACCGTAGCGGAGTTTCGCCTTGCTTGAGCAATGCGCCTTGCGGTAGGGCTTCGCCATGAGGATGAGTCGGCTCCATTCTGACGTGTCACGAGCGACCGAACGGGTTTTCGCCTTCTGGCGTGCCTTGGCTTCCTCACGCAGTCCGGGAATCGCTCTCCGAAGGATTCCCGCGATGGTGCCGTCATCGGTTTCCGGTGAGTAAAAACCCGCTTTTCGCACGACACGCACCAGGATGTGCAACCGGCTCGGACACCAATCCAGGCGGTGCGCGAGGATTAGCTCCTTCTTGCGCCGGGCACGTTCCATTCCGGGTGTAGGCGTCGGTTTGCGTCGTGGGGGAGTCAGGAGCGTTTGCAACGGCTTCAGGAACCACGCTGGACAGGCAACGAAAAGAGACACAAAATCGCTGGTCCGGGTGTTGGTAGCACGCGCTACGTCCACGAAACGCCCAGGCCACTCTTGCAGCAACCAGTTCGCCGTTCGTAGGACGGCTTGGCGGGAGGTGGCCTCCGCCAAAGTGTCGAAGGCGGTCGAGACATGCCGGGCAATGGGGGTGGGCAACGTCGCTCCTGCCTTCTCAGCCGCTTCCTCACGCCAGCGGGATAGGCGGCATTTACGTTGCAGCAAGCGGGCGCACAGCATCCCCAGAACGGTAAAATACTCAAGGGTCGTGATGCCCGGCGGACTGCCAGCAGGCGTGCTTCCCCCGTGCAAAGCGCGGTGGTATTCGACGGCCAAGCAGACATCCGAGGCGTCCACCTGCTCGGTGGAACTCATCCGCAGGTCGAAACCACATTGCCAGCAAAGCGGCGTTGTCCCTTGGCAGTGGCGCATGTCACCCATGATAGGATCAACGGGCGCGGAGCAAGCCGGACAAACGTGGCGCAGACCAACACCATGAGCCGGGCAAACGGCGAAAAGCGATAACCGCCAGATGCGGCGAAAGTAAACAGGGGAAGTTGCCAGACAAAGCGGGCAATACTGCATGGCCGGTCGTCGTTGCATGTAAGAGCCTCCCGGCAGCACCCAAGGCGTCATCGCGTCGGCCTTTGCCTGAACAAACAGCCGACCGTTGAACCCGGTCAGGGTGTGCCAGGATTGCAGGGTGGTGGGATCAATCCGTGTCTGGTCAGCGAGCAACAAAAGCAATTTTGCCCCGGCCGGGCCGTTCAGATCGCCGGTAAATTCCATCGGTTTGCCGCCGAGGATGCTGCACAGCGACCGGGTTTTCAGGCCGTGTGCCGCCGCCAACCGGATCACCCAGGAAGAAAACGCTTCCTCCGGCAGCGGCGGGAGAATGACGGGTAAACGCCTACACGCCCCGCTGTGCATCTTGTTTAGCATCATCTCGGCGATACTGTTTTAAGGAAAGTACCCGGCACCAAAAGAACGGACGAATCGGCTCACTCATCTTCCGGGATTTCCCCTTCCACAGCATCATCACCAGTGGTTTTACGGCGTTTCGAGGGGCGCACGAAATTGAGAGAACGAATGATTTTGAGGGTGATGCTCTCCTTCCCGGTAGTGATCGCCTTGCAAGCGGCTTCCTTGAGGAGAGAAGCGGCTTCACCGATGATGCCATCGGACAGAAAGAAAATTTCTGTTGCCAGGGATTCTTCTTTGAGGTTTGACGGAATTTTTAAGGGCAGACCGCTCTCGAAAGACGCCAAGAGTGCCCAGAACTCCTTGCCGTCGTGCCAACGCGGCAAGAACATGGGTTGGAGTCGGTTAGAGATTTGCTCGTCCGTCGTCATCACATTGAAGGCTTTATCGGTGCCTGCGGCCACGATGGGCAGACACAGATCATTGGAGAGATACTTGAGTACGTTCAAAAAATACCGCTGACGGGTCGATGGCCCGGCGAGGGTATTGTGAAGCTCGTCCAAAATCAGGAGGCGGGTGCCGACCCCCTCAAGGATCGTTTTTATCTGCCGGTGCTTCTCCTCCACGCGGGAGGATGGCCGGTACGGAGCGTTCAGCGCATCGAGGATCGCATGGTAGAAGCGGCGTTCGTCTGGGCCTGGAGGGCATTGGACGTTCAGCACGGGCACCCTTGCTTGGTCGGTGCCGGGGTTGTCAACCGAGGGGTGTTTCGCGCAGAACCGCCTCAAGAGAGTGCTCTTGCCGTTATTCGTCCCTCCCACGATGAGAAGGCCAGGCATCCGTTTCACACGAGGACGGGTGAAAAGAGACTCCATCTTTTCAAGGATGGTTTTGGCGCGGCTGTACCCGATCCAATGGTCGGAGAGGATGTGCTCAATCCGTTCTTCGTCGGTGCAATTGAGGAGGTGCTGAATTTGTGGATGGAGGTGGTTCATCGGGTAAATGCGATCAATTTGCTTGCGAACACTTTCATTTGAACATACTTTCATTTGAAAGCAATCACCGACTAAATCTTATGCCCGTCCGCAAAATCAAACCCAACACCCGCAGCATGACCGGCCGCTTGGCGTGTCATCGTACCGGCCGCTCGCTGGACCACGAATCCCAGCTCGAAAAAGACTGCCTCCTGCTTTTTTCCTCCGACCCGGCGGTGCATGAAATTGAGGTGCAGCCCGTCAAAATTTCGTATCAGAAACCCAATGCGAGGGGCCGTATCCGCGTTCACACCTATACCCCCGACATCTTGGTGCATTTTCATGCGCGCTTACGCCGCACTCCGCTGCTCGTGGAAGTCAAATATTGCGCGGACCTGGAGAAGAAACGCCAGGAACTCCTGCCGAAAATCCGCGCTGGCAGGGGCTACGCCCGGAGGCGTGGGTGGCGCTTCAGGGTTTATACCGAACGCCGTATCCGGGGGGGCAACGCCGTCTTCCTCCGAAACATCAAATTTCTGCGTCCGCGTTTGCGCGAGCTTCGTGACCCCGCCATCAGCAGCCTGCTTCTGACTGCCGCGTCTGCCCAAGTACGAACCACGGTGGCAGCACTGCTGGAGGCGTGCGGCGGGGCGGACGCTCAGTGTTTCCGGCGTTTGATCCCCTGCCTCTGGCGTCTAGTCGCCGCACGGGAAATCGGGGCTGACTTGAGTAGTCAAATTTTGTCCCTGACCACGCCTCTGTGGCCCCACACCAACCCGGCCATCACGGAAAAGTAAGCAACCAGAGCAACCAACCATCAAGCATGAATAATCAACCTCTTCACATTGCTCCCGGTGCCATCGTGGGCATCCAAGGTACCGACAGGCGGTGTGTTGTCACCCAACTCCTCCCCGGCGGTCTGGTCGGGGTCCGCGATTACGGCAGCCGCCAGCCCCCGGAAAAGGTCAGCGTCGGATTGCTCATTCATCCGCCCCTGTCCAAACAGGAAGGAACGGGAGCGATTGAATCGACCGATCTCATCGCACCGTTTGACCGTGACTTGAGCACGATCAGTCCAGCAGATTGGGAATTGGCCAAGCGGAGGCGGGAAATCATTCTCCCCCTCCTGGCAGTCCATCGACCGCCGACCAGCCTAGTCAAGCAAGTTGCTCTTGACGCCCATATTCACTGGACGCGGATTTACGCTTACATGCGAGCTTTCCGCAACAGTGGCAAAATGTTGACATCTCTGTTGAATGGCGCTCCGTCCGTGCCCAAAGGCACCGAACGCTTGCACCCTGTCATCGAAAAAGTTCTCCGGCGGGTCATCCTGAAACATTACCTCACCAAGCAGCGGTTGCGCGTGAGCAAGGTCAACGAGGCCATGACGCTGGCTTTCGCCGAGGACGAAGACATTTCACGATTGAAGGCGAACGGCGAAAAGCTGGATAAGCCCCACCTCAACACCATCCGCGCGCGCATCAACGCAGGGTCGCCCCGGAAACGCGCTGAAGCGCGGGACGGAGCGGATAAAGCCACTAAATACACGGCCCAGGGGAGCGGCTTTGTTGCCAGTTACCCCCTGGAATATGTGCAGATTGACCATACCCGGATCAACGTGATCCTCCGCGACGACAAGACCGGATATATCCTGGGGCGACCCTGGATCACCATCGCCATCGACATCTTTTCTCGGATGATCGTCGGTTATTACATCTCCTTTGAAACTCCGGGAGCCATCGGCACCGGGCTGTGTGTCAGCCATCTCATCTTGCCTAAAGACGATTGGCTGCGGGAGTACGCCAGTGCGTTTGTCACGGTTCCCGAGTGGCCCTGTTACGGCCGTCCGGTTAACATCCACGCGGACAACGCCAAGGAGTTTCGCGGGGATATGCTCGCGCGTGCGTGTGCCCAGTACAACATCGACTTGATCTTCCGGCCGCTGAAAACGCCGCAGTATGGCGCGCACATCGAAAGCCTGATGGATAAACTCTCCGAGGAGTTCCGAACTTTGCCGGGGGCTACCTTCTCGAACCCGCAGGAACGGGGTAAAAACTACGACAGCGAGGAAGAATCCGCGCTGAGCTTGGCGGAGTTTTGTGCCTGGTTCGCCAACCATATTTGCGTCGTCTATCATTACCGGCCTCACTCCGGCTTGGGTAAAAGTCCGCTTGAACGGTGGGAGGAGGGATTCTTCAAGGGGACCGAACTTGCGCCGCCGCTCGGCAACTTGCCGGATCGCTACATCGGCGAGGCGGCGGAACAGTTGCGCTTGGATTTCATCCCGTTCGAGGAGCGGGTCATCTCGGAGGAAGGGGTCAGGATCGACAAAATCCACTACATGGATGACGTACTATGCCGCTGGATCAACGCCAAAGACCCGGAAGAGCCGAAAAAGTCAAGGTACTTCACCTTCCGGCGCGATCCACGCGACATTTCCATCATCTACTTTTGGAACCCGGAACTGAATAAGTACGAACCGATTCCTTACCGTAACGCGGCCCTAACAGCCATCACTCTCTGGGAACTCCGCGCGGCGCGCAAGCACCTCAGCGATATGCGTCGATTGCCCAATCATTTGCACAGCGAAGCCATGATTTTTGAGGCGGTGAGGAAAAAACGTGATCTGGTCGAAATTGCCAAGGCGCGCAAGGGTAAATTCAAGGCGGCCGGACAGCACCGTCCAGGGGTTCACAAGGGCAGGCCCCAACCGGGAACCCCAGACAAACCCGAGTCACCCGGTTCGGACACGCCGAAGCCCAAGTCCAACCGCGATGCCATTGGCTCGTTTGACGATGTGGACTTTGATTAAAACCACCCGTTGCCCAGACTGCCGTATTCTTCACTGAAGCACCTGTCGATCCTAGCCATTTGGACTCTATGCAACGGCTGCGCGGTTTCGCGTAGCCGTTGTTATTTTTTACCCAAACGTGAAGCTACGCCATGTATGAAAAAATAATCTCAGGCTCAGCGACATAGGTTGGTTACGCGAAGCGTGGAATACGCAAAAGAGCCTGCTGCCAGCCTGTTCGCTGGAGCGGGGGTAGGCTTGGCGCTGCCTTCAAAGCCACCGTGGATGAGCGAAAAATCCCTCTGCTCGTCTTTTTACGTTATTGATTCCTCTCGTCTCTTCAGAATCGTGGAGGGAATCAACATCGTACTTCTTTGCAACACGATGTAGGGGAACATCTGTCTCGTGGCCGAGCACCCGTTACAGGCGCTCCCTGAGCCAGGCGACATTTCTGGCATTGATCGAGTGACCTCTTTCGTTCGTTAGTTCCGCGATTCGACCGTAGCTGCCAAGGCAGCCGGAAGGAATGCCGGAAATCTCATGGAAAGCGGCTCGCCGCCATGAATCGCGTCCGGCGAGGAGTTCTTCTAGCTCAGGGTTCATAATAGTAGCCTGACGACGGACGAACGAACGGACGAACTCAAGCTCAGCGACAGGCACCGGCGAGGTCAAGCGTGGAACTCGGAAAAGAGCGGAACGCCGGTGCCTGTTCGCTGGAGCGGCGTGGTTAGGCCACTGGTGACATCACAGGAAGTGGTCGATGCGCGCTCTGTCCAGCACCCAAGACGTTGGAATCTGGTCGGTAAATCCGGCCGCCTTGCCTCGTCGGTAAGTGTGGTGCTCGTGAAGAATGGTGTCGCCAAACCCGCCGCGCACCGACCGCAAATGCGAAGCAATCTCTGCTGAAGACGCCAAGTATGCGCGTGGTGCTGCCCCAGCAACGACGCCCCGGAACTGAACGAGACAAAACAGGACTTGCGCGTGCTTCGCCAGCCATGCATCGACTGCTGAACCGTAATTCGCGGCTACCAGATGACCTTGGGTGAGTCCCCAACTCCCATCTTGGCTGCCCTTGACGGAGACTCCAACCAGCTTGGGCGGACGGGCAGCAATCAAATCATAGATGGGCTGGTTCGCACCATACTGGACGGAAACGTCGCATTCTGCGTGTGCAAAAAACCCTGCGGTGAATGCTTCTGCCGCGATTTTGACCTGGTACGTTGTCATCATAGAGCACGAAGTGGCCTAACGAACTCAAGCTCAGCGACAGAGGCTGGCGACGAAGGACTCAACCACGGAAAAGAGCTAACCGCCAGACTCTGTTCGCTGGAGCGCGTGGTTAGGTGTGCGGCTGAAGAGTGGACGGCTCCGGATAGTGGTAGGACCACCGATGCGCTCGGGCGCACTGGACCAAGTCGGCGACTGTGACAGGCAAAAACCGCCGACGCCACCACGAATGCGACAAAAGGCAGAAGGGATTGAAGGCAGCTTCGGGGCCGAAATGCTGGTCCCAACGGATGGAACCAAGATCGACGTGGAACTCGCGGGCAAACGCCTGCAAAAGCTCGACTCCGTCGTCGCCGTCGGTCCCAAGATCGTGAAACAGGGAAGACTCTAGCGACACCTTGGCTGGCGACATACCACGCTCGCGGGCGACGAACAGGAGCACCCGCTCGGACAACAAATCAGGGGAAGCAGCGTTCATGGGATCATGCGCGTAGCACACCTAACGAATCCAAGCTCAGCGACGGAGGCTGGCAAGGATAGACTCAACCACGGAACAGACCCCGACGCCAGCCTCTGTTCGCTGGAGCGCATGGTGAGGCGACGGTGAATCGTTCATCGTTTGTCGCCTGTGGAACTGCGGCCACGATTATAAATAGCGAGAACACCGAGGCCAACGATGCCGCCCAGGACGAAAAGCAACACAAATCCGCCCGCGTCGATATGCGCTTGCCCCCCAAAGGTCACGGCAAGAAGGGCAAAAATCCCAAAGAGCAGCAGACACCCTATTCCGCCTTTCACGAAAGCTCGTCCCTTTGTTGGTGATTGGTTCATCGTAGATTCACAGAGAGACGCGCCAAGTCGCCTATTGATCTTCAGGAAAGCAAGATGACAAGATGATGGTAGAGTTTGGGCATGAGAAGTCAAGGCAGCGCGCCGGAGTTGGAACGGCGCAGGCAACTGGCCGTCGTCCGCGTGAGCGAAGGCTATTCGCAGCAGGAGGTCGCCGCCTTTCTAGGCGTGCATCGGGGCACGGTCAGCCGCTGGGTGTGTACGGCGCGAGAGCAAGGAGCGGCTGCCCTCCAGGCCAAGCCGACGCCAGGCAGGCCGCGCAAGCTCAGCGCCCGGCAGGAGAAGACGGTGCTTTCCTGGGTGGCCAAGCTGCCCACGAGTTTCGGTTTTCCCACCGACCTGTGGACGAGCCGACGGCTGGCGTCTCTGATCGAGCAGCGTCTTGGCATCCACTTCAACAGCAACTACCTGGTCGAGTGGCTGCGCGCCCGCGAGCACACCCCGCAGAAGCCCGACCAACCAGCCAGGGAACGCGACGAGGCCGCCATCGCGCGCTGGAAGAACGAGGACTGGCCACGCCTGCAAAAAAAGCCAGGGCAGAAAAGGCTCACCTCGTGCTCATCGACGAGAGCGGCTTTTTCCTGAACCCGCTGGTGCGTCGCACCTGGGCACCCAAAGGAAAGACGCCCGTCCTGCCTTCTTGGGGACGGCACCGCGACAAGGTCTCGGTCATCGCCGCCCTGAGCGTGGCACCCACCTTGCGCCGGCTGGGTCTTTACTGGCTGGCCGATCCCAAGCATTACGTGACGGCGGAAACGGTGGTGAAGTTCTTGCATGAACTGCTCAAGCATCTGCGTGGCCGGGTCATCGTGGTGTGGGATGGGGGCAGCAACCATAAAGGACCGCTCATCCGCGCGTTCTGTGCGCGCCATCCCCGGCTGCACCTCGAACGCCTGCCCGCCTACGCACCCAATTTGAACCCCGTGGAGTTCATCTGGAGCCACCTCAAATACGCCCGTCTGCCCAACTTTATGCCCGCGAGCTTGGCTCACCTCGACCAGACGGTATGCTCCCATCTACACGCCGTCGGCCAAACCCCTGGTCTGCTCAAAGCCCTCTGGCACGGCTCCAAACTGCCCTTTCCTCCGTGCATCTTTACTTAACTGAAGATCAATAACGGACTCAAGCTCAGCGACAGAGGCTGGCGAGGTCAAGGCTGGAACTCGGAACCGACTCCCCCGCCAGCTTCTGTTCGCTGGAGCGCGTGGTTGGGCGACTTGGACGTTGGCAAGCAAACGATCTCCCCCGCCATGCTCGCGCGAGCGTACAGTGTGGAGAAGCCCGACGACAACAATGCAGAAAAGCACGGGGGAAATAAGACTGGGGAGGTGGACCCACCAGTCCGAATACAGCTTGGAGTTGTGGGAGACGCTGTAAATGAACGTGACTTGATTGTAAACGGTCACTGCCAAGCACAGCCAGCCAAGGAGGAGACCGTGCAGGAGACAATGAGGCCGCGCGTAGAGGAGGCGAACGCCTACGTATGCGCTGACCACGCTGAAGAGCAGCACCGCCAAAGCCTGTGTCCAAACGAGCCAAGGGGCATCATGCGGCCAAAAGGGAAGAGAGGCGGCCAAGTAGCTGACCATCCGAATCGAGGCGACGAGGAAGAAAGCGGCGCACAAACCGTAAATGGCAGGGATGGAAGGGAGGCGAACGTTCATACTTTGGAGCGTGATTTTCGATGACGTGTTCTGGGTCGCCTAACGGACCCAAGCTCAGCGACGGAGGCTGGCGACGCAAGACGTGGGTTGCAGAGAAAACCCC
>CAXSED010000047.1:0-30613 GCA_964236475.1 uncultured Chthoniobacterales bacterium
TTCAAAACTCATGGTCAAACGACTGGCAAAACGCCATTATTAGACAGTCTCTCAGCGGACCTTGAGCAGTTCCACCTCGAAAATGAGCGTCTCGTCCGGCCCGATGGCCCCACCCGCGCCCCGCTTGCCGTAGGCCAGCGACGAGGGAATGTAGAACTCGTACTTCGCGCCTTCGGTCATCAGTTGCACGCCTTCAGTCCACCCGGCGATGACGCCGTTGAGCGGGAACTCGATGGGCGAGGAGCTTTTGTCGAACTCGGTACCGTCGAGCAGCGTGCCGCGATAATGCACGCGCACGGTGTCGGTGGCCACCGGGGCGCGTCCGCTGCCCTCCGTGAGAACCTTGTATTGCAAGCCGCTAGGTGTGGATTTCACGCCCTCCTTAGTTGCGTTTTGCTTGAGAAATTCTTCGCCTTTTTCGAGTGAGGATTGTGCCATGAGATGTGGAATTGGAGATTTCGCCGGGACGGACGCTGAACGGTCGACTCCCAGACGGTGTGGATAGATTCGGGTGCGGCGCTCGGCTTGACCGTTGCGCGCCACGGAAAAACGACAGTCACGCCGCCTGGTGCTTGGAGGGTGACCGCCCTGCGCCTTTCCTAATCCCGTGCTACCGTGCGCCATGTTACCCGGTGTGCTTTCCGCTTTCCGCTGCACGATGTTGACCCTGGCGTTTGCGATGATGATCGCCTCGTCGTCACAGGCCGAACTCACCTGGAAACAGCTTGCCGTTGATCTGCGGGCGGACGCCAAATCGACCGTGCTCGAAGCGCGCTTTCCCTTCACAAACACCGGCATGGTCCCCGTGGACATTATCGGGGTGGAGAGCAGTTGCGGCTGCACTACCGTTTCGCTTGAAAAACGGCACTACGAACCGCGCGAAACCGGAGAAATCGTCGCAAGGTATACCGTCGGGACCCAGGTCGGCGCGCAACAGAAGACCGTCGAGGTGCAAACGAACGATGGCCGGGAGCCCACGGTCCTCACTTTGAACGTCCAAGTTCCGGAGGTCCTGCACATCCAACCGACCTTCTTGCAGTGGAAACACGGCGAACCGTTGTCTGACAAAGTCATCACGCTGGAGATGGTGCAGAATCTTTCGGTGAAAGACATTTCCGCGCAGTCGTCCGCCGCGAATTTTACCACGGAAATCAAGACGCTGGTTCCCGGTCGGAAGTACGCGTTGACGGTGCGCCCGCAGAGCACCGATCAACACCAGTTTTCGACGCTGACCGTCCGGTGCCGTTTCGGTGAGGACGAGAAGATTTTCCGAGCGTATGCCACCGTACGGCCAGTGCCGATCACGGAATGACGCGTCCGGGCAAATCCAAGAAGGGTGCCGCCGAACGCCCCGCCAGGGACGAATTTGCTCCTTGATGAACAAATTTTTCACCTCCCTGCTGCCGTGCACGGCTGCCGCTCTTTTGCTTGGATCTACGGCCCCGTCGTCGCAAGCTCAGACCAGCACGACCACGACGGTTACAACCACCGTCGAGCCGACGCCGACTCCCACCCCTGCTCCGGTGGTGACCGAAACGACCACCACGACGGTTCGGACCACGGACACCGTTGCACCCGTCCAACCCCTGCCGGGGCAGCACACCGCCGAGATCGAAATCGTCCTCTCGCGCGGCAGCGTGGAAGCGTATTTTGGTCGCGCGGCCCGGGGCGAGAAACTCGACATCGGCGGGGCTTCGCTCAACATCAAGCTACCCAGCACCGCGACCGTGACCAAACTCGCCAGCCGGGATAAGCATTCCGACGGCGCGCAGCGTGTGACCGCCGACAATCCATGGCACGTTGTCGTGCCGTTCAGCGGCGGCGGGCGTTACGTGTTCAACATCGTCGAATGGGACGACGACCCGGTGGTGGTTTCGGCGTTCGTGAAGGTGGATGGCAATGTGATTTTCAGCGGCCATGGTCGGTCCGACGATTTCAGCGACTGGGCGCAGAAGACCTTCGGCCCGGAAGTCCGCAAAACGGGCAGCCGCGAAGTCGCTTTCCTCCTGCCGGAAACGCCCTGAGCCGTCAGTTTTTCGGAACGACCGGCGGTTCAGACGCCATGCCTAGCGATTGGTGGAGAAACGCCCACTTATCGGTGACTTCGTCGATCTGCTTGGAGGTCGGCAGGCCGGAGGTCAGCCCGCCACCGGCATGTCCGGCTTTCGTTTCGACGCGGATCAACACCGGAGCATCCCCGCCTTGGTCGGCTTGCAAGGTCGCGGCGAACTTGTAGCTGTGGGCCGGGACCACGCGGTCATCGTGGTCGGACGTGGTCACCAAGGTCGGCGGATAGTGGACGCCGGGTTTTAGATGGTGCAGCGGCGAGTAAGCATACAGATATTTGAAGGCTTCGGGATCGTCGGACGAACCGTAGTCCGACGCCCAGCCCCAACCGATGGTGAACTTCTGGAAGCGCAGCATGTCCATCACCCCGACGGTCGGCAACGCCGCGCCGAAGAGGTCCGGGCGTTGTGTCATCGCGGCCCCGACGAGGAGGCCGCCGTTGCTGCGTCCGTAGATCGCCAGTTTGGGGGTCGAGGTATATTTATTGGTGATCAGCCACTCCGCCGCGGTGATGAAGTCGTCGAAAACGTTCTGCTTGCGGCCCTTGGTCCCCGCCTGATGCCATTCCTCGCCGTACTCGCTGCCACCGCGCAGGTTGGGCACAGCGAAGATTCCTCCCATTTCCATCCAGGCGAGATTGGCCGGGGTGAACGTGGGGGTGATTGAAATGGCAAATCCGCCGTAGCCGTAGAGCAGCGTCGGGTTGGTTCCGTCCCGCACAATCCCTTTTTTGGAGGAGATCAGCATGGGGACCTTCGTGCCGTCCCGGCTAGGATAAAACACCTGCTCGGTGGTGTAATTGGCCGGATCAAAATTTACCTTCGGGGCGAAGACGACGCGGTTCTCACCGGATCGAACATCATAGCGATAGATGGCCAGCGGCGCGGTGTAGCTGGTAAATGCATAAAACGTCTCGGTTTCCCCCGGCTTCCCGCCGAATCCGCTCGCCGTGCCCAACCCGGGGAACGGCACTTCCCCGGCGTCCTTACCGTCCTTCTCGAAGATTCTCACTTGGCTGTGCGCGTCCTTCAAGTACTCGGCGACAAACCGTCCGCCGACGTAGTTGACTGCTTGCAAGGCCTCGGCAGCTTGCGGGATGATTTCGTGGAAGGCGGGCCGGTCACCCGGGGTCTTCGCGGCCTCAGCGGTGTCTAGCGCCACCAGACGACCGCGCGGCGCGTCCTTGTCCGTCAGGAAATAAAACACCGCTCCGTCGTTGCCCACAAAGTCGTACCGCGCATCTAGTTCCTTGAGCAATTCGACGACCGGCCCGGCGGCCACGTCGTCTTTCTGGAGCGGACGATAAAAAACGCGGTTCTTCGGGTCCGTGCCCTGGCTGACGTGGATGATCAAATAGTTGCCGTCGTCGGTCACGTCACCGCCGAAACCCCATTCCTTCTCGTCCCTGCGTTCGTAGACCAGAGTGTCTTTGCCCTGTTCGTCACCGAGGCGGTGGTAGAACAACTTCTGGTAGTAATTCGTCGTCTGGAGCTGGGTCTTTTCGTCCGGCGCATCGTAGCGGCTGTAGAAAAAACCTTTGCCGTCCTTGGTCCACGACGCCCCAGAAAATTTCGACCATTTGATCTGGTCGGTCAGATCGATCCCGGTGGCGATGGTCTTGACGTGCCAGGTGATCCAGTCCGAGCCGGACGCGCTCAACGCATAAGCCATGTATTTCCCATCCTCGCTGATGGCGTAGCTGCTGAGAGCCACCGTGCCGTCCTCGGAGAGCTTGTTGGGGTCAAGCAGTTCGGTCGGCTCGGCATCCAAAGCAGGGGCCGTGTAGATCACGCTCTGGTTTTGCACGCCGCTGTTTTTAGAGAAGAAGTAGCGTCCGCCCTCTTTGTGCGGCACGCCGAATTTCTCGTAGTCCCAGAGCTTCGAAACCCGCTCGTGAATGCGGTCCCACTCCGGAAGCTGGCGCAAATATCCGAAGGTCAGTTTGTTCTCCGCTGCAACCCAAGCGTTGGTCTCGGGCGAGTTGGCGTCTTCCAGCCAGCGGTAGGGATCGGCGACTTGCGTGCCGTGGTAATCATCGACGTGGTCGGTTTTCGTCGCGTCTGGGTACGGCAACCGGGCGGCTTGGGCGGAAGGCAACAGAGGCATGGCGAGGGCGAGCAGACACAAACGCAGTCGATTCATGGCAGTAGAGAATGGATTGGCAACCCTGCCACAGTATCGCGCCTGCTGCGACGCGCAACGCACACCGGAAGGTTGCGCGGACCGGCGCAGGCACGCATCGTGGGTAATCGTCGATGATGGCACTTCCCGCTCCATACCGTGGCCGGTTGGCCCCCTCGCCGACGGGCTATCTGCACCAGGGCCACGCAGCGACGTTTCTGTCGGCGCAACGGCGTGCCCGCGAACACGGCGGCGCACTCGCCCTGCGGATCGAAGACCTCGACCGGGAGCGTTGCAAACCCGCGTATGCGCAGGCTCTGATTGAAGACCTGCGCTGGGCCGGGCTGGACTGGCAGGAGGGGCCGGACATCGGCGGTCCGTGCGCACCCTACCGGCAAAGCGAACGGCTAGATTTCTATCTCGGCGCATGGCGGCTGCTGGCGGCAGCGGGGATGATTTATCCTTGCACCTGTTCGCGCCGTGATATCGAGCGGGCGGCCCAGGCGCCTCATGCGGGCGAACAGGAGACGATTTACCCGGGCATGTGTCGCCCCCTGGTGCCGACGATCCCAAATCAAGCTGCTCCTGGCGGGGCAAACTGGCGTTTTCGCACGACGCCGGGCGAGTCCATCGCGTTTCACGACGGACACGCGGGCCCCCAATCGTTCGTCGCGGGCCAAGACTTCGGCGACTTCATCCTCTGGCGGCGCGACGGGTTGCCCGCCTACCAACTCGCCGTCGTGGTAGACGACGCGGGCATGCAAATCTCCGAGGTGGTGCGCGGGGCGGATTTGCTTGAATCCACGGCGCAGCAAATTCTAGTTTACCGTGCGCTCGGGCTGGCGGCTCCCGCGTTTTATCATTGCCCGTTGCTGACCGATGCCGACGGGAACCGTCTGGCCAAGCGTGCCGGAGCGCACAGTTTGCGGGCGATGCGGAAAGCGGGCGTCGATCCCGCCTCGCTGTGCGATCTTTGATGCCGCCGATCCGGCAGCCGTGTAAGCTGCGCCCAAGTTTTCGTGGACACCGACGATCTTTTTTCACCCGCCGAACCTGCCGCCGCCGCGCCGCCCAACCCGCAGGCTCCGCTGGCCACGCGGATGCGCCCGCGCACCCTGGACGAATACGTTGGCCAGGAACATCTCCTCGCCCCGGGCAAGCTCCTGCGGCGCGCCATCGAGGCCGACCGTCTTTATTCCGCGATTTTCCACGGTCCACCCGGCACCGGCAAGACGAGTATCGCGGAGGTCATCGCCATGGCGACCCGAGCCAAGTTCGAGCGGCTCAACGGCGTGGAAAGCACGGTGGCCGACATCCGGCGCGTGATCGCCGGGGCGGAAAACCGGCAACGGCTCAACCCGAAGGCGCGCACGGTGCTCTTCGTGGATGAAATCCACCGTTTCAACCGCGCGCAGCAGGACGCCTTGCTGCCCGACGTGGAGCGCGGCACCGTCCGGCTGCTCGGCGCGACGACGGAAAACCCGTACTTCGCGGTCAACGGGCCGCTGGTCAGCCGCTCGCAGGTTTTCCAGCTCGAACCGCTCCGGCCCGAGCACTTGCGGCGGCTCATGGATCACGCGCTGGCCGACGCCGAGCGGGGTCTCGGGGGCTACCACGTCCGGCTTGACGACGAGGCCGCCGAACACCTCGCCACGATCAGCGACGGCGACGCGCGTAAATGCCTGAACGCCCTGGAAGTCGGCGTGCTGACCACGGCACCCGGGGAAGACGGCGTGGTCCATTTCACCCGGATAGTCGCCGAGGAAAGCATCCAGAAAAAGGCCGTCGTCTACGATCCCACCGGCGAGGGTCACTACGACACGATCAGCGCGTTTATCAAGAGCATGCGCGGCTCTGACCCCGACGCCGCCGTCTACTGGCTGGCCAAGATGCTCTATGCGGGTGAGGACATTCGTTTCATCGCGCGGCGGATTGTGATCTGCGCGTCGGAAGACGTGGGGCTGGCGGATTCGCAAGCATTGGTCGTCGCCGTGGCGGCGCAACAGGCGGCGGAGTTCGTCGGGATGCCGGAAGCACGGATTCCGTTGGCACAGGCGACCGTTTACATCGCCACTGCTCCCAAGAGCAACCGCGCCTACATAGCGGTGGAAAAAGCCGGCGAGGAAGTGCGCGAGGGCGTCACCTTGCCCGTGCCGGTTTATCTACGCGGTACGGGTTATCAGGGGGCCAAGAAAATGGGTCACGGGGTTGGCTACGAATACAGCCACGACCACGAGGACGCCTACGTGCCGCAGGCTTACCTGCCCGAGGGCCGCCGGTATTACGAGCCGAGCGACCGGGGTCAAGAAAAACGGATTGCCGAACGGCTGGAGCATTGGCGTACGCTGTTCGAGGCAAGCCGGGCGAAAGCAGACGATCAATCGCGCCGATAAGCCGCCGGTAAGAGCAACACGAGACTTTGCGTCACCAGCAGACTCGTCAGCAAAAAGAATAGCACTTCCTCCATTGGCAGGACGCCGATCCGCCAGCCGAGGATTTGCTTTTCGTCGAAAAACCAGAGCCGGTCATGCACAGCTAATGTGTCGGTAGCCGCAAAAAAAACCGTGGCGATCAATGCCGGGGAGAACACCGCGCTCAGGTTACGCCGGAAAACCCGCCAGCCGACGATCCACTGTCCAACGATCAACGGCCCCGCCCAGCCGACCAGATGCAGGAAATAGTGCCACCGCATGTTATCGGATAGCGGCCCGCGGCGGCGGTTTCGGCAGGAACAACAGCGCAAGCAGTGCCACCTGCACGGTTTCGATCAAAAAATACGCGTATTCCTCTGCCGGGAGCCGCCATGTCACACCGCGCCAATGGACCGTCACCGGCGTCACCCGCGCTTCATCGAACGCCCAGATTCCCTGGTGAACCGCCCAGTTGTCCCAAGGCGTCGTGGCAAGGAAGACGATACCGCAAAGCACGGCAATGCATTTCCAATGCACCGGGCGCAGACGCCGCCGGGTCAGGAACAACAACAGGCACAAAACCGGCAGGTTAAAAATCAGGTGGAAACGGAGATAGGTCATACCCAGTGCTCCGGTTGCGCCGAACGGTCCACGGAGGCCGTCGTTCAGAACATGTCCGCTTCGCTCTCGAACCCTGCGTTGCCACGGATCGAGGCGAGCCGCTTCTGCATCCCGCGCTCGGAGTCCGGGCGGTTGACCACGTCGATCACCGAGCGCACTAGCCAGGGCACGCTGCCCAGCACACCCACGGAAAGGAGCGCAATGGCCGTCGTCTGACGGATGACGGGACGTTGGAATTTACCGGCGACCATCATGCCGATGCCGCAGCCCAGCGCCGCGCGCGTGACTGCCAGCAGGCCCTGGGCCGGATAACTTTCGAGTGCCTTGGTGGGACCGGAATTCATAGGGAGGTTGGGGGGAGTATATGGTGACCCCGCTAAAAATACACCTCGAAAAATGGCGGGACGGGTGAATGGTGGCATCTGCCAGCCGTTTGGGCTGCAGTTCCTGTCGCTATCGCATTTTCCATGCCCATACCCAACACTCCTTTCGTCCTCGTCCTCGCCGGGGGCAGTGGCGAACGCTTCTGGCCCCTGAGCCGACGCGCCCGCCCCAAGCAGCTTCTCAAGTTGCTCTCGGAAAACTCGTTGCTCGAAGACACGCTTGCCCGCTTGGTCGGCTTCGTGCCGCCCGAGCGCATCCTGATCCTGACCAACGAGGACCAGGAAGCCGCCGTGCGTGCCATGCTCCCGCAGTTGCCGACCGAGAACATCGTCGCCGAACCCGCCAAGCGGGACACCGCCGCTGCCATTGCGCTGGCCGTTGGTTGGGTGGCCCGGCGCGACCCGAGCGCGACGATGATCGTCCTGCCAGCGGACCACGTCATCCGCGATACTGCCGCTTTCCAGCGTGATCTTGCCGCTGCCGCCCGCGCCGCCGAACAGACCGGCGCGCTCGTGACGATCGGCATCAAACCCACCTGGGCCTGCCCCGGGTTCGGCTACATCGAACTGGGCGACCCCGCGCCAATCGAAGGCTCCGCGCCGGGATCGCCCGCCGTCTTCAATGTCCGGCGGTTCCGCGAGAAACCCGCGCCGGAGCTCGCGCAGGTCTTCTTCGACAACGGTCACTACCGTTGGAACGCCGGGATGTTCGCCTGGACGCTGCCAGCCGTGCTGCGCGAACTGAGCGCGCAGATTCCCGCACTGGCGGATTTTGTCTCGCAGGTCCGCAGCGCCAAGGATTTTACCGTCGCGCTCGCGGAACAGTTCCCGCACCTGCCGAAAATCTCCATCGACTACGCCATTATGGAGAACGCGGCGCGGGTGCTCGTGCTGGAAGCCGGTTTCGATTGGGACGACGTGGGCAGTTGGATCGCCGTCGCCGGATATTTGCCCAAGGACGAGCACGACAACGCTGCCAATTGCTCCCTGACGACGCTCGACGCCCGCGAGAACATCGTCTTCAGCGACCGCCCCGGGGCGATCACGCTGTTGGGCGTCAGCGATTTGATTGTGGTGCAGACCCACGACGCCACGCTCATTTGCAGCCGCCACGAGGCCGAGCGCATCAAGCTGCTCACGGCCAAGGTCGCCGCCGAACTCCAATAGTTTTCCGCCGATGTCCGCTCCCACCGTACCGTCGCCGGGCCTCGCCATGGGGGTCGATCTCGGAGAGGCGCGGGTCGGCATTGCGGTCGCGGACAGTTTGGGGATGCTTGCCCACCCACGCGAGACGATCCGTCGCGTGGCGGCCAAAGGCGCGGCGGCTGACAAGGCCGTGCTGGCGAGGATCGCGGAAATCGCTCGTCAGGAGAAGGTAAGCGTGATCGTGCTCGGCCTGCCCCGGAACATGAACGGCACCGAAGGCCCCGCTGCCGCCAAGGCACGGGCGTTTGCCGACAGTCTCCGGGCGGCGACAGGTTGCGAGGTCCGCCTGCTCGACGAGCGTCTGACCACCGTGGCCGCGCAAAAAGCCCTGCACGCCAGCGGGCGCAACGTCAAGCAAGGCCGTGCCGTGATCGACCAAGTCGCCGCGCAGATGATCCTGCAAACGTATCTGGACGGCGAGGCCCTGCGGCAACCCGAACATGGTTCCGGCAGCCTCTGAGACCGGGAGTCGCGCGGCCTCCCACCGGCTGCGGCTTACGGTGGCCTACGATGGCCGCCCGTTCGACGGCTGGCAGAGCCAAGCTCGCGGCAACACGATCCAGGATCATCTCGAAGCCGCCTTCAACAAGCTCTGCGGCGGGCCGCGCATCGCCATTCATGGTTCGGGCCGCACGGATGCCGGGGTCCATGCCGTTGGCCAAGTGGCTCACGCCGACGTTCCCGACCGCGCGCGTCACACGCCCGAACGTTGGCGTGGAGCGTTGAATTCCTACCTGCCTGCCGAAATCCGGGTCATGTCGGTGCGGTTTGCGAAAGGGGATTTCCACGCCCGTTTCGCGGCGCGGGGCAAGGTTTATCGCTACCGCATCTGGAATTCCCCGGTGCTCGACCCGCTGGAACATGGCCGGGCCTGGCATTTCCCCCACCCGCTGGATTTGCCGACGCTCCAGCACGCAGCGGGGTTGTTGTTGGGACAGCACGATTTCGCCGGGTTCGCCGCCAACCGGGGCAAGCCGGACGAGAACACTGTCCGTACGATCCGGCGCATCGCCATCCGCCGCCGATCCTCTCTGATCACGCTGGATTACGAGGGCGATGGCTTTCTCTATAAAATGGTGCGTTTGCTGACCGGCACGATGGCCCGGTGCGCCCAGGGACGCGCCTCGACGGAATGGATCAGCGAGTTGCTCGGCGCAAGCGGTGGGAAAACAAGTTTTGCCGCTCCCGCCGAGGGGCTTTATCTGCTGCGCGTCCTTTACGGGAAGTCGGCTTGAATTTCTGGTCGGCCTCGTCCCGTTTGGTCAGGGAGTCGGGCTGGCAGCGGGGGCAGCGGTCGGCGTTACCAAGATGGCGTAAGGCTGCACCTGGAAACTCACCCCGGTAAACTCGCCGATGTACTTCAAAACCTCCATGACCGGCACGCGGTCCAGTTTGAGCGTTACCCGCTTGTTGGCGAGTTCGGGCGGCAGGTTCACGGCAAAATTGATCTTGGCCGTGCCGCCGGTCATCTCATCGACACGCTGACGAAGAAACTCCAGGGCGCTCGTTAGGGTTGTATCCTTGAACTCGACCGGCACGATGGTCTTTTCCAACGTTCGCACCGAAACGCCTGGCGCGTCAGCGCCGCCTGCCCGCTGATCCGAGATGATCCGGCTGAGCAACGCACTGGCCGGTCGGAAATTTTTGTCGATTTCCAGCGCGAGCGCCAGCTTGTGTTTGGCCGTGTCCACATCACCTTGTTTGTAGGCTTCCACGCCTTCGGAGTACACCTGGACGGCGGTTTGGGCTCGCGCCCCGCACACCGGCAGGAGAAGGACGACTAAAAGCATTAAATACCATGCGCTCGTTCGGTGCCATCGGGGGGTCATGTTTCCAGATTAGCAGAAGCCTTTCCCACCTGCCAGCCACCAGGAAAATGTGGGTGCTGGCAACCCGACGCGATTTTCGGTTGCGCCCGGAGCAGGTTTGCGCGATAGAAATCGGCTTCTTCCCTCAGAGGGAACCAACCCGATTTCTTTATGCACCTCCTCGATACCATCGAAAATGAACAGAAAAAGTCCGACGTGCCGTCCTTCAAAGTAGGCGATAGCGTGCGGGTCCACACCAAGGTCATCGAGGGTGACAAGGAGCGCGTCCAGATTTTCACCGGCATCGTGATTGGCCGCAAGGGCACCGGCGTGAACGAGAACTTCACCGTCCGCCGCATCTCCTACGGCGAGGGCGTCGAACGCGTGTTCCCGATCCACTCACCTCGCATCGCCAAGATCGAGGTCGAAAAGGCCGGTACCGCCCGCCGCGCCAAGCTCAATTACCTGCGTGGCCGCAAGGGAAAGCAGGCGATGGCCGTCCGCGAGGCGAAGTAAGCGGACTTTCCGTTTCATGGCAGCAGCCGCGCCCGCCTCACCGCTCGCGCGGCCCCACCTAGAGCACGAAACACGCCTCCGCACGACCGGCATTGCGACCCTGGTTGCGGGAATCGACGAAGCCGGGCGCGGTCCGTTGGCCGGTCCAGTCGTGGCGGCAGCGGTCATCCTGCCGGACGACTTTACGCACCAGCACCTCCACGACTCCAAGCGACTTTCCGCCGCGCGCCGAGCCAAGATTTATCAGGAACTGACGAGTGACCCTGCTATCACCTGGGCGGCTGCCGTCGTGGATTCGACTGAGGTGGACCGTCTGAACATCCTGCGAGCAACCCACGAGGCCATGCGACGCGCTTTCGGTGCGCTGGGTCGGCGGCCCGACCACGCGTTGATCGACGGCCTGCCGGTGCATCCTTTCCCCGTCCCTCACACGGCACTGGTCGGTGGAGACGCCATCAGTCTCAGCGTCGCTGCCGCCAGCGTAATCGCCAAGGTCACGCGCGACCGCCTGATGGAAGCGTTCGACGGACAATTCCCCGGCTACGGCTTCTCGCGCCACAAGGGCTATGCGACGAGCCACCACCTTGCTATTCTCGCCCGGCATGGCCCTTGCCCCATCCATCGCTTCTCTTTTCGTCCGGTGGCGGAGCCGCGTTTTTCCTTCGCGGAGCAGAGACCCCCGGCATGAGTTGGGGCGGCGGGGCGAAACCCTGGCTGCACGTTTTCTGCGCCAGCACGGTTACAAGGTGCTTTACCGGCGTTTCCGCGCGTCCGGCGGTGGCGAGGTAGACATCGTTTGCCGCCAGGGTGATACCCTGGTCTTTGTCGAAGTGAAGACCCGGACCGGGCTAGCCTACGGGCGTCCGGGCGAAGCCGTGAATGTGGCGAAGCAAAAACTTATCACCCGGGGAGCCAGCGCATGGCTGCGCCTGCTGCCCGAAACCGAAATTCTCTATCGCTTCGACATCGTGGAGGTCGTCGTCGGGCAAGATGGAAAGGCGACTTGTGAGTTGATCGTGAATGCCTTCACGCCCCCGGATCGGGAGTTACGCTGAAGCCACCCGGCGCGGTACGATCAGCGATTCGACGGCGGTTCCTGCCAGCACGTCGATTAATTCCACCTGAAGCGTGACCGCATTAATCGTCAGCCGCGCCAGCGTGACCGGTAGCGAAAATCGGCGCGGCCCCGCACTCCCGGGATTGACGTATAAAACCCCTGCTTTCTGCTTGATGACAGGGTAATGTGAATGACCGCTGATAACCAGATCGACCCTTTTTGCCAGAGGGTCAAAGGTCAAATCATTGAGATCGTGGAGCACATAAACGTGTAGCCCGACGACCGACAAAGCCAAGGTTTCAGGAAAATCCTGCGCCCACGGCCCACGGTCAACGTTGCCCCGGATGGCCACGGTCGGGGCGATGCAGCACAACGCTTCGTACACTCCGAGCTGGCCTAAGTCGCCCGCATGGATGACCCCGTCGCACCCGGCCAGCGCGGTCAGGGCTTCCGGTCGCAGCAACCCGTGGGTATCGGAGATGATTCCCAAGGTCGTTAAGCTCCTGCCCGCGTTGGCACCGCACGTAAGCGGGGCGAACCTTAGCGGTTGAGCTACGGAATGATATCCGTGCGGCTTTTGTCGAACAGCCACAGCCAATCGGTGTAGGTCCCGGAGCCAACCGGCTCCGCTTTGTTGCTGGCACTCGACTGGCCGACTTGGGTGGCCGTCATTGCCGTCAGGGTGCGTGCCGAACCGTCGGCGAACACATAGGGAGTGCCGTCGGGAAAAGCCTTCAGGTTCAAAACCGTATCGTTGTCGCCATTGTTGAAATCCATGTACCAGTTATTTTTTTGCGGCAGGGGCACCCCGAGGAGAATAGTCTGGCTAGGCTGACCGATGACGTTCAAGCGCGGAAAGGTGACGGTCGGATTCGTCGCACCGGCCTGGGCCGCTTCGTTTCCGCCGTTATAAATGTACGAGCTATAGTTTACGTTAGGACTGACGTAGAGGGTCGGATCGGTGACCTTGTACGAAACGCCTTTCACGTCCGGGATCGGCGAGCCGTATACGTTCAAGTCTTGAACGTACGGGCGGAGCACGACCGTCCACTTGTCTCCCGTCGGATCGCGGCCCGGTAGTTGGTAGCTGTTGTCGTTCGCGTAGGTCATCAGGGCCACGCCCATTTGGCGCATGTTGCTCAGCGTCTTGGTTTCGTAGCCTTTCTGCTGCACCCGGCCGATGATCGGCAAAGCAATCGCCACGAGGATGCCCACAATCGTGATCACGACGAGGAGTTCGATGAGCGTGAAGGCCGTTTGCGCGGGGGGTGTCCTTCGAGGATGCATGTGATTGGGGAGGATCGGTGTGATCATGTCCACCGCCGGTCAAAAGGGCAAGCGTTATTCGTTCGAAGTCATTGCCGCCATGATCGTTTCCAATCGTTGCTGGCGGGTGCGCTCGTGCGAATACTGCCGGGCGTAGCGTGCCCGCGGCCGCACCAGGGATCCAACGTCGGGTGGCGTGTCATCCGCCCAACCGGGCGCGCCCATTTTTTCCAGGGCATAAACCGCCGCCCCGCGAAGGGATGCTTCCGGCTCCGTGCTTGGAAAAACGGCGCGGCCCAACACATCGGCCAGACGCTGGAGCAGATGGGCGGATTTCAGGATGCCACCGGACACGATGATCTGCGTCTCCGGCGAAGGTCTCGTCTTCTTGCCGTGGCGGGCGGTTTTTCCAGGCAGGCTCGCGTCGGCGATGGCCGCCAGTCGGTGGTACACGCCTTCGGTCGTCGCTTGGAGCAAGTCGAGCGCGGTCGTATTTTGCGAAAAACCCTCGATGATGCCAGACAGTTCTTCGCACCACGTCGGGGCACGCTCGGCGGACCAGAACGGCAGCGTGACCAGCGATGCCACCGGCCCCGGACGCGCGGCCAAGGCATCGTCGAGCGCGCGGTCGGACGGAGGCAAGTTCAGTTCCCGGCGACACCAGGCCCGCAGATTGCCCGCGTTGCTCACCGCACCGCCGACCACGAAACGGCGCGCGTCCACCCGGTAGGCGAACAGGCCGAAGGGACTTTTTGCCGTTTGGCCCTCGCGCATCACCCGAAAAGCCGCGCTGGTACCGACGTTGATCGCCGCCCGCCCGGCACGCGTCGCCCCCGAGCCGAGGTTGCCTGCCGCGCCATCGCCGATGGCTGGCCACCACTGCGCCTCGGCCAACTGCGGAAACCGCCGGGCGTATGCGGACCTTAGCCCGAGCGAGCCTTCCGAAACGGCGGGCACCTGGGAAGGACGCAGGCCGCACAGTTCCAGGAGGTCGTCTTCCCAGGCCAACGTGCTCGGATTGTACAGCCCCGTACCGGTCGCCATGCCGTGGGCGCACACATCACCGCCATTCCCGCAATATTTGCCCAGCAGCCATTCCGCTGGAGACTGCCAACCCTTGACTCGCCGGAACAGGCCGCGTTTTTCCCGCGCCAGCCAGCGCAATTTGGCCGGCCAATAGGAGGCGCGCAACATGCAGCCGGTGCGCCCGTGGTAATCGCGTTCGGAGAGTTCCGCTCGCAACCGGGCGGCATCGCCCCGGCAACGGGCATCGGCCCAGGTGTAGATCGGCGTCAACGCCGCCCCCCGGCGGTCGGTGCCGACGAGGCTGTGCCAGAAACAGGACGTTCCCACGGCCACGACGGGACGCCGCCGGGCGTGCGGCAGCGTCCGGTCCAGGCAATGCAGGAAACCTCTTTCGAGGGTGGCCGGATCGAGTTCCGCCGCACCTGCTGGTGAGTGGGTAACGGAGTGCTCGTGCTGGACGAGGCTGCGTGCCAGACGCCGACCCCGCAGGTCGAACAGGGCGGTGCGAATCGAAGACGTGCCGATGTCGACGGCGAGGACGAGCGGATCGGGGGAGACAGGCATGTTGAGGCTTGAGAAGTTTCCGGTGCCCAGTATATTGCGCGCATGGCAACGCTACAACCCGTCGCATACGACTCGAAGGTCGAGGGAAACGTCATCTTTACCACGATGGATGCGGCGATGAACTGGATGCGCAAAAACTCGCTGTGGCCCATGCCGATGGGCCTCGCGTGTTGCGCCATCGAATTGATGGCGGCGGCGAGTTCACGCTTCGATATTTCGCGTTTCGGCGCGGAGGTCATGCGCTTTTCACCCCGCCAGAGCGACGTGATGATTGTCGCGGGCACGGTCACCTACAAAATGGCGCTGGCCGTCAAACGCATTTACGAACAGATGCCCGAGCCGAAGTGGGTGATTGCCATGGGCGCGTGTGCGTCAAGCGGCGGCATGTACCGCTCTTACGCGGTGCTCCAAGGGGTGGATCGCATCATCCCGGTGGACGTTTATATTTCCGGTTGCCCTCCCCGCCCCGAGGCGTTGCTGGAAGGATTGATGCGTCTCCAGCGTAAAATCCAGGGCGAGCATTCCTTCGTGGAGCAAAAGCGCGAACTGCTGGAATCGTTGTCGTAATCGTTGCCCCTTATGACCCTGACCGACGCTGGCAGCATCCTGGAGTCGAAATTCGGCTCCGATACGCTCAAAAAGACCGAGTTTCGCGGCGAACTGACCTACAAGCTGCAGGTGGATCGGATCAAGGAAGTACTAGCTTTCTGCAAAGAATCGTTGGCGTTCGACTATCTGACAGACATCAGCAGCGTCGATAATTTCGGCGACGAACCCCGGTTTGAATTGGTCTACGAATTATATTCCATGACCCGCGGGCTGCATCTGCGGCTCAAAACGGCTGTGAGCGAGGACGACTTGGAAGCCGCACCGACCGTCAGCGACCTCTGGCCGACTGCCGACTGGCACGAGCGCGAGATTTACGACATGATGGGCATCCGGTTCGCCGGACATCCTGACTTACGGCGCATCCTGATGTGGGACGGTTATCCCTACTTCCCATTGCGCAAGGATTTCCCCTTGGAAGGCAAGCCGAGCGACATGCCCGACGTGGCGTTCACGGGGATCGCGCCGCTTGAAGGCGGCCCGTTTGTCACCTCGCCTTCGGACGCGACCGTCAAGGACCGCGAACCCCGCGCCCGCCCGGCAGCGAATCCCCGCGAACGCGAGCCGAACCCAGGTTACGAAGTCGATTCCGAGCCGGTCTGAATCGGATCAGGCGGCAGGTGGCCTTTGGCGGCGGACTCTTCTAGTAAACCGCGCGCGTATTCCCACAGGGTCGTCGAACCCCGGGCGATTTTCGAGTTCCGCTCGATCACGCGGGAAATACCGACGCCGTATTCCTTCCAGGCACCGCCTTCTGTGTGGTAGTTGCTGAGCAGGGGTTGCAAGCGGTCCAACGAGGCCGCGAACCGCGCCTCCGGGCTTTCCTCTGCCTCGAATTCCTCCCAAAGCGCCCGCATCTCCTGCGCTTGATCAGGCGGCAACATCCCGAAAATCCGGTCGGCGGCCTGCTCCTCGCGTTCGCGTTTGCCGACTTGCGCCTGTTCGTCGTAGACGAAAACATCGCCCGCATCAATTTCCACGAGATCGTGAACCAGAATCATCTGAAGGACGCGAAACGTATCGACGGGCATGTCCGAGTGTTCGGCGAGGAGCATTGCCATCAACGCGAAGTGGTACATGTGTTCGGCGTCGTTTTCGCGGCGCGTCGGATCGGCGATCACCCGGTTGCGCCGGAGGATGGTTTTAACCTTGTCGGCCTCGATCAAAAAGGCGAGTTGCCGCTGCAACCGCTCCGGGTTGGAAAACGGCGGACGGGTGGGTAAAGGGTCGGAAGCCATCAAACACCCTACCAGAAGAGGATCGGATACGGAAACCACAAACCGGCGTCCCGAGCATTTTGCGCGGGTGGGTTCGGTGGCTCGCCATTGACAGGCGCACGCTGCCCAGCCCATCATTCGCCTCATCCCGGCAAAGGCTGCATGAACATCTTCTTTACCTACTTGGCCACGATTCCGCTCAACCCTTGGGAGAACGTGTTCCTGCCCATGGTACACGCCCATTTTGCCCGGCATCCTGATGGCCCCTACCGGCTGGTGGATCACCCGGGCGACGCCGAGATCATCGTGGCTCTGGAATCAAACAGTTTTCGCACCCACCGCGACGTTGCTGCTATGTGCCGCGAGCCGTTGCTGCGCGATTTTCCCGAGCAGGTTTTTACCGTGAACTACGAGGATTATCCCCCGGGTTTTCTGCCCGGCCTTTACGCCGCGCTGCCGAGCAGTCGCTTCGACCCCACCCGGCACCATGCTTGGTGCTACCTCTTCACCGATGACGCAAGCGCCCAACTCACGCGCCCTCTGCCCGAGGTTGCAGACGCGGCGCTGTTGTTTTCGTTCCGGGGGGCAGAATCCAGCTCGCTGCGGACCCGATTTTTCCAGCTCACCCTTCCTGCTGGCTGCCGGGGGCGCATCACGAAAATCAACCGTTGGTTCGACCACAATGCGCAGGAGAAATCCGATTACTTCGACGAAATCGCTGACAGCAAATTCGTACTCTGTCCGTATGGACAGGGCATCACGTCGCGCCGTCTCTTCGAGGTGATGGAGATGGGCCGCTGCCCGGTGATCTTCGGCGACGATTGGGTCCCGCCCTCGGAAATTGCTTGGGGGCGATGTTCTATCCGGCTGACGGATGCGGATGCCGAACGCCTGCCGGAAATCCTCGCCGCACGGGAGTCGGATGCTCCGGAATTGGGTCGCCACGCCAGGGCGGCGTGGGAGCGTTATTTCTCGCCCGAGCGCAAATTCGAAGCCTCGTTGGATGCGATGGTGCGTCTGCGCGATGCCCGTCCGCCCGGCTACCGCGAACGCGACCAGCAGCAGCTTTGGCGGTCGCGGGCGTTTTACCGGCGCAACGGCTGGACGCTGGAACAACGGTTGGCCCGCAAGGCGCGCGGGCTGTATGAACGGCTTGTCTCGCACACATCGGGCGGTTGAGCGGCGCAACGGTGACCACGACCAGCGTATGAGCAGCGAACAGATTGAGGGTCTGGTCGAGCGTGTCACCTTTTTCAACGAGGAAAACGGCTTTGCCGTGCTGCGGGTCAAGGTGCGCGGTCAGCGCGACTTGGTCACCGTGCTCGGGTCCCTCCCGGCGGTCAACGGCGGGGAGTGGGTAATGGCCGAAGGTCAATGGACACGTGACACGCAACACGGACTCCAATTTCGCGCAGAAAACCTGCGCGCCAGCGCGCCGAACTCCCGTGAAGGCATCGAAAAATACCTCGGCAGCGGGTTGATCAAAGGAATCGGCCCGGTGCTGGCGAAGAAACTCGTCGCCAAATTCGGCGAACAAGTTTTCGATGTGATCGACACGCAGAGCGCACGCTTGGAGGAAGTCGATAAGGTCGGCCCGGAGCGGCGGCGGCGCATCAAGGTCGCGTGGGCCGAGCAGAAGGTGGTGCGCGAGATCATGGTCTTTTTGCATTCCCACGGCGCGAGTGCCAGCCGCGCGGTGCGCATCTACAAGACCTACGGCGACCAGGCCATCGAAAAGGTGCGCGCGAATCCCTACCAACTTGCGCGGGACATCCATGGCATCGGGTTCAAAACGGCGGACGGCATCGCCCGGCGGCTTGGCGTGGCGGCGGATTCGCTCCAGCGCGCCGCCGCCGGGCTGCGCCACACACTGTTTGAGTCCACAAGCGAGGGGCATTGCGCATTGCCGGAGGAAATCCTCGTTCGCCATGCCGCCGGGATGCTGGAAGTCGATGAGACGGTGGTGACGGCGGCCCTCGCACAAGCGCTCGGCAGCGAGGAACTAGAACGCGACGAGGTGACCGGACAGCCGCTCATTTATCTGCCCGGCCTGCTCGGCGCGGAGAAAAGTATCGCGCGTAAAATCCTGGCGCTGGCCAACGAGCCGTCGTCTTACCCGGAGATTGACTTGGAAATCGCCATCCCTTGGTACGAAAAGAACACCGGACGTTTGCTCTCTCCGAGCCAGCGACAGGCGCTCGGCGAGGCGTTCACGGCGCGGGTGTTCATCATCACAGGTGGCCCGGGTGTGGGCAAGACCACTTTGATGGATGCCTTCCTCTCCATCCTGCGCGCGAAAAAAGTGCGCTGCACCCTGTGCGCGCCGACGGGCCGCGCCGCCCAACGGCTCGGCGAGGCGACCGGCATGGAGGCCAAGACCATCCATCGCCTGCTCGAATTTGGCCCCGGTGGCAACGGTTTCGTGCGCAACGACCAGAACCCGCTGGACGGTGATCTGCTCGTCGTGGACGAATCTTCCATGGTGGACGTGCCGCTCATGCACGCCCTGCTGCGCGCCCTGCCGCGCGGGGCGGGGTTACTCCTCGTCGGCGACGTGGATCAGTTACCCTCCGTCGGGCCGGGTCTGGTGTTGCGCCATCTCATCGAAAGCGGGGCCGTTCCGACCGCGCGCCTGACGGAAATTTTTCGCCAGGCTGCCGAGAGCCGCATCATCACCAGCGCGCACCACATCAATGCAGGTCAGCTTCCCGACCTGCAACCACCAGCTGACGGCGCGGAAACAGATTTCTTCTTCATCGAGCGCGACGAACCGGAACGAATCGCCGCAACGCTGGCCGAACTCGCCGGCAGCCGCATCCCGAAGAAGTGGGGCGTCGATCCCGTCCGCGACATCCAAATCCTCTGCCCGACCAACCGGGGACCCATCGGCGCGCGGGCTTTGAACGCCACCCTGCAAGACACGCTCAACGCCTCCCGCCCCGGCGAGGCAAGCGTGGAAAAATTCGGCTGGCAGTTTCGCCCCCGTGACAAGGTCATCCAGACCCAGAACAACTACGACAAAGAAGTGTTCAACGGCGACCTCGGTTTCGTCGAGCGCATCGACCACGAGGAGGACGAACTCACCGTGCGTTTCGAGTCCCGCACGGTGACTTATGCGTTCGGCGAACTGGACGAAATCGCACCTGCTTACGCGATCACAATTCACAAAGCGCAGGGGTCGGAGTTTCCCGTCGTGGTGGTGCCGCTGGCGATGAGCCAATACATTTTGCTGCAACGCAACCTGCTTTACACCGGGATCACGCGCGGGCGGCGACTGGTCGTGTTGGTCGGGCAGCGCAAGGCCTTGATACGCGCCGTGGGTCAGGAGTCCTCGCGCGAACGTTTTGGCGGCCTACTGGCGCGGCTTCTGGGGAAAGGCCGGGAACGGGACGCGTCCGCCTGAATCTTTGGCCCCACGGTTGCGCGCCGCTTCCAGCGCGGCGGCAGCCACCAGTCCCCCGCTCCCGGCGTTGACCACAGACGCCGGTGAGTCAGGGAGAGCTTGCACACGGGCGGCCTCAGCCACGAACTCGCGCACCCGTTCCTCGTCGATCTCGTTGGCCCAGTGCCCGTTGCGCTTGAAGTGCGACCCGACGATGAGTCCGTCCGATGCCATCAGCAGCTCGCCGACGTTTTCCATCGAAACGCCCGAGCCGACGAACACCGGCAACTGACAGTGACCGCGCGCCGCCGCTACCTCCGCCGCGCTTGGCGGTTTGCCCGTGCTCACGCCGGTGACGATGATCGTCTCGGCTCCCATGAATTCCGCCGCTTCGGCCATGTCACCTAGCGTCAGATCGGCGGTCCACGCGTGGGACGAGTGCTTCTTCTTGATGTCTGCCCAGACCTGCACGTCCGTTGCGCCGATCTGGCGGCGGTACCGGAGCAATTTCGCGGCGTTGGATTCCATGATGCCCTCGTCCGCGATGTGCGCAAATGCGAAACATTCCGTGCGGATGAAATCCAGACCCGTCGCGTGTGCCACCGCCATTGCTTCAATGTCCGCCGCCGCCAGGATTTGCAGGCCGATGGGCAGGTGCGTCACGGCACGAACCGCGCCTGCGAGCATCGTCATCGCCGCGACAATCTCCGGGCCGACCGTGCCGCGCAGGTACGGCACGTCGTGCATGTTTTCGAGCATCAGGCAGTTGACGCCCGCCGCCTCGTAGAGCCGGGCGTCCGCGCAGGCCGCCCGCGCGATTTCGTCGAGCATTTGCCGGTGGCCCGGGGTGCCGGGCAACGCGCCGACGTGGATCATCCCCACGACCGGCTTCGCCTCGTCGGCGGCAGGCAACACAGCAAGCGGCGTGTCCATCGCTGGGCGACTCAAACGTCGAGATTGCGCACGTTGAGCGCGTTGTCCTCGATGAACTGTCGGCGCGGCTCTACCACGTCGCCCATGAGCACGGTGAACATCTCGTCTGCCTTGATCGCGTTGTTATCGTCCAGATTGACCCGTAGCAATTTGCGCCGCTCCGGGTCCATGGTGGTCGAGAACAATTCCTTGGCGTTCATTTCACCGAGTCCCTTGAACCGCTTGATCTGCACCCCGCGACGACCGTGTTCCTTGATGCGTTCTAAAATCTCGGGCATCGAGAAAATGGGATGCGCCACGGTTCGGTCCCCCGCCCCTTCGAGCAATTCGAACAGCGGCTGATCCTGTGCGGAATAATGGTCGATGTGCAATTCCTTGCGGGCAAGGTCGTCGATCAGCTTTTGCACCGCCGTCGATTCGTAGAGTTCGATGAGCTTGCCACGCCGACGCGGCCCTTGCTGGCGCGGCGATTGGGCAACCGGAGCGTGCCCGTCCCCGTTCTCGGAGGCAGCGCCATCCAGCGCGGCAACCGCCGGCGTGTCCATGCCCGGGGCACCGTACAGATTCAAATCCGGGTTTTGCTGCGAGAATTCCCGCACCGTCGCGTCTTCCGCGAAATAATGCACGCTCTCCTGATTGCCCTCGCGTACCTTCACGAGGTACGCGGGCAGCTTTCCGCCCGAAGTGGCCCGCTTGGCTAGATATTGCTCGAAATCGCCGCCGTGCCGTCGGATGGAAGCAGCGTATTTGTCCAGTTTCTCCAGCAGATCGAGAATGTCCTTGAGCTGTTCGGTCGTGAACTCCTTGCCGTCCGCGACGTTGCGCAAACGCACGTCTTCGGTCCCCAAGCTGACGAGAATCTTGTTCAACTGGGCATCATCATCGACGTACTCTTCGCGCTTGCGCCGTTTGATTTGGTAAAGCGGCGGTTGGGCCACGTAGATGTGCCCCTTGCGCACGAGGTCAGCCATCTGGCGGTAGAAAAACGTCAACAACAAGGTGCGGATGTGCGAACCGTCCACATCGGCGTCCGTCATAATGATGATCCGTCCGTAACGCAGTTTTTCAAGATTGAAGCTGCCCTCTTGCTCGCCGTCGCCGATGCCCGTCCCGATGGCGGTGATCATCGTGCGAATTTCCGTGTTGGCCAGTACCTTGTCCAGGCGCGCCTTCTCCACGTTGATGAGTTTGCCGCGAATGGGCAAAATCGCCTGCGTTCGACGATCCCGCCCCTGTTTGGCGCTGCCACCGGCGGAGTCACCCTCGACGATGAAAAGCTCGGTTTGATCCGGGTCGCGCTCGGAACAATCCGCCAGCTTTCCGGGGAGCCCGCCAGAGCCGAGCGCCGTTTTGCGGACCAATCCACGCGCCCGGGCGGCAGCCTCACGCGCGCTGGCGGCGGTCAATGCCTTTTCGACGATGGCTTGCGCGTCTTTTTTGTTCGTTTCGAAGAAAAACGTCAGCCCTTCGTATACGAGCGAAGAGACGATGCCTTCCACCTCCGGGGTCACGAGTTTGACCTTCGTCTGCGACTCGAATCCCGGATTAGGATGCTTGATCGCCAACACCGTCACCAACCCCTCGCGCACGTCGTCTCCGGTGATGACCGGGTCCTTTTCCTTGAGCAGGTTATTCGCCTTGGCATAGGTGTTGATTGCCCGTGTCAACGCCGTACGGAAGCCCACCGAATGCGTCCCGCCATCCGGGTTCGGGATCGCGTTGGTGAAAAACAAAAGATTATCCGTGTAACTATCGTTGTACTGCATGACACAGTCGACGTGCATGTCGTCCTCGATTTCCTCCTGATCCTTGTTCTTGAACTTAACCTTGCGACGCCCGTACAGCACGATCGGCTTCGGAAAGAGCACCTTCTTGTTCTCTCCCAACTGCCGCACGAATTCTTGGATGCCATCCTTGTAGAGATACATCTCTTTGCGCTCCGTCTCGGCGCGCTCATCGGATAACATGATCTCCAAACCGGGATTCAAAAACGCCAGTTCCCGCAACCGGCTGGCCAGTCGCTCGAACTTGAAATCAGTCGTGATCGTGAAAATTGTCGGGTCAGGCAAAAAGGTGATCAGCGTGCCGGTAATTTTCGCGCTCGGCAGTTCGCCGATGACGGTCAGCTTCTGCGTGGTCACCCCACGCTCGAATGCCATGTGATACACCTTGCCGTTGCGGGACACCTCGGCCTTGAACCAATCTGAAAGCGCGTTGACGCACTTCGCGCCGACGCCATGCAAGCCGCCGGAATATTTGTAGGCCCCCTGCCCAAATTTGCCGCCCGCGTGCAGGTTGGTCAGCACGAGTTCAATGGCCGGAATACCGAACTTCTCGCTGATGTCGACCGGAATGCCGCGCCCGTTGTCGCGGATGGAGCAGCTTCCGTCCATATGGATGGTCACGTCGATTCGTGAGCAAAATCCGGCCAAATGCTCGTCGATGGAATTGTCCAACACCTCGAAAACGCAGTGGTGCAAGCCCCGCTCGTCCGTCGGCCCAATGTACATGCCCGGGCGTTGTCGGACGCCCGCCAGACCTTCGAGTTTGTCGATTTGGGCGGCGTTATATTCCTGATCCTTGTGGAGGTGAAAATCCGATTCGGTGGGAGAAGACGTTTCTTGCATGGAAGGGATGAGTAAACCACACCGCCAGCGTGGGACTTATCGTTTGGAAGCATAGCTTTTACCGCCTCAAAAAACAACTCTTTTCTTCACGTAAATCGAACCAAACACCCCACATTTGGTATCGGGCCCCTCACATCATCCTACAGGTTGCGTACCACGCGGTGGATTTGGGTCATCCGGCAAATTAGACAATGCAGTGGTGGTTTTCGACGGATCGTGGTTTACAAATTCCGCTTGAGGCGATTATATCCGCAGGATCGGATGACCACCCACGAAACCAGTTCGTTGCGCCCGGGTCATCTCCCTCGACGCCGGGGCCATCTCCTCGTTGTCTTGGGAACCATCTTCGGGGCGATCTGGTTGCTGCACATTCCCTTTCTCAAGCTGCCGTACTACTGGGACGAAGCAGGGTATTTCATCCCGGCGGCGCACGACATCTATACGAACGGAAGTTTCATCCCGTTCTCGACCCTGTCGAACGCGCATCCGCCGCTGGTGATGAGCTACCTCGCGCTGGCCTGGAAGTTGTTCGGTTTTCACCATGTCGTGACCCGCACGGCGATGCTGCTGGTTGCGGCGGCGGCGTTGCTCGGAGCCTATCGGATGGCGGCGCGCGTGGCCAATGTGCAAGTCGCTATGGCGACGGTCTTATGCACCGCGCTTTATCCCGTTTTCTTTGCGCAGAGTTCCCTGGCTCATCTGGACATGATGGTCACGGCTCTGACGGTTTGGGCGCTCGTGTTCTACGTGCCCGAACCGGTCCCGCGGCCATCGGCGAATGCAGGGTGGCGGCGGTTGCTCTGCATCGCGCTGTTGTCGCTCGCAACAGTGACCAAAGAGACCGCCGCACTCATCCCGGTGACGCTGTGCAGCTGGGAAATCGTCTGCTCCGTGCTCCGAAAAAGTCCCTGGTTCGCTCGTTTTGCGGGCACGGGGCCGGATCGGGGCATTCTCTCGTCCTTTACCCTGCTGTTGGCTTTGTTGCCGCTGGCCACTTGGTTCGCATACCACCATGTTAAGACTGGTTACACGTTCGGCAATCCGGAGTACGTTCGCTACAACGTCGGAGCCACGCTAAACGGGGCGCGAGTGTACGGCGCGTTCACAAGGCGATTTTCGCAGGTGAGCCAGCACATGAATCTCTGGGCATTGACTCTCACCGGACTCCTGGCTTTGATTTACCGCCCGAAACGACCTCTAACTACGGCGCACGCCGGGATCGAACCGCCCGTAGCAGCGTTGTTTATTGTGTTGATCCTGGCGCATGTGGCGGCGCTCTCGTTGGTCGGCGGCGCGGTGCTTGCCCGTTACATGTTGCCGGTGTTTCCGCTGCTGGTCCTGCTCTGGGTGTCGATCATCTGGCGGTGCGCGCGGTACTGGGAACTCGGCATCGCGTTGGTGTGCGCGGCGTTCGCGTATCGTTGCGAGGTCAATCCCCCCGCCACGTTCACGTGGGAGGAAAACCTGGCTTACCGGGATTTCATCCTCCTGCACATGGATGCCGCCCGGTTCATTGCCAAGCACGTACCCCGGGCGAGGGTGCTGACCGCGTGGCCTGCCACCAACGAATTGACCACGCCAATGCTCGGTTACGTCAACTGGCCGGTCCGGGTTTTTCCGGTCGAGGATTTCAAGCGCGCCTCCTTGGAACAGGCATTGTCCCATCGTTCCTCGTTCGATGTCGCTCTGGTTTATTCCACCCCGGCGGGAATGAAGTTCAATGATCTGAAACAACTGCTCGGCGGTCAGGTGATCTATTCCGAGGAGCGAAAGGGCCAATGGATTGCGGTGCTGGCCGAAAATCCTCCCGCCGCGACGCGCTAAATACCCTTTAAAAACCTGCTGCCCAGCGTGCGCGTCGGTGTAAGGAATGGTATGTTGTCGTATGGACTCTACCTCATCGCCCACGTCGGAAAACACGGAGACGATCACGTTCGGCGCCGGTTGCTTCTGGTGCACGGAAGCAGTTTTTCAGCAGTTGCCCGGTGTTTTGAGCGTGACCAGCGGTTACTCGAACGGCGCAACTCTCAATCCCACCTACGAACAGATTTGCGGTGGCGATACCGGCCACGCCGAGGTGAGCAAGATCGTGTTTGATCCCACGAAAACGACGCTGGACGAAATGCTCACCGCATTCTGGAAAATGCACGATCCCACGACGCTCAACCGCCAAGGCAATGACGTGGGCACCCAGTACCGCAGCGCGGTCTACTACAACGACGAAAAACAACGCGCGATCATCGAGGCGAGTAAACAGACCGCCACCAAAGATTTTGACCGGCCCATCGTCACGGAAATCGCGCCAGCGGAAACTTTTTACCCCGCCGAAAATTACCACCAGGATTATTACAACAACAACAAGAACCGGAACCCGTATTGCGCCTACGTCATCACGCCCAAGTTGAAGAAGATGTCGCTGGCAACGTGATTCCGCTTCCTAGTTCGACTCTGCTTTATGCCAACGAACGTTCTTGGAGGTCTGCTACGCTCCTGTTGCCAGGACCCTGTCACGGGATTCTACCGCGACGGTTATTGCCGCACCGGCCCGGGTGACACCGGCCTGCACACGGTTTGCGCTGTGATGACCGAGGAGTTTTTGGATTTCTCCCGCGTGCAGGGCAATGATTTGCTCACGCCTCACCCCGAATACGATTTCCCCGGTCTCAAGCCCGGCGACAAGTGGTGTCTGTGTGTGACCCGGTGGGCGGAAGCGTTGGAAGCCGGGTTTGCACCTCGCGTCGATCTGGCGGCAACCCATTCCTCGGCCCTAGAGTTTGTGGACCTGAAGGACCTCCAAGCACACGCCATCCGAGGATAGTTCCCGGCGCGGCTCCGTCAGTTTATTTCCCGACGTAGACTTCCGCGCCGCCCTCGACGAATTCCTGGGATTTCTGCGCCATCCCGGCCTCCAGCGCAGCAGCCTCGACAATCCCCTGCTCCGCCGCATATTTGCGCACGTCCTCGGTGATCTTCATCGAGCAGAAATGCGGGCCGCACATCGAACAGAAATGGGCGGTTTTTGCGCCTTCCTGCGGTAAGGTTTCGTCGTGGTATTCGCGCGCCGTCTCGGGGTCGAGCGACAGGTTGAACTGGTCCTCCCAACGGAACTCGAAACGCGCCTTGCTCACCGCATTGTCACGGTGCTGCGCGCCGGGATGCCCCTTCGCCAAATCGGCGGCATGGGCGGCTATCTTGTAAGTGATGACACCCACTTTCACGTCATCCTTATTCGGCAGGCCGAGATGTTCCTTCGGGGTGACGTAACACAACATCGCACAGCCGAACCAACCGATCATCGCCGCGCCGATTCCGCTGGTGATATGGTCATAGCCAGGAGCAATGTCCGTGGTCAGCGGCCCGAGCGTGTAAAACGGCGCCTCGCCGCACCATTCGAGCTGCTTATCCATGTTCTCCTTGATCATGTGCATGGGCACGTGACCGGGGCCTTCGTTCATGACCTGCACACCCAAGTCCCAGGCGCGCCGGGTCAGCTCGCCCTGCGTTTTTAGTTCCGCGAATTGCGCCTCGTCGTTGGCGTCGGCAATGGAGCCGGGCCGCAGGCCGTCGCCAATCGAGAAGCTCACATCATACGCCGCCATGATCCCGCAAATGTCATCCCAACGCGTGTAAAGGAAATTCTCCTTGTGGTGGGCCAAGCACCATTTCGCCATGATCGAACCGCCGCGCGACACGATGCCCGTGGCCCGGCGGGCGGTCATCGGAATGAACGGTAGCAACACACCGGCGTGGATCGTGAAATAATCGACGCCCTGCTCAGCTTGTTCGATCAGCGTGTCGCGGAACACTTCCCATGTCAGGTCTTCCGCCCGTCCGTTGACCTTTTCCAATGCCTGGTAAATCGGCACGGTTCCGATGGGCACCGGACTGTTGCGCAAAATCCACTCGCGGGTCGCGTGGATATTTTTGCCCGTCGAAAGGTCCATCACGGTGTCCGCGCCCCATTTGGTGGCCCAGCGCATTTTCTCGACTTCTTCCTCGATGGAACTCGCCACCGCCGAATTGCCGATGTTGGCGTTGATCTTCACCAGAAAGTTCCGCCCGATGATCATCGGCTCCAGTTCCGGGTGATTGATGTTCGCCGGGATGATGGCCCGACCCCGCGCCACTTCCGCGCGCACGAATTCCGACGTGATAAATTCCGGGATGCCTGCGCCGTAACTCTCGCCGGGATGCTGCTGGTTGGGCACGTTGCGCGCGCCCTGTTTGTTCTCCACCGCTTCGTAAGCGGCCTGCCGCCCCAGGTTTTCACGGATGGCGATGTATTCCATCTCGGGGGTGATGACCCCCTGTCGGGCATACCAAAGTTGCGTGACGGGGTGATTCTGGTTCGCCCGCAGGGGCTGGCGTTTCAAGCCGGGGAAGGCGTCCAGCCGTCCGTGAGTTACCGCAAGTTCTTCGTGTCCCCGTGAAAGGTAGCCATTGTCTTGCGGCAAGATTTCCCGGCCAAAATACGTCTCCACGTCGCCGCGCCCGATGATCCACGGTTGCCGCAATGGCGGCAAACCCTGAAACACATCGCAATTGGCTTCGGGATCGCCCCAAGGGCCGCTGGTGTCGTATACCCGCACCGCAGGATTTTCCTCTACGGTTCCGCCGGGGCCGTTGGTCCGTGCCAGTGTGATCTCCCGGAACGGCACCCGCACATCCGCGTGGATTTTGCCGGGCGCGTACACCCGGCGGCTGTTGGGAAGTTGGTCACTGCTGTGCGGTCCAAGGGAGTCTTTCGCTGCGATCATAGGTGCCTTCGATAAACCGGAAATGTAGAGCCGCCGCTCCCTATACGACAAGGCCAATCCCACGTCTAGAACGAGGCGGCAAAAAATAACTCTCCAGAACAGCCCGCTTGCGGAAGCACCCGATTTGTCCGCTGCCCCGCCACCGTTATGGCCGCGGATTGCTTACCGGCACGACTTCAACCTTCGTCTTGGGCGAGTTGGCCGCAAAAACAGCGGGATTGACGAGAGTTGCCACGCCGGGCATAGCCTCGCCACGATAATCCGCTACGAGTTTCGGAGGTTCCTTGTACTCGGCGACGTTCTGAAAGCTCCGCACGCCGATGGCGATGGACTCTGCTAGTTTTTCTCGCCACGCCGGGTCGTTAATTTCTCGGCCTTCGACGCCGTTGCTCATGAAACCACCCTCCACGAGAATGGCGGGTGCGTGCGTGAGCCGTAGCACTGCGAACCGTGCGCGTTTGACTCCCCGGTCGCCATCTGAAATGTGCCCGAGCAGCGAGTGGTGCACACAAGTCGCCAAGGCGAGGCTCGCATTGTCGAAATCGTTGCCCGGCATTTGTTTAAACTGTTCGGGAGTCACAGCGAGGTCGCCAGTCGATGCAGCACCGTAAGGCGTCATCGCAAACACTTCGAAGCCTTTCGCGGAAGCATCAGCCGAAGAATTGAAATGCACGCTCACAAAAACCGCGTCCGACGCATGGTTGGCAAGATCAGCGCGCGCTTCGAGTGGTAGATAAACGTCGTCATCCCGCGTGAGAACCACCTTCAAACCTTTTGCTTCGAGGGATTTTTTCAGGTCTTTGATGACATCGAGCGTGTAGGCCTTTTCCTGACCGGCTAGACCGTGTCCGCCACCATCCTGGCCGCCATGCCCAGCATCTAGGACTACCGTGTGAAAAGACGAGAGATTGCCAATAAACGTTGGTCGCAGACAAGGTTCGACAGTTTTTGCCAGGTCCAAACGCGAGATCAAAGTGTCGCCGTTCTCGCTGAGCAGCGGATAAGCCAACCATTGCTTCACACCATTGATGTGCAGCTCTTTAGGGTTAGAACACGTTTCCAACCGTACGCGGCTGTCGCTGAGCACCCAATGATAATCGACCGGGTCTTGCTCGGCGCGTAACTGATAGAATTTTGCGACGTTTCCAAGGCTCAAATAATCCCGGCCACCAACCGATATGAGTTGCCAGTTTGTGTCAGCCGCCCGCGCGCTCCAAGATGTGGCAACGAGCAGCGCGGCCAAGAACATTTTGCAGAAAGCATGTTTCATAGAGCCACCATGCGAGTTTTCGCTAACTCGGCCAGTTCCTAGAGAGAATTGACCGCCATCCAAGCGACGATTCCCGTCTGGATAAGAATCGGCGAGGGGCCGATTGGTGGTTGCCTCGCAAGGACTCGAACCTTGACAAAGTGATTCAGAGTCACTTGTGCTACCATTACACCACGAGGCAGTGTGGAAGGGCGATCATAATACTGGCCGATTACGGGCAGGCAACCTTTTTTCGCAGCCATCGCCTTTCCACGCCTCCAACAAGGCCAAAAGTGGCACTGGAGGATAACGGTAAATCTTTTTTTATAAAAAAGGTAATTGACAGCCGTGAAAAATTCCCGCATTAGCAGATCGATCGTTGCAGATAGTCGGTCGGAGGATCGTTAGAGACCCCTTCCTCCTGTCGGAGCGGCAAGCATTCCAAATATGAACCGAGCCGCTCTCATCGACTACGTCCAAAAAGGCATGGGCCAGGACGGCAGTCGGGTGGCAGCGGACCGTGCAGTCTCCTTGGTGATCGAAGGAATCAAGGCGGGACTGCAAAAAGACAAATCGGTCCAACTCGTCGGTTTCGGCACGTTCAAGGTGGTTGAGCGCAAGGCACGCCTCGGCACGAATCCAAACACGCGCGAACCACTGAACATCAAGCAATCGCGCACGGTCAGGCTGGCCGTGGCCAAAGACCTTCGCAGCGGCATCTGAGCCGTCGTTACGCCCAATTCCCCCCCCCGCAAGGAGAAAACCCGTTTCGCTTCCTGTGAAACGGGTTTTCTTA
>CAXSED010000048.1:0-14022 GCA_964236475.1 uncultured Chthoniobacterales bacterium
GTGAACACGATGGCGTTGCTCTTGACGTGCTTGACCACCCGCCAGCCGAACATCAGCGCGCGTAACTCCGCCTCCGTGGGCTGGCGTTTGGTGACGACCTTGTAACCCTCCGGCCCGAGCAGCGCACGGTCCCGGTCCTGCACCAGCACGCCACCGACCACCGAGCGCACGTCGTGCACCGCGCCGCCCACGTTTGCCGATTGGAGTTGCCGGATGAGCCGCAGGTTTTTCTTACGCTGGAGCAGCGCCCGGGCGTCCGGCTCGAAATCCGGCGCGATGATGACCTCGCTGAAGATCTCGCTCACGTCGCGCGCCAACCCTTCGGTCAGCGGACGATTGCAAATGATGATCCCGCCGAACGGAGCTTGTTTATCCGTGGCGAACGCCTTGTCCCATGCCTCGCGCAAATCCTCGTCGCTGCCGACCCCGCAAGGATTCGTGTGTTTGAGGATGGCGACCGTTGGCTCCTCGAACTCGCCGATCAACTGCGCGGCGGCGGAAATATCCAGGATGTTGTTAAACGAAAGCTCCTTGCCGTGCAGCTTCTGGAAATACTCGTCAAAGTTCCCGTACAGCGACGCCTCCTGATGCGCGTTTTCGCCGTAGCGCAGGTGGCTCACCAGCGGCAACGACAGGTCGTAAGACACGCCGGTCTGCTGCTCGCGGTTGAGAAAATCGGCGATGGCATGGTCGTAGGCGGCGGTGACGATGAACGTTTTCACGGCCAGCCGTTCGCGCAGGCCGAGCGTCGTTTCGCCGCCGTTCTCCCGCATCGCGGCCAACACGGCATCATAATCCGCCGGGTCGGTCACAACGGTCACCGAGCGATGATTCTTCGCCGCGCTGCGCAGCATCGACGGCCCGCCGATGTCGATCTGCTCGATGGCCTCCTCCAGCGTCACGCCCGGCCTGGCCACGGTCTCCTTGAACGGATACAGATTGACCACGAGCAGGTCAATCGGCTGGATGCCGTGCTCGGCGGCCTGCCGCTGGTGTTCCGCGTCGTCGCGCAGGTGCAGCAACCCGCCGTGAATGCGCGGGTGCAGCGTCTTGACCCGACCGGAAAACACCTCGGGAAACCCGGTGTAATCCGCCACTTCAGTGACGGCAATCCCCGCTTCCCGCAGGGTCTTGGCGGTGCCGCCGGTCGAGAGGATTTCGACGCCCAGTTCCTGCGTCAGCGCGCGGGCAAAAGGCAGCAAACCGGTTTTGTCGGACAGGGAAATGAGCGCACGGGCGATTTTCATGGTGGGGAGTCCCCGGGGTCGGGAGCGGTGAGGTCTACGCGAGGGGAACTGGGCATGGCATCCGTCGGGATCGGCTGCTGCACCGCTTTTTCTAGCGTGGAGGCTCCGTCGCCGGTCCACCGCAACAGCGTGACGAGAGCAAGCGCTACTAACATCGCCACCGCCAGAATCTGCGCCGGACGCTGGCCGTAAACCGCTGGCCCCGTGGCCACAGGGGAATTTACAGGATCGTCCGCGAGGAATTCGGCGTTCAGGGGCATGGCGGGAGAACCCCTTGTATGCTGCAAAAGCCTGCCGCGCGCAACGGCCATCCTTTGCCAAAACCATTTGCCGGGATCGTTCGAGAGGCGTAAAATTTGCTCTGTAGTTTCTCCGACCTTTCTTCCCCATCCCTACCCCGATGTCCTTGCCCCATCGCCTGCTCTCGATCTCTCGCCTAACGCTCCTCGCCGGGGCTTGCCTCGGTCTGTTCGGCCTGCCGACTGCGCATGCCACGTTCAACCTGACCACGATCCACACCTTCGACGCCGCAAGCGACGGCAACGTGCCCTATGCCACGCTCGTCCAAGGCGCAGACGGCAAATTCTATGGCGTCAACAGCACCGGGGGCCGCAGCGACAACGGCACGGTCTTCAGCCTCAACCTCAACGGCGGCGCGTTCATCGCGCTCAACACCTTTACCGGATCCACCCAGGGTAAGATGCCGGAAGGTGGTCTCGTGCAGGCGCGCGACGGCAATTTCTACGGCACTACCAATGCCGGCGGCAGCAGCGGCTACGGCACATTGTATCAGGTTGTCCCGACCACCGGCAAGCTGGCCGTCCTGGCCAGCTTCACAAACGGCGATCCCGGCGGCAACCCTGTCGGCACGTTGGTCGAAGGCATCGACGGACTGCTCTACGGCACTGCCGAGTACGGCGGCACGGATAACGATGGCACGATCTTCCGCGCCACGCCGCCCACGGGTGGGGTCATCACGCTAGCGACGATCACGGGCGGCCTCGCGGGCATCTATCCGCAGAGCGATCTCATCCAGGCGCTCGACGGAAACTTCTACGGCACGACGGCCCAGGGGGGGACGAACAGCCTCGGCACGTTCTTCCGCGTCACCCCGGCTGGCGCGCTGACCACGCTCTACAGCTTCACGGGCGGCACCGACGGCTCGCGTCCACTGCGCGGGGTGGTCCAAGGAGTCGATGGCGCGTTCTACGGCGTGTCCAACCAGGGAGGCAACTACGGAGCGGGCGCGATTTTCCGCTTCGTGGTTTCCGGCAATACCGCGACCGTGACCTCGCTGTACAACTTTGTGCCGCTCGTCGGCGACGGGAGCAATCCACTCGGTAATCTCACGTTGGCCAGCAACGGCAATTTCTACGGCACCACCGCCGCAGGTGGCGCCTATGGCGACGGCACGATTTATTCTGTCACGCCCACCGGCGGATATACCCTGCTCTACAGCTTTGCCGACAGCACGGACGGCGGGTTTCCCGTGGGCGGCCTGACCCAGGGCAGCGACGGCAGGCTCTACGGCACCACCGCCGGTCAGAACGGCTCGAGCGGCACCGTTTTTACCATCAACGCGGGCCTCTCCTCGCCCGTGCCCCAGCCGACCTTCCTCCTGCAGACTAGCGCGCAGGCGGGTGACACGGTTCTCATCAAGGGCGATCATTTCGTCGGCACCACCGGCGTCACCTTCGTCGGCGCGGACAACTCGTCCGTGGCGGCGGCCAGTTTCACAGTGCTCTCCAAGACCGTGCTGCAAGTCGTCGTGCCCACCGGCGCGCAGACCGGCCCGTTGACCGTTACCGCCAACGCCCTGACCGGCACCACGCCCACCTCACTGACCGTCGCCACGGTCGCGCCGCCGGTCGTCGTGCCGACGGTTTCCGTCTTGGCCACCGTTGCGACGGCTTCCAAGGCGGACGGCAGCGCTGGCAAGTTCAAGATCACGCGCGCCGGCGGAGATAATACTGCCGCTTTGACGGTCGGCTTCAAAATCACCACCACCAGCACGGCGGTCCTTGGCACCGATTACGTGCTGGTTTCCAAGGGCGCGGCCCTCGGCACCTCCGGCTCGGTGACGATCCCCGCCGGTACGTCGGGCGTCAGCGTGAAAGTGGTTCCCGTGCAGAGCACAACTCCCGCCCCGGCCACCACCGTTTTCCTCAAGGTAAAAAAGGGCACTGCCTACACGCTGGGCAGCCCGGTGCTCGCGGTGGTCCAGGTTACCGCCAACGGCGCGGGACAATAATTGCTTCCCGGGAAAACAAATTTCTAGAACAACGAACGTCGCGTCGGCGGCTCAATCGCCGCAATCGCCGCCATCACCCGCTCGCTCAACCGCTGGTAAAGCTCGCGCCCTTCGCCCTGATCCGCCGCCACGTCCCGCGCCGTGAAAAACAGTGGCGAACCGATCTTCACGGTGATCGGGTGCATGCGAATCCGCGTCCCGTTGCGCGGCATGGCTTCAAATGCCCCGAACACCCGCATCGGCACCACGGGCGCGAGCGTCTTGGCGATGATGAGTCCAATCCCCGGTTGCGCCGGTTGCAACTCGCCGTCGAGCGTGCGCGCGCCCTCGGGAAATACCACCGTCGATTCCCCCGCCCGCACCAGCCGGATCACGCTCTTGAGCGCGCTCATGTCCGGGCGTTCCTGGTCGATGGGGATCACGTTGAGACGCGGAAAACACGCCCCGAGGACCGGCCATTGCATCAACGTCTTGCGCGCCAGAAAATGGATCGGGCGCGGATCGGAAACCAGTGCAGCCACCGGCGGATCAAGATAGCTCTGGTGGTTCATCGCTAGGAGGCTGCCGCCGGTCATCAGCAAATTCTCACGCCCGATGACTTCCAGCGAAAAACACGTCTTGGCAATGATCTGCGCAAACCGCAGGAAGAACCAGTACGTCGGGTTCATGGCCGGGGCGCAGGCAGCAGGGCGGCGGGCAATTTCTTGAGCTTGAGGCGACCGATGATTTCCCCCACGACGCCGTCAATCGTCAGCCGCGAACTGTCGATGACGTGCGCGTCCTCCGCGATCACCAACGGCGACGTGCGCCGGGTGGAATCCGTGCGGTCGCGCGCGGCGATTTCGTCTTGTTCGCCCGCCGCCTGCGCCTGCCGCCGCTGGGCGCGCACCTCCGGCGAGGCGTCGATGTAAAACTTGTATTGGGTCTGCGGAAACACCGCTGAGCCGATGTCGCGTCCTTCCATGACCACATCGCGGCCAGCCGCCATGGCACGCAGTTTCGCCGTCAACCCGGCGCGCACTTCCGGCACGCTAGCCACCGCCGAGACATGCGCGTTGATCCGCGTTTCGCGCAGAAACGGCTCCGGGTCCACTCCGTCGAATTCGATCACCGATTCCCCCTCCCGGAACCAGCACGAGACCTTGGCTCGCTCCAGCAGGTCTGCCACGGCAGGTCCGTCGTGCGGATCAACACTCTGCTCCAGCACGAACCACGTCACTGCCCGGTAGAATGCCCCGGAGTTGATGTAACCGAAGCCTAGCCGATGGGCCAACGCCCGCGCCACGCTGCTTTTGCCCGATGCGGCGGGACCGTCGATGGCGATGACCACGGGAGGATGTGAGGAAGGAGTGTCCACGAAAATTAAAAGAGAACTGCCCCGCTCAGGTTTTGTCGCGGGCCGTGCGGGTGCGCCGCTTGGGGGGAGCAGGCGCGTTTTCGGGGTTGAGAAACTGGCGCGCGTCGGAAATAACCGGTGTGGTCGGCTCGCCGACGGTGGAGGCCGTGATGATCTGCTCCAAGGCTCCTGCAAACCCGGGGTACGAGGTCTCGATGCACTCGCAGTCTTCGATGACCGTCTCCCCCTCGGCGAACAGCCCGGCGATGGCGAACGCCATGGCGATGCGGTGGTCCCCGAAACTGGCCAGCCGCGCCCCGTGCAGCGGATAACCGCCCGTGATGACCAACCCGTCCGCGTATTCGTCCACCTTCGCGCCCATCGCCTTCAGGTTCACGGCCAACGCACGCAGCCGGTCGGTTTCCTTGACGCGCAGTTCCGCCGCGTTGCGGATCACCGTCTGTCCGCTCGCCAGCGCGCCAAGTACGGCGAGGATGGGAATCTCGTCAATCACGTTGGGAATCTCGCGTCCTTCGATCACCGTGCCGTGCAGCCGCGCGCCCTGCACCTCCACGGTGCCCGAAGGCTCGACCTGCTCGGTGTCCTCCACGACCTCGTGGACGTGCGCGCCCATCCGCAGCAGCACGGAAAGAATCCCGGTGCGCGTGTCGTTCAGCCCGATCTTCTTGACCAGCAGCCGCGCGCCCGGTTGCGCCGCCGCCGCCGCCAGCCAGAAGGCCGCGCTGGAAATATCTCCCGGCACGGTGAAATTCCGCGACTCCGGCGTCTGCCCGCCCTTGATCGTCAGCCGCTTCGGTTTGCCCTCGTCCTTCTCCTCCTGCTCGGTCAAGTTGACTAGGAAATAGCGCAGCATCCGCTCAGTGTGGTCGCGGCTCTGGCCGGGTTCGGTCACGCTGGTTTTGCCCGAAGCGTAGAGACCCGCCAGCAGCACCGCGCTTTTCACCTGCGCGCTGGCCATCGGCAGCACGTAGTCGATGGCCTTGAGCCGCCCGCCCTGGATGACGAGCGGCGCGCAGTTTTCCTCCTCGCCCTCGGCGGTGATTTGCGCACCCATCTGTTCGAGTGGCGTGATGATCCGGCTCATCGGACGGCCCGAAAGCGACGCGTCTCCCACCAACTTGCTGCGGAACGGCTGTCCGGCGAGCAGCCCCGCCAGCAGGCGCATCGTCGTGCCGGAGTTGCCGCAGTCAATCGGCTTGGGCGGCGCGCTGAGCTGCCGGTACCGCCCGTGGACAATGAGCGTTGTTCCCCCCTCCTCGGGCTGGTCGATCTGCACGCCCAGGGTTCGCATCGCTTCGACCGAACTCCAGCAATCCGCGCCGGGCGAAAAATCGCTGAGCACGCACACGCCGTTGCTCAGGCTGGCGAACATCACCGCCCGGTGGCTGATGCTCTTGTCCCCGGGCACCTGGATTTCGGCCTGGATGAGCGGGGCGCGCCTCACCCTCAATTCCGCTGGAATGACTTTCTCTCGCACGTTCGTAAAATTTCTTCAGGCCGAGGCAAAATTCAAGGGTCGGGCTGCCAGCCATCCCGCCGGAGTTTGGCTTGCGCCAGGAACTGTTCGAGATCGGCGTCACGTCTAGCCTCAAGAAGTTCCGTCACTTCGCTCAGCCGCGCAATCATCCCGCGAAGCGCATCTGTAACCGGTCTGCGGTTATGGCTCAAGATTTCTGTCCATAATTCGGGCGAACCGGCGGCCAGCCGGGTCATGTCGCGCCAGCCCGGCCCGGCGCAATCGGTCGCCTGTTCGTCTGGCAAACTGGCCAGCGCGGCGGCGACGAGGTGCGGCAGGTGGCTCACGGCCGCCACCGCCTCGTCGTGTGCCCCGGGCGTCATCCGGTGCACCCGCGCGCCGAGTCCCTGCCAGAAACGCGCGACGTTTTCGAGGGCGTCCGGCTCCGTTCGCCCTTCCAGCGGCGTGAGCAGGCATACGCACCGCTCGAACAGGTCTGCCCGCGCCGCCTGCAACCCATGGCGTTCGGCCCCGGCCATAGGGTGCGCGCCGATAAATCGGCTGTCCACCTCGCCCGGACGCTGAAAAATCGCCGTCAATTCCTCGACTAGCCCCGCCTTGACGCTGGCGACATCGCTGACGGTCGCGCCGGGTTCAAGATGCGGCGCGACTATCCGGGCCAGGCCCGGCAACGCCGCCGGAGGCGTGCAAAGGAGGACGAGGTCCGCGCCCCGGACCGCTTCGGCGGGATCATCCGTGACCACGGCGGCCACCCCGATCTGCCGGGCCGCTTGGCGTTCGGCAGGGTTGTGGCTCCAGAGCGCGACGCGGGCGCAAAGCCCGCGAGCGTGTACTGCCAAGGCAACCGAACCTCCGATCAAACCCGGTCCAAAAATAGCAAGCTGCTGAAACGGCAATCGTCGCGCCCTCCGCGTCGGTTCAGGGCACGATGAAAATCTTCTGCGTGTACGGGCAGCGGGCCTCCTGGCCGGTCGCAAAATCATGCACGTCCACGATCCCGGCGTCCGGTGCGTAGGGGCTGGTCACGTACCCTGGCTTGCCGGGGACCGGCACGCCGTAGGGATAATCCCCGCCTGGAGCCGAGGCTGGCTCGTGGCTGGCGTTTTGTTCGCGCGGCACCCGGGGCGGGCGCGGCGTGGGTTCCGGCGTCGGCTCGGCGTCCGGGTCGGGCGGCAGGGTCGTCGCGGTCGTGCTGGATGCCACGCCGGGACCACGCGGACGCGTCGGATGGAAGCCGACCGGCGTGTTCGGTTCCTGGCTATCGTTACACGCACTGATGGCGAGCAAGCTCAGGCAGCCCAGAGCGATGGGGAGGAGGCGCAACTTCATAACGGGTGGCAAAAAAGGATCGGTAAAAATGGCTCGACCGGCGGGTTCAGGTTTGCGTTGGCAACGGGTAGCTCTATTATCGCAACGTTCCGCCGCTGACAATGCTTATCTACTGCCTCCCAACGCGCGAGCAACCAAAAATCCCGGGTCCGCGCGGCCAAACCGGCAGGGCCGCGGGCCTTCTTTCTTTATGAGCGACGCCGCCCCCCGCCCGGAAATCCTCGTGGTGGACGACGAGCGGTTCAGCCGCCGCCTGCTGGTGCGCACCCTGGAAATTTCGGGGTTCACCTGCCGCGAGGGCGGCGGCGGTCTGGAAGCCCTGCGTCTAATCGACGAAAAACTGCCCGACCTGCTGTTGCTGGATTACTCCATGCCCGGCGACCTCAACGGCGCGGAAGTTTGCGAACGCCTGCGCGCCAACCCCAACGGCGCGGTGGCCCAGTTGCCCGTCATCATGCTCACCGGCATGAGTGGCGAGCAGCAGGAGGTGCTTTGTCTCCAGGCGGGCGCGAGTGATTTCGTCACCAAGCCGGTCAACCCCGCCGTGCTCAAGGCCCGCATCGAAACGCAACTGCGCCTGAGCACGTTGCGTGTCCAGCTCGAAACGCAGAACCAGGAACTCGCCGACTGGCGTTCCGAACTCGAACGCGACCTGGAAGCCGCGCGCCTCACCCAGCAGACGATCATCCCGCAGGGGCCGCCCTCCGTGCCGGGCTGGAACGTAGCGGTGCATTACCAGCCGTTCATTCAGGTGGGCGGCGACATTTACGATTGGCTCAAGCTGCCCGACGGCAAACTGTTTTTCTGGATCGCCGACGTGACCGGCCACGGCGCGTCCGCCGCGCTGCTCACCGCCTTGGCCAAATTGCTTTTTCGCCACGCCGCCGAGGCCGCCGGTTCGCCCGCCGAGATTCTGCGCGCGGTGAACGCGGATTTCCGCGCGACGTTCAAGGGCCGCTCCCTGCTCACGGCGATGGGCGTGACGCTCGACATCCTCACCGGCGAGATGACCATGGCGGGCGCGGGCCATCCGCCGCTGTTCGTCCTGCGCGCCAACGGCAAGGTGGAAACCCTGCGCTCGCAGTGTCCGCCTCTGGGTTTGCTCCCGGTGCTGGCGGCGGTAGAAGACCGTCTGACTCTCGCGCCGGGTGACGGCTTTTTCCTGTTCACGGATGGTTTTTACGATGTCGTCAACCCGGGCGGGGAACGCATGGATTTCGATGCGTTCGAGCGGCGCGTGGGCGAGTCGGTCGGTCGCCCGGCTCAGCCTTTTTTGTCCGATTTACTCGCCCGGTTGAACACGTTTGCCGACGGCAGCGCGTTCACCGACGACCTGGCCGCGCTCGCGGCGTTCAAGATGCGCGCGGTGGAATAGTTCTCCGGTCGCCTGCTGCTAGTCTCGCGCTTTTTCCGCCAGCGGCTGCCCGCTCATCACTGTGCGGGCGTGCTCGATGCTCACCCGTGCACTGGCTTGGCTGTCGGGTGCCAGCCCTCCGTCGATCTGTTCGCTTACGAAAGTCACTTCGCCTTGCAGCCGCCCGACCAGTTCCCGGCGGCAGTCTGCCTGCCGACCGAGGATTGTGTAATGCAGCAACCGACTGTTGAAATCCATGTGCAACAACTCCCGGTCGAGCAACGCCTCGGGCGAGTAAAAGCGTCCGTAAGCGTTGGCATAACCGACGGCGTAACCCGCTCCGAGCAAAACGGCGGCGCAGAGCAGAAACAGCAAAACACGGCGGCGGGCAGTCGTCATAAAATCCGCAAAGGCGCAACTTCTGTGCCCGTTGGTAGCGCGCGCCGCTACAAATCACCGTTTGGAGAATTCACTTGCCAGCGCGCGGACGGACGGCATAGTAAGCGTCGTTGCAAGGGCGGCAGGTTCCAGGTTCGCTTGGACCGTCGCCGCAGCACACCGTTTCGGGCTGTGGCTCAGCTTGGTAGAGCGCTGCGTTCGGGTCGCAGAGGTCGTGGGTTCGAATCCCACCAGCCCGACGGGTTTTCCTTCCGCCGGGTCCCGGGCGGGATCGTTTCCAGCCATGCCGACGGAAGACCCTCACCCAGCCGCAGAATTCGATCCCGACAAGACGCTGTTTTTCCAGCGGCGCAAACAACGGATCGATCTATTTCCGCTGATCGTAGGTTGCATTCTAGTCCTAGGCAGCGGCGCGCTCGTCGCATGGGCTTTGAGCCAACCATCGAAGCCCCCGGTCGAAGAAATCTCTTCCGCTCCCTACCATGCTGCGGAATCTTCCGGTCCGACTTCCCCTCCCCACGCGGTCCCCGCCAGTTCGCTCACTCCGTTCGAGGCGTCCAAACCCGTACACGCTGCCTTGCCGGTCGATTCGCCGGTCTCCGAACCGCCGCCGACCGTCCCGGATGCCAGCGCACCGCTCAACCTCGACGTGAAAGACCCCGGCAACGCGCAGGTGCGCGACGAGGTCCTCAAGCGCATCGACCTGATGCCCGGCGTCTCGGCGGCCAATAAAGACAAGCTTTACGCCAGCGTAGACCACGCCCGCAGCATGGGCCGGGTGCTGACGATCCCTTTCGTCAAAGGCGAAACCACGGTCCGCGCCGCCGATGTCGAGCGGCTGAAACAGCAACTCGACTCGCCGCAGATTCGACCCATGGCCGACGATCCAACGGTGGTCTTCGTGGTCCTGGGTTACGCCGATCCGAAGGGCAGCGAGAAGGTCAACGCGGAGATTTCGCTCAACCGCGCACGCAGCGTTCTGGACACCTTGCGCGACAAGTGCGGTTTGCAAAACGTGATGCACTCGGTGGCGATGGGTGGGTCCACGTTGTTTAGCACCCAGCAGGCTGACAAGAACCGCGTGGTCGAGGTTTGGGCAGTCTTACCTTAAACAATATTCTCATATTTGATTTATCATTTATGATATTCTCGGATGATTGCAGATTCTCCTCCTGCCACTCCCCCCCTGCTCACGGTGCTAACAGGTTTACCGACCACTGCGTGCTCGTTGGGAATCGGCGCGTCAGTCGCAGGTCGTTCACCGGAGGTGGAGATTCCGCTCCGGCACCCGGAGGTTTCCCGCCAGCATTGCCGGTTTGAATGGGACGGACAGGTGGGCTGCACGGTGAAAGACTTGGGCAGCCGTTGGGGCACCTCAGTGAACGGCACGTCGCTCGCCAGTGGCATCACCCGCGCGCTCCTGCCCGGCGACCTGGTGCAAATCGGTCCCGTTCTCGTCCATTACGGTTTCGGCCCGCCGCCCACCAGCGTCGCCGACGCGCTCGCCGCCGACGCCCTGCTGGCGCCGGGCAGCGCGACGGTCCTCATCGGCGGCCAGGAAGTTTTGCGGGTTCCGCTCGGCGGCAAGCGTCTGGTCCTGGGCCGCGCGCCGGAAGCCGACGTGGTGCTCGCCGATCCGAGCATCTCCCGGCAACATGCGGTGATCGAACGGACGGCCAGTGGCTACGAGGTGACGGATTTGCTGAGCCGCGCCGGTTCGCTCGTCAACGGGCGGCGGTTCGAGCGGCACGGCCTCGTGATCGGCGACCAGCTCCAGATGGGGCCGTTCTTTTTCCGTTTCGACGGTCGGACGCTTGCACGGACCTCCGGCCTGTCCGGGGTCGAGATCGAGGCGCACCACCTCCACCGACAGGCGGGCGGCACCCCCATCCTGACGGACGTTTCGCTGCGCGCTGAGCGCGGGCAATTCGTGATGATCCTCGGGCCGTCCGGCGCGGGCAAAAGCTCGCTACTCGACACGCTCACCGGCCTGCGGCCCGCCGACTCGGGCGATGTCCGCTACGACGGCGCGGACTTTTACCGTGGCTACCACCGGCTGCGCTCCCTGCTCGGCTACGTGCCGCAGGATGACATTGTCCACCCGGAACTGACCGTGGCCGAAGCCCTCCTCTTCAGCGCGCAACTCCGCTTGCCCGCCGGGTCGCCCGCTTTTGAAATCCGCAAACTCGTTGCCCAAACGATCACGCGGCTGGGTCTTACCGAGCGGCGGCACACCCCGGTTGCCCGGCTTTCCGGCGGCGAGCGCAAGCGCGTCAGCGTGGGCGTGGAACTGCTCAGCAGGCCGTCCGTCCTGTTCCTCGACGAGCCGACCAGCGGACTCGACCCCGCCGCCGAGTTCAAAATGATGGAACTGCTCCGCCACTTGGCCGACGGCGGCTGCACCGTGGTTTGCACCACCCACATCGTCGAAAACGTCTACCTGACGGACCGCCTCTTCGTCGTCACCGCCGGTCGTCTGGTCTTCGACGGCACCGCCCAGCAGGCGCGCGAAACCTTCGGCGTGCAACGGCTGACGAACCTCTACGACCGCCTCGCCGAGCGCACCGCGCTGGAATGGAGCGACGACTACCACCGCCAATCCCCCACTCCCTCCGACGCGTCCGCCGTGCCGCCAGCGCGCGTCCCGTCACTCGCCCCCGCAAGACGCCGGTTCGCGTTGCCCATCCTGTGGACCCGCCAGTGGACCCTCCTGTCCGCCGACCCCAAAAACTTCCTCCTGCTGCTCGGCCAGCCGCTCGTGATCGCCCTGCTGGTGGCCTGGGCCACGGACGACACCGCGCTCGGATTGTTCTTCGCCTACCTGTCCACGCTCTGGTTCGGCTGCTCCAACGCCGCGCAGGAAATCGTGCGCGAAATTGCCATCTACCGCCGCGAACACATGGCCGGATTGGGCCGCCACTCTTATCTGCTGAGCAAGCTCACGCTGCTCGGCACCCTGACGGCGGCGCAAGGCCTGTTCCTGTACGGCTGCCTGTGGGCGGCGCGCTGGTTCCTGTACCGCGATCCGGACCCCGGCGTGGCACGCGGCATCGACGGCTCCGCCTTCTGGCAACTGGGCAGCCTCGTCTGCACGGCGTTCGCGTCGGTGGGCATCGGGCTGGCGATTTCCGCCCTGGCGCGCAGCACGATGCAGGCGGTCATGGCCGTGCCGCTGGTGTTGATCCCGCAAATCCTTTTTTCCGGGTTGGTCGTAGAAACCAACCAGATGACCTCGCCCGTGGTGTTCGCGCTCACCAGTGCCATGCCCAGCTACGCAGCGCAAACCATGATGGATGTCGGCGCGTTCCTGAACCGGCCCATCACCGGCGGAATCTACAACGCCCACAAAAAAGCCGGGGATCATCTCAAGGACCTCCGGTTGCGCGAATTGGCCGCCCGTCCTCCCTCTCCGACCACCTCCCGGGGTGACTTGCGCGCCTTGGCGGCGGCAGATCTGGGCGTGCGTAAAGTCTACACCCGTGCGGAAGTAGGCTGGTTTGCCGGGCTCAAGCTCCTGGGCTGGACGCTGCTGGGCTACGCGACGGCGTGGTTTGGCTTGCGGGCGAGGGAGCGGGGTTAGCCGCCGCTCCTCCCGAATGGTGTTGAGATTCAAGCTGAGCCAGCAGCTTTTCCTCGGCTTCCAAGAAGCTCTTGCCCGCCGCCAGCAAACTGTGTTGAAGCAGCGGATACCACGCGTACCGCTTCCGTAACTGCCGCGTGGCCGGGTCGTAAAAATCCTCGTCGTCGTGGTTCGCCAACTCTACCAGACTGATTTCGCCTTTGTCGTGCGCGAGCGCCGTCAGGCTGCGATGCAAATTGTTGGCCTCCCTCATCAACTGGATGGTTTGTACGTCCAGCAATTCCAGGCCGCCCGCTTGCAGGAGCGTGGCGTCATCGCTGGCGTTGTAGCTGGTTTCGGTGAACGCAATGATCAGGGGCGGCATCTCGCCCGCAGCCAACCTGCGATCAAAGTCGGCGAAAAACTTCTCGCCCATGTCCAACTCGCTCCGCAGGTCGGTTGCGGTCTCGCGGACCTCCTGTTGCAGTGCATCAAGAATCTGCGTGCGGCGCCGGGCGTCGCGCCGGTCGGAATCGAAACGGTTGATTAGAAACGCCGCGTAGACGCCGACGAAGACGATCAACAGTTCCGACAAGCGGCGGCGCGCCACCTTCCAAGCGGGATGGCCCGTCAAAATCTCCGTTTCGTCAACCATGTTTGACCCTCTCCGTGATGGCCGCCCCCATCTCCGCCGTGCCCACTTTGCGTCCTTCGCCCGCGAAGATGTCCCCAGTGCGATAGCCTTCGTCGATGGCCGCGCGCACCGCCGATTCGATGGCCCGTGCCGCCGCTTCCTCGCCGAACGAGTAGCGCAGCATCAACGCCGCCGACAAAATCTGCGCGATGGGGTTGGCAACTCCCTGACCCGCGATATCCGGCGCGCTGCCCCCGCTCGGCTCGTACAATCCGAACCGCCGCCCCGCCCCGGCGCGCGCCGCGCCCAAGCTCGCGCTCGGCAGCATCCCGAGCGAACCCGTCAGCATCGCCAGCTCGTCGCTGAGAATGTCGCCGAACAGGTTCTCGGCCAGCAGCACGTCGAACTCGCGCGG
>CAXSED010000048.1:14122-30610 GCA_964236475.1 uncultured Chthoniobacterales bacterium
AACTTGGGCTGGCCGAAGTACAGGCCGCCGGTGAGTTCGCGCACGCAGAGGATGTCGAACCCGCCTTCGACGATGTCGGGCCGCAACGGCGAGGCGTGCGTCAGCGTCGGGAAGCACACCGAGGGCCGCAGGTTGGCGAATAGGCCGAAGTGTTTCCGCAACGGCAGCAGGGCCCCGCGTTCCGGCTGTTGCGCGGGCGGCAGGCTTTCCCATTTCGGGCCGCCCACGCTGCCGAACAGGATGGCGTCGGCCTTTTCGCAGGCGTCTAGCGTGCCGGGCGGCAGCGCGGAGCCTTCCTGATCAATCGCCGCGCCGCCAACGAATGCTTCGGTCAGCGCGAAATCGAGCGAGAATTTCTTTCCGATGGCGCGCAGCACGGCCAACGCTTCGCGCATCACTTCGGGGCCGATGCCGTCACCGGCGAGAACTGCGATTTGATACATGGAAGCTGGGAAAGGATGAATAGATAAACCAATGCCGACTTAACTCATTCCGCTGGGAGTTTGCAACGGGGAACGCGCAAAGGGTCCTGATTTGGAGGTGCTTCAGGATTTGTTCGGCTTTTCTCCGCTAGACGTTTGATTTCCATGTGCAAAAGGACAGTCCGGACAGCTCTGTAAATAAATGGAGGTCGGGAAACGTTTGAAATCAGCGGGCATCCGCCGCAAGGCAATCCTATACCGGTCATAGTTGCGATGGTTCAGCCCGACCGTTTCCGCAGGAACGACTGCCAATTCACGCCAAGGGATTTCCGAACGTTTCTACCGGAACCATCTCCGCCAAACGAAAACGATCCGATCAGACAACATTTCCACGTCATAGCCGCTTCTACACTCAAGCAGGCCGAAGGTGATATCCGAAAAGTATTGTTTCACGGCTCTCCAAAAAACACTGCGGCCCGGAACCGGGGCTTGCGCCACCGACTCCGGGCCGTGATGAATTAATCTGCGTCCGCCCGTGCGCCGCTCAATTGTTGCGGTCAGTGGCGGTTTCCTTGAAGGAAACTTTCGGGTTGCAATCGCCCGGCGCGGGGTACAATCCGGTGAGCTGGGTGTCGATGGGCTTCTTGATGTGCAAGGCGCCCTTCGCGTTGTTGCGCCAGCCGTTCGGGTCGGCGTACTCGGTGCGCGGGTTGACGTTCTTGAGGCCCGTCACCTGGTCTTCCAGACCGGTGCCGTAGGTCTGGCTGATGATCGTAGGCGTCACGAAGATGAGCAAATCCCGCTTGTTGCGCGCGTTCAGATGTTCTTGGAACAGGTAGCCTATGATGGGAATGTCGCCGAGGATCGGCACCTTGGTCGTGCCCTTGGTCACCTGATCCTGCAACAGGCCGCCAATGGCCAGCGTGCAGCCGCTCTTGATCAACACGTTGGCCTCCAGCGTGCGCGTGTCGATGATCGGGGAGCTGACCTGCGCTCCCGCGAAATTGAACACCTGGTCGCCCACGCGATTGCTGATCTCGGGCTTCACGCTCATCGTGACGAAGTTATCCTTGTTGATGCTCGGCTTGACGACCAGCGTGCTGCCGAAAATCTTGTCCTGGAACCCGCCGAACACCGCCGTCGCCGTTTGCTCGTTGAAGTTGAGCTGTGGCACCGGCTGGTTGCGCACGATCTTGATCGTCGCTTCCAGGTTGTCGGCGGTCACGATGCGCGGGTTGGCCAGGAACTCGGCGTCGCTGTCTTCGTTGAGAAAGCGCAGCGTGGCCGAGAACGAGGGAATGTCGAGGATGGCGATCTGCCCGCTGAGCGCGCTGGTCACGTCGCCAGCGATGCCCGAAACGCTGGTGTTGCCGCGCAGAAAATCCTGCGAAACGAGCGAGCCGTCGGTGCCCGTCGTCACGGTCGGCGGCGTGGTCGTGAAGGATTGCTGCGTGCCCGCCGAGCCGGTCGTCGTGCTCACCGGCCCCGACGAGACGATGGACGAGCCGCCGTAGCGGAACGTCTTCGGCGAGGCGGAACTACCCACTACGCCCGCCCAGTTGATGCCGTAGCTCTGCACCGGGTTGGTGTTCACTTCGACCAAGCGCGCCTCGATCATGACCTGCCGGGTGGGCCGGTCCACGCGGCTGAGAAACTCGCGGATGTTGCCCAGGTTGCTCTTGGCTTCCTGGTAGAAAATCGTGTTCGTGCGCTCGTCCACCTGCGGTGCGCCGGCCTTGCTCTTGAGCTGGCCGGTGAGCAGCGGGGCCACGGTCGCCGCGCGGGCGTAGCTGAAGGTGTAGAAGTCGCTCTGTGTCGGCTCGGCGGCTTTCTCGGCGGGCGTCTTGACGTAATAGACACCCTTGGTCTCGGCGAGATCGTAAGCCTGCGCTTGGCAGATGACCTCGATGGCCTGCAAGGCGGTCACGTCTTCGAGGCGCATGTTGATCGTGCCGACGACCAGCGGGCTGACGATCAGGTTGATCTTGGCCTGCCGCGCAAGCAGTCGGAGCACCTGGCCCACGTCGTCGCCTTGGAACTCCCGGGCGCGCGCGCCACCGGCGTTGACGGTCCCTGCGGGGGCGGCGGTGTCCACCGGCGGGGGCGACGGCTGGCCGGGGGCGGCGGGCGTGCCGGGCTGGCCGTTGAGCGAGGCGGGCGGCGCGATGGGGGCCGGGGTGTTGGGGTCGGCCAGCGGCGTCAGCGGGGCCGGGGTGGCGTCGGTGGTCCCGGTGGTGGCGGGCGGTGCGGGCGGCACCGCCGGGGCCGCCTGGGCGAAGAGGCCCATGGCGGTGGAGCGGGCCGAGGGCGGTTGCAGAGGCGCTTGGGCCAGCCCGTCGGTGACGGGTCCGGCCAGCGCCAGCAGGGAGCAAATGGCAGGAAATTTACGGATGAGCATAGGGATGAAGGAAGGAGCCGGGCTGCGGTGACAACCCTTCCCAAGCAGGAAGCGAACCAGCCCCGTGCCGTTTCTCTGTGTAATCCGAGAATTCCCGGCAGATTTTTCGCGTCCACGCGTCTGCCCACGCGCCGAAATCCGAATCCCGGATCAGACCTGATTCATGACCGGGTCGATTTTCGTGGCGGCGCGCACCGCCGCGAAAAAGGCACGCATTTTGACAGGGTCTTTCCGGCGCGGACCCGCCTCACCTTCGACGCCGCTGGCCACGTCCACCGCGAAGGGCCGCACCTGCCGCACGGCCTCCGCAATGTTCCCGGGGCGCAGGCCGCCGGAAAGAATCGTCGCCGGATGCTGCGCGGCGAAACGCGCGGCGAGCGTCCAGTCGAGCGTGTGCCCGGTGCCGCCGTAGGCATCGGGCCGGTACGCATCCAATAACAGATGCTCGGCGCCGAAACGTTCCGGGTACGCCACGCTCAGTTCGTCACGCACGCGGATGGCCTTGATGAACGGCAGGCCCGCCGCCTGCAATGCCCCGCAAAACGCCTCGTCCTCGTCGCCGTGGAGTTGCACCGCATCGACGATCCCCTCGCCCAGTAGTCGTTCGATCAGCGCGCGCGGCGCGTTGACTACCACCGCGACCCGACGCACCCCGGTGGGCAGGCCGCGCAGAAACGCGGCGTCGCGCGCCAGGTCCAGGCCGCGCGGCGAACCGGCATAGAAATTCAGCCCGAACGCATCCGCCCCGAGTTCGGCGGCGAGCACGGCGTCGTCCGGGTGCGTGAGGCCGCAGATTTTTATCCGCGTGTGACCGGTGGGAGCATCGGGAAAAATCATGCGTCGGACCGGTTGGCTAGCGGGGTTGGCGCGTCGTCACCCCCGGCAGGCACGCCTCTACCTTCGACAATAGCCGTTCGATGGAAAACGGTTTCGGCAGCAGTCCGCCGACCCCCGGCTCGTGGAGAAGCGCCCGGGCACGCGGCTGTTCGCCGTTTCCGGACATGAGGAGCAGCGGCGGCAGCGCACGCATGGGCGAGCGGCTGTCGTGCAGGTAGACTTTGCGGATCAACTGGTAGAGCACCGCCCCGTCGACCACGGGCATCGTGAAATCGAAAATGAACAGGTCGTAGGGTTTCTTGAGCGCGAGTTCAAACGCGTATTCGGAGGACGGCGAGGTGTCCACGGTGCAGGCGGCGAAGGCCGCGAGTGTTTCGCGCAGGAAACGCAGGATTTCCACGTCGTCATCCACGACCAGGATCGAGCGGATGGGTGCGGTCGGTGGCATGGGTGGGCACGCTCGGGGCTGTTGCGCGGGTGGACGGACTGCTATGGTATTCAGGTTCCTCCCGCGTTCAAGCCGACAACCATCCAGACCCGCCGTTTTTATGCCCGCCGAATCCGAAGTTCCCCGCGAACTCGCCGCCGCCCTGCACGAACGCTTGGCCGTCATCGCCGACCGCGCCAGTTACGCCCGCGACCCGCAGGCGCACCTCACCCGGTTGCAAGAAGTCTCCGAGCGGATCACCGCGCTCGGGGAAAAACTGCCTCCGCCGGTCGATCCGCGCCTGGCCCATTACCTACAGCGTTGCAGCTACGACAAGGCGCTGGCATTTCTGGAGGGCGTTAAGGAGTAGACCCTTTCAATGGTCTTACTCATCGAATTTGCTGACCAGCCAGGAAGCTAATGCCCGTCGTCCTTCTGCCGCAGATCGCCGTAACGGTCGGCCTTGAAGGTTTTATTGATCTTGTCGAAGGCGGGCGAGCCGTCGCGCCGCTTGATCGAGAAGGCCGACTTGTTCAGGTGCGCCGATTCCATCTCCGCCACCTTGGCCGGGGAGCGGTTGATCCCCATTTCATACGCGCCGTCCGCCGGAGGAAGCGGCTGCCCCCCGGGCGTCGGCGTGAAGGTGTTCAGGGCGATGAGCGCCTCGCCGCGACCGTCGAGTTGGCGATGGGCGTTGATGAATGCCGTCGGGTCGTGGTAGTTGCTGAAATCCCGCGCGAACGACGACCGGTACATGCCGATGTGGATGTTCTTGCGAATCTCGAAGTGCAGGTGCGCCTCGTACAGGCCGAACGCCGTGCCGACCGTCGCAATCTGCTGGCCGCGCGCGACCTGCTGGCCGTCCCGGACCAGGATCGTGTCGAGATGCCCGTAGAGGCTGTCGATGGTTTTGATCGCGTTGCCCTCGGCGGGTTCGCGGTAGCTGTGGCGTACCATGACGACATTCCCCCAGCCCATGTGCATGTTCCCGGCCAGGACCACGACGCCGTTGCCGGTGCAGTAGACCGGATCGCCCAGATCGGTGTTGCCGCCACGGTCGCCGTCCCAGTCCTCGCCCAGGTGGCCGTTGGGAGTGAAGCCACGCGCCTTGTGGTAGCCGACCGCGTCCGGCTTGCCCACCGGGAAATCGAACCCGTCCGCCAGCGGGACGTTTACCGCCACCGCGGGCGCGGGCACATCGCCTTGGCCGCTGACCTGGCACGGTGCGATCCACAAGGCGGCGACAGCGGCGAGTCCGCTCACGGACCACAGGCGGATGACAGAGGTTGGACGCATGGGCCGCCCTCTGTAATGGAAAGGTGGACAGCGTGGCAAGGGTTTTCGATCACAGCGGCTCCGGTTGCCCGTTCTCTTCGACACTTGGAAATAGAGGTTGTCACCGGCTTCCGCACCGCTTTAGCCTGCGGGGATCGTTTCCCCCCATGGATGCATTGACCTTTCTAGGCACCGGCTGCGGCTGGCCGACTGCCGAACGCGCATCCTCTTCGCTGTTGCTCGAAACGAACGGACGCCGCTACCTGCTGGATGCCGGCGAACCTTGCGCCCAACGTCTCAAGGGGCTGGGAGTGCCTTTCGATTCCATCGACGCCGTGCTCATCAGCCACGGACATTCCGATCATCTTTCCGGGCTGCCCATGTTGATTCAAGGATCGTGGCTCGAAGCGCGTTCCCTTCCCCTGCCGATCTATCTGCCGGGGGAATTAATTTCCCCGCTGAAACACTGGCTCGAAACCGTGTACCTTCCGGCGAGCGTCATCGGGTTTCCGGTGGAATATCACGCCTGGGAAACTCTGCCCGGCCAGCGGGCCACGCTCGGGGGGAGCGGGCTGCGTGTCACCATCTCGCCGACAACACATCTGGATGGCCTGCGCGCCCTGATCGACCCGTCCGCCCGCCACCGTTTCCGGGCGTACTGTCTGGCGTTCGATTGGCCCGCGACGGCCCGGCGGCTGGTGTATTCCGCCGACCTCGGCAGGCCGGACGATCTGGAGCCGATGTTGGCTCAGCCTTGCGATTTACTGGTCTGCGAACTGGCGCATTTCACGCCGAAAACACTGTTTTCGTATTTGCAGGACAAGCCGGTCCGGCGACTCTGCCTGACGCACTTCAGCCCGGAACTCGACTCGCAGCTCGACGAGATTCGCCGCCTCGGCACGGCGATGCTCGGAGACAGGGTAGCGGTCGCCACCATGCGGGACGCCGAGCGCGTCGAATTCTAGCCCGACCCGATCCGGCGGTTCGCTAGTAGCGCGTCGAAAGGTAAAACACCGCTCCGGCGGCCACCAGACAGTACACGCCGAACCACTGCCAGCGACCGGTTTCCAGCCAGCTCGACAGCCAGCGCAACGCCAGTAGACCCGCCAGGAAGCTGAACACCATCCCGACGAGACCCGGCACGGCCAGCACGGCGATTTCGCCACGGGGCAGCGGGGCGGACCCGTCGTGTGGTTTGAACAGGCGCAGAGCCTCGCGCGCCACGACCGGAGGCGTCAGCACCACCGCCAGCGCAAAACTGAACCGCTCGGCGTTCACCCGGGTCACGCCCGCCAGCATCCCCGTGGAAATCGTCGCGCCCGACCGCGAAAACCCGCGAAACGGCAGGCACAGCCCCTGAATAAGCCCGATCAGGATCGCCTGGGGCGTGCGCACCTCGCCTTGGGCCATCGTCGCCGGTTCGGCGGACACGTTGGCGGCCCGGCTGCGGCCCGCGAGGATGATTAGCAGTCCTACCACCGCCAGCGCGGCGGCAATCAAGCGCAGGTTGCCGAAAATCTGTTCGATCTCCGCGTGCGGTTGGGTGCGCAGCACCACTTTCTCGATGAACTTCTGCAACCCGAAGCCAAGGACCCCGGTCGCCACCGTGGCGACGATGACCTGCTTGCAGGTTTCCACCAGCGCGGCCTGCGAGGAAAAATAATCCCGCCGCCAGGCTTTCCAGAAGTAGACGATCACCGCGAACATCGTCCCGGTGTGCAACATGACGAGCAGAAACGTCATCTGCGGACTGGCCGGGTCAAGCCCCAGGAGTTTTTCGGCCACGATGACATGGGCCGAACTGGAAACAGGAAGCAACTCGCAGAGGCCTTGGATGACCGCGAGGAGAAGAACGTGGAGATAATTCACGGGGCACTATTTAGCGGGCGTCCCCCAGTCTGCCAAGGAAAGAAAATCCGTCAGATTGCCTCGACCCCCCGCTCCTCGGTGCGGATGCGGATCACTTCCTCGATGGTGTACACAAACACTTTGCCATCACCGATCTTCCCGGTCTTCGCCGCCTTGACGATGGCGTCCACCGTGCGCTGCACGCGCTCGTCGTCGAGCACGATCTCGAATTTGACCTTGGGCAGAAAATCGACCGTGTACTCACTGCCGCGATAAATCTCGGTGTGCCCCTTCTGACGCCCGAAGCCCTTGACCTCGCTCACCGTCATTCCATCGACCCCGACCTCCGCCAGCGCCTCTTTAACATCTTCCACCTTAAAGGGTTTAACGATGGCTTCGATTTTCTTCAACATGGTTCTACTCTTTTCCATCTTGCGGGGGGAAGGCAAGCCCGGAAAACTTTTCGCTCCCTCGGGCGGCGGAAAAAATTGTTGCCGCGGCCCTTTTTATGCTATTTGAGCGGCCATGCCGAAAAAAGCTCTCATCACGGGTATCACCGGCCAAGACGGCTCCTATCTTTCCGAACTGCTGCTCGGCAAAGGCTACGAAGTCCATGGCTTGATCCGCCGCGCCTCGACTTTCAACACCGAGCGGCTCGATGCCGTTTACCAGGACCCGCACAACAGCAAGGCGCACATGTTCCTGCACTACGGCGATCTGGCGGACGCCGTGTCGGTCTACCAACTCATCGACACGATCCAGCCCGACGAGGTGTATCATCTCGGCGCGCAGAGCCATGTCCGCGTCAGTTTCGACGTGCCGGAATATACCGCCGACATTACCGGCACGGGCACCGTGCGTTTGCTCGAAGCGATCCGCAAAGCCTCGCCCCACTCGCGTTTCTACCAGGCCAGTTCCTCGGAAATGTACGGCTTGGTGCAGGCCGTGCCGCAGACCGAGACCACGCCGTTTTATCCACGCAGCCCGTATGGTTGCGCCAAGGTATTTTCCTACTGGCTGGTCGTGAACTACCGCGAGAGCTACGGGATGCACGCGAGCAACGGCATCCTTTTCAACCACGAGTCGCCCCGCCGTGGCGAAACGTTCGTGACGCGCAAGATCACCCGCGCTGTCGCCCGCATCAAGGCTGGGGTGCAGGACAAGCTGTACCTGGGCAACCTGGATTCCAAGCGTGACTGGGGCTACGCGCCCGAGTACGTCGAGGCTCAGTGGTTGATGCTCCAGCAGGACAACCCGGACGATTACGTCATCGCCACCAACGAGACGCACACCATCCGAGAATTCTTGGAAGTGAGCTTCGGGCGCGTCGGGCTAGACTACGAAAAGTACGTCGAGATCGACCCGCGCTACTTCCGCCCAGCGGAGGTGGACCTGCTCATCGGCGACCCCGCCAAGGCGAAAAAGCAACTCGGCTGGGAACCTAAGACGACGTTCAAGGAACTGGCGGAAATCATGACCGATGCCGATATCGCCCTGCTCCAGCACGAGATGAGCGGTAAGAACTACCGACTCTGATTTTTCTGCCGCAGTTGACCGTCCACGGGCAGAAGCGCGGAGCACGGCTCTCGCTTCTGCCTTTTCTTTGAAATTCCACCTTTCGCGGTTAAAATAACGAATTTCCGATGACCTCATCCAAAAAGATTTTCGTGGCCGGCCATCGCGGCCTGGTAGGCAGCGCCATCACGCGGGCGTTGCAGAAACGGGTGGAGGGCGGCGAGCCGACGGAGATCGTCACCCGCTCGCGGGCGGAACTGGACCTGTTGGACGGCCCGGCGGTGCGGGCGTTTTTTCTGTCGGAGCGGCCCACCCAGGTGGTCGTCGCGGCGGCGAAGGTCGGCGGCATCAAGGCGAACAATGATTTCCCGGTCGATTTTCTGCTCGATAATCTCAAGATTCAGAATCACCTCATCGAATCCGCGCACGCTGCCGGGGTGAGCAAACTGCTGTTTTTGGGAAGCTCGTGCATCTACCCGAAATTTGCGCCGCAGCCAATCAAGGAAGAATCGCTGTTGACCGGCGCGCTGGAGCCGACCAACGACGCCTACGCCATCGCCAAGATTGCCGGGATCAAACTTTGCCAGTCGTACCGCAAGCAGTACGGATCGGATTTCATCAGCGCGATGCCCACGAACATGTACGGGCCGTTCGACAATTTCGATCTGAACAACTCGCACGTCCTACCAGCGATGATCCACAAGTTCCATCTGGCCAAGGTGGAGCAACGACCCACGATGACACTCTGGGGAACGGGTTCGCCTCGGCGCGAGTTTCTGCACGCCGACGATCTGGCGGATGCCTGTCTGATGTTGCTCGATACCTACAGCAGCGGCGAGATCATCAACGTCGGCAGCGGCGAGGACGTGACCATCAAGGAACTGGCCGAAATGGTGCGAGAGGCCGTCGGCTACCAAGGGGAAATCGCCTGGGATTCCACCCAGCCAGACGGCACCCCGCGCAAGCTGATGGACGGCTCGCGCATCCGGGCGTTAGGCTGGAAGCCGCGTATCGGCCTGCCGGAAGGCATTACGGATGCGTATCGGTGGTTCTTGGAGAACCGCGCTTAGCGGCTTCGTTTGGAGATGGTCCGGGTTTCAGGATCAGTCCGGGCGGTTACTCGGTACTTCCTGCTCCGGGCGGCTGTCCTGATCGCCGTCTCGGCGGAAGGTGAAGAATCGTTGCACTTTGGAGCCAGCGTTTCGGAGCGTGCTCTCCACTCGCTGATTCGTTTTGTCGAGGGTGCGCCCGGCACGGGTAAACAGTCCGCCCTCTTCTTGCACCGGCGGTTGCGGCGGCACGTAGACATTGTCCCGGTCGGTCATGACCGTCTCGCTTTGCACGACGGGCGGGGCGGTCCTCTCGACGGTGGTGGTCGTGGTGGTGGTCGAAGCGATGTGGCGCGGCGTGCTGGCGGGGGAGGGTGTCGCCGTCACGACTCGCGGCGGGGGCGTGCTGATGACCACCGGCTTCGGGGTCGGTCGCGGCGTGGAGGTTGCCACTGCCGGTGACGACGTCGGTGGGTTCGACGCCAACCGGCCATCGGTGGAAATCACCGTGCCGTCGTGCGCCGCGACTCGGATTGTACCCACGCCCGCGCCCTCCTTGTTGATGAGTTCAATCTGCCAGAACGGCTTGCCCGTATTCTCATTCATCCGCAGGACGTAGTTCAGCGAATCAAAGCGCAGCTTCACTTTCCGCGCCTGGGCATCCGTCGCGTCGAACGCGCCGCTGGAATCCAGGTTCAAATCCGATAATTTGATTGCCGTCGAGTAAGCGGGCGGACGGGTGAGCGGGCGCTGTGCGGTGATGTTGCCGTTCTCCACGTCCAACTCCCGCGAACCCGTCCCCTCCTTGAGCACGATTTTCCACAGGCTCGGCTGCGGCGCGCCGTCTTTGCCCACGACTTCCACGACGCGGTCGAGCGCGTCCCGGCCCAGGTTCTTGGACACCACGCGCAACGCCGTGTAGGCGGTGGCATTGTCCGGGGTGTCCTGCGCGGTCTGCGCCCCGGCGGGGACCATTAACGCCCACGCGGCCAGCACGCCCGCCAGGCCGGTTCGAGAAAGCAGGGTCATCATGCCGCCAAAATGAAATCGACCGGGCCGCTTTACCAGTAAAATCTCTCGAATGGTAGCGCGTGTCCTTTGCCTTGCATGCGCAGACATTCTTATCGAAATTGGTGCCCCCGCCTCGTTTCCCATGGTCACCGCCGAAGCCGTCCAACCGCCCGCCGATTCCGGGAATGCGCCGTTGGAAGACCTGCTCGCCTTGTACAAGGGGTTGGTCGAGGTCAGCACGCTCATCAACGCGATCACGGATTACCGCGAACTGTTGACGGCCATCATGGACGTGGCCCGGCGGGTGATGCGGGCGGAGGGCAGCGTGCTCGTTCTCCTGAACGAGCACACGGACGAGTTGGAACTGGTCATTGCCCGGGCGGTCACAGGCGAGGTGCTCACCGCGCACCAGCCCGTGCCTCGCCGGGGGTCCATCGCCGGTTGGGTGTTCGAGCATGGCACGAGCGTCCTCGTGCCGGACGCCTACGCGGACCCGAGATTTTACCGGGGCCTGGACCAGAAGACCGGCCTGCGCACCCGCTCGATTCTGTGCGTGCCCTTGTTGCGGCGGGGCACGCCGGTCGGCACGTTGCAGGTCGTCAACGCGCTCGGCGAGGACCGGCCTGCGTTCAACGCCGCCGACCAGGAGGCGCTCGAAGTGTTTGCCAACCTCGCCGCGACGGCCATCGACAAGCTGCGCTCCATCGAGGAACTGGAACGGCGCGCCCGTTTCGAGCAGGAGCTTGCCATCGCCACGGACATCCAGAAAAGCTTCCTCCCGGCGAGCCTGCCCGTGCGCGCCGACATGGCGTTTGCCGCGCAGTACCGGCCTGCGCTAGCCGTGGGCGGGGATTTCTACGATCTGTTCGAGGTCGGCACCGACGAATTATATTTCGTGATCGGCGACGTGGCGGGTAAGGGCGTCCCAGCGGCGTTGCTGATGGCGCAATCGCTGAGCCTGCTGCGGCTCATTATCGTGCCCGGCATCGCCCCGGCGGACGCGCTCGAAAAATGGAATCGGATGCTGTGTCTGCGCCCGTTGCGCGGGTTGTTCGTCACGGCGACGCTCGGGCGGGTGGTCCCCTCGCAGGGATTGGTCGAGGCGGCCAGTGCCGGGCACCTGCCGCCGTGGCTCGTGCGGGGCGGAAGCGATGGCGCGGGCAGCGTCGAGGAAATGGTGGTCAAAAGCGGTCCGCCGCTGGCCGTGGTGCCGCAGGCACAGTACCAGCCAAGCTTCCTCAAGCCGCTGCCCGGCGAGTGGCTCGTTTTTTACACCGACGGCCTGACCGACTGCGCTCCGCCGGGCGTGGATAGCGAGCGTCTGGGCGTGGAAGGGGCACGCCGAATGCTTGAGAAAGAATTTGCCAGTCCGCAGCAACTTGTGGCAACACTGTTAGGTGGAGAGGCCGCTCACCGTGGCAATTCTCCCCCGCAAGATGACCTGACCCTGCTGGCGTTCGGATTTCGACGATGAACTCCTTCCAGCCAGCCGCTGCTCGCATGACCTACCGAGAGATCGAGTTCTCCAGCCACGCCGGCAATCTGTCGCTCGTGCGCCGTTTCGTGCGGCAATTTCTCATCGGCGAGGGCTGCGGCGAATCCCTGATCGAATTGATGGTCCTGGGCATTGACGAGGCCTGCACGAACATCATCCGCTACGCGTATGACAACGCGGAGGACCAACTGATCCGGCTCACGTTGGAACGCGGCGGCGACCGGGTGCGCTGCCGGTTGCGCGATTACGGCGCGCGGTGCGACGTGCAGAAGCTGACAGGCCGCGCGCTGGAGTGCGTGCGCCCCGGCGGGTTGGGGCTACACCTCATCCAGCAAGCGTTCGACAACGCGTACTACGTCCGCAAGCCCAAGGGGACGGAGTTGGTGATGCTCAAAACGCTGCCTGCCGAGGCCGTGCTCAAGCGTCACGAGGCCGCTTGAAAGCGGTCATTCGACCGGCTGGACCCTGCCGAGCACGGTCGAATAGAGCAACAACCGGCTGACCGGACGCCCGAAACCACGCGCAAACACCTCAGCGTAAGCCTTCAACTGCGGCCCGTATTTCTCGGCCAAGCGACGCAGAAACGCCGCGTCGTCTGTATCCGAAGACCAGCGGCGATCCGTCTTCCAATCCACAATCCACAGTTCCTTGCGACGCGTCACCAGCACGAGGTCCATGATTCCCTCGATCCACTCGTCGGCGTGGCGCGGGTGCGAAAACGGCATCTCGGGAAGGAACACCTCGCCCTGTGCGAGAAACTCCGCATGGGCCACGCCGTCCGAGAACAACGCCAGTTCGGCCTGGGCGCGGGCGGTCCAAGCGGCTGCGGTGTTGATTCGGTCGCGCTGCTCCTGCAAATAACGCGGGCGCGCCCCGGGGTCAGGGGCAATCCAGGGGTAATGCTGCATCACCGCGTGCCACCAATTGCCGTAGTCGATGCCACCGATCCCGGGCAGCGGTTCGTCGCCTTCGCCGTCCGGCAAACCGGCGTCCTCGGCGGCGCGCAGCCGGTCATCCTCGCCGTCCGGGGGCGTGTCGGCATGGTCGAGCGTTTTTGCCGTCTGGTTATGCACCAAGCCGGATGGCAGGATGCGGCGCGGTATCTGCCTGGAAATGAGCGCGGCCTGTTTCAAACGGCTCTTGTTTGGGCGGAAAAGTTTGGGCGTGTCGTCCGGTTCGCCTTTGAGCACGACAGGCGGGACGGCGGCGCTGGCATCGGTCGGGGCTGGGGTAAACAGGGCAGGCAGGTCCAGTTCACTCCAGCGGGCCAGCGAAAGGAAATTAGGGTCGCGTTTCTCGTAGAGGGTGCTGCCATCCGGCGCGATGAGGAGCCGCTTGGCCCGGGTGAGTGTCACGTAGAGCATCCGCTGAAATTCCTCCGCGCAACGGTCCGTGCGGGTCGTTTTGCGCTCGGCATCGACGGTCACCCGGCTGAAGTGAATTTCGGTGTGGCCTTCCTGCCGTTCGACGCGCGGGTAGGACTCGCTGCGTTCGCGGATCTCGCACCCCAATCCCAGCGGGATGACCACCGGCCATTCCAGGCCCTTCGCCTTGAGACAGGTCAGGAACTGCACCGCGTCCTGCGCGCCGGGCTGGGTCGGGACGGGTTCGCCCAGCGCGTTCACCAGCGACCGCACCCAAGCGCGCAACGTGACGCCCTCGCACTCCGCCCGCAGGGCGCGCGCCCGGAGTTGGTCCAAAGACGAAGCCGGTTCACCGATCAGGTCGAGCCGTGCGCCGAGGGCGGCGCGTTCCAGCACGGTATCGACGTAGCGGCTCAGGGTTACGCAACCCCGGTCGCTCACCTGCGCATCGTGCGAGGACGAGCCGAGCGCGGGCGAGTCCACGGGCAGCTTGGCGCGCAGTTCGTGCAGCAGTTCGAGCGCGTGGCGCAGCCGGGTGGAAGGCACGCCGTTTTTCGTGGCGGGCAGCTCGGGCCAGAAATTCAGCCCCACCCCGCCGCCGGGTGCGCTCGCCTGCCGGTGCAACCGCGCCATGTCCACGTCCGACACCGCGAAGATTTCCCGCAACACGCCAATCAACTCGAAACGGTCCCACGGATGGATGAGAACGTGCAGCAACGCCGCCGGCCAACTGTAGCGCGCCAACTCCCGGGCCAGTCGCCGTTGCGAAAGCAGCGCCCCCGGCAGGCCGCGTTCCGCAAAGATGCGCGCCGCCGTTTCCAGCCAGCGCACGCGCGGACAGATCACCGCCACCTCCGACCACCGGCGGACCCCCAACCCCGCCAAGCCCCGCGCCTGCACGAAATCGGCAACCTGTTCACATTCGCGGGTCAGCCGGGCTTCCAGGTTGGGTTTGCCGTCCGCCTTTTCCACGGGCGCAAGCTCCAGCCGCCACGCCGCGCCATCGGGACAACCCGGACGCGGGTCTAGCTCGCGGAACTCCACGAACTCCTGTTCGATGCGCCCACCGCCGAACACGCCGTTGACCGCGTCGATCACCCGGCGCGGGCAGCGCATCGTCACGGAAAATTCCAGGTAATGGCCCGCGTCGCCCGCCTGGAAGGCGTCGATGTACCGCCGGTAAACGGCGAGGTCCGCCCGTTCGCCGTAGATCGCCTGCTGGTCATCGCCGACGAAACAGAACCGCCCCGGCTCCGGTCCCGGCGCGTCTCCCGTCCCCGGCCACTCCCCGGGAACGGCCCCGGCGGGGCGCGTGATCTCGGTCAGGATCGTCCACATCTCGGCGTCGGTGTCCTGCGCCTCGTCGAGAATGACCAAGTATCCGCGCAGCCGCAGCCGGTTGAGCACCACCGGGTCCATCACCAACCGGCGGCACCAGTAAATCTGGTCGCGGAACGTCATCAGCCCCTTGTCGAGCCGGTAGTCACGGTAGGCGCGCGCAATTTTCACCGCCAGACAGCCCGCCGCCGCGTTGAGCCAGCGCGCGTAAGGCTCCAGCGCGGCATCCACCGCCGCGAGGAAACTGCCGCTGCCGTTTTTGTATTCGGGGAGCTGGAGGAACGCCGCGTCGCTCGCAAACTCCGCCTGCCAACGCCGCAGATGCCGCTGGTTCTCGCGCGTTTTTTCCTTGGAACGCCCGCCGTCGTCGTCGAGCGCCACGCTGAAATCCAGCGCGGGCGGCGCGGCCTCGGGATCGAATGCCGCCGCCGTTTCCGTTTCGTCCGGGCCGAATTGCCGGGCGAGGCCGAGCAGTTGGTCGAACGTCAAGTGTCGGCTTACACGCTCCAGCAGCGCGGGCGGCAACTCCAGCGCGAGCAGCGTGTCGCTCTCGCAAAATTTTTCCCACAGCTTCCCGGCGTCCCGGTCTTCCAACAGGCCGATGGTTTCCGGTAGCCCGAGAAACCGGCCTTCGTCGCGGATGAGTTTCAGGCAAAAACTGTGGATCGTGCCGAAGAACGCGCCCCGCAGATCGGCCAGCAGGGTCTGGCGTCCGTGCGCGCTCTTGTCGAGGTGTTCGAGCACCAGGTCGCGCGCCCGGATGCGCAATTCCTCCGCGGCCAGCTTGCCGTAGGTCACCACGACCAGCCGCGAGAGCACGCCGGGCCGCTCGTTGCGGCGCAGGGCAAGATTCGCAATCCGGCGGACAATCGCCGTGGTTTTGCCGACGCCTGCCCCCGCCGACACGCAGAAATTCTCGTCGAGCGTTTCGGTGAACGCGTCGCGCGCGGCGGAGTCGAGCAGCGGGACAGCGGGGGGGCTTTCGGTCAGGGTCACGGCAGAAAAAGGGCGTGTGAGCCACATCATGACCCACACGCCCTGCCGCGCAAAGCCCGGAACTGCCGGGGGGCGTTTATTTATCAATGACCGCCCGCCGGTCCCGCCATCGGCCCGGTGCCGGAGCCGACCGCGCCGCCCGCATGGGCCGCTGAGGCGTTCGTGGCCGAGCCGGGGGCCGGGCTGCTGCTGCCGCCGGTGTCCGTGCAAGCGGTCGCGCTGATCAGAACCAGCACGCAGAGGAGACCGAGAAGTGATTTGATTTTCATATGGTTACGATTCGCCGAGATGCCAATTGCTGCATGTACGGAACGCCACCCCGCGCGGTTCTGCCATTCTCCGGTGGATTTTTAGAGGCGCGCTCCCTGGGAAGCCGCTACGCTGTCCGCGCCATGAAACTTCTCGTTTGCTTCAGCCTTGCCTTCGCCGCGTTTATTTTTTCGTGCGCCGCAAAAGAATACAAACTGCCCGCCGACAAGCCGACCCTGGCCATCGACATCCCCGATGCGTGGA
>CAXSED010000049.1:0-30496 GCA_964236475.1 uncultured Chthoniobacterales bacterium
TTCAAAACTCATGGTCAAACGACTGGCAAAACGCCATTATTAGACAGTCTCTAAGTGGATGCCGCTTGCATTTCCTGTTCCTGGTGGCCCGACGATGGCGCAGATTATGAAAACGGAAGAGAAGGGATCGGATGTGAATTTGGCAGTCGCGCTACTCAGAGACGCCTACGAGAACCTTTTTGACGCGGCGGTTATTGTCAGCGGGGACTCTGATTTGCTTGCCCCTGTGAACATTGTCAAAACCCGGTTGAACAAACCTGTTGGCGTTTTGAATCCTCAGCAGAGGGTCTGTCACGTCCTGAAGAATGCAGCCTCATTTTATAAACACATCCGCACAGGTGTATTAGCAGCCAGTCAGTTTCCGGCGGTTATGCAAGATGCGGCGGGCAGCTTTTCTAAACCCGCATCTTGGTAAATCATTTTCAAACTGTACCAATACCAACGATCCAAGCTCAGCGGTGGCTCCGGCTAAGCAAGCGCAGAGTGCAGAAGTTAGCCCCACCACCGGGGGTATCCGCTGCAACGCGTGATTTAACGAACCAAGCTCAGCGACGGAGGCTGGCGTTGCAAGATGTGGATTGCAGAGGAAACTCCACTGCCAGCCTCCGTTTGCTGGAGCGGGTTGCATGTAGATTCATGTTGCTGTGCGCGTGTGAGGCGGACGGCGCACTCATTTCACTCTGCGTTAATGGACAACTTCCGCAGATTTGCTGTGACAAAACGCTGTGACTGAATCACCACCAGTCATATATATATGTTAACGCGTTGCAACAGAACGAGTTTGCCAGAGGGGAGAATCGAACTCCCGACCAAGGGCTTATGAGTCCCCTGCTCTACCGCTGAGCTACCCTGGCGTTTTGAGGAAAGCGCTGAAAATTAACTGCCTCCGTTGGCAAGCGCAACGAAATCGTTCTACTTTTTCCGATCCCTGTCCCGTAGCGCACCTTTTTCTTCCCCTTCTCCATGCCGGAACTTGCCGAAGTCGAACACAGCCGTCGCCAATGGGATCCCGGCCTTGGCCACGTCATCTCGGAAGTCCTCGTCGCCCGCCCGGAAATCCGCGTTTTCCGCGACACGGATATCACCAGCCTCCGCCAACTCCTGCCAGGCCAGCGGCTGCTCGACTCCCAAGCGCGCGGCAAACAGATGCTCTTTCACTTCTCGGGCGACCTCTGGCTGGGAGTTCATCTGGGCATGAGTGGCGAACTCCGACGCGAAGACGGCCCCGAAGAAACCCCGCGCAAACATGATCATCTGATCCTGCTTCAAGCCGGGCGGGCGCTGATTTTCGAGGACAAACGCCACTTTGGCCGCGTCCGTTTGCACCAGGGTGCCGAGCCACCCGCTTGGTGGGACTCGCTCGCGCCCAGCGTGCTTTCCAAAGAATTTACTTACGACGGCACGTCCAAGTTTCTGCAACGCCGACGCCGCACCCCCATCAAGGCGGTGCTGCTCATGCAGGAACACTTCCCCGGGGTCGGCAACTGGATGGCCGACGAAATCCTCTGGCGCGCCGGGGTCCATCCGTCCACGCCCGCCGGAGCATTGGGCGAAGCGCACACCCGCCAGGTTTGGGACCAGGTCCGCTGGGTCAGCCGCACCGCCGTCCGCATCATCAGCGACGACTGGACCTACCCGCCCGACTGGCTCTTCACGCACCGCTGGGAGGCCGGTGGCGAGTGTCCCCGCTGCCACACGGCGCTCGACCGGGCGACCGTGGGCGGCCGGACCACTTGCTGGTGTCCACAATGCCAGCCGCCGGTGGCAACGGATGGCCCGAAGCCTGCCGCCAAATCCATCAAAGCTGTCAAAGCCACTGAACCAGCTCGGCCAAAGAAGGCGACGCCTGTCACTGGCAAACCGAAAAAGCCCGGGCGCGCCAAAGCGCATCCTTGAACCGACGATCCTCCGCCGGTCAACCTGCGTCAGCCCTTGAAATCGCGCTGGCTGAACGCCACGATCCCAAGCACGACGAAGGTCAGATCCAACGCCCCGAGGTAGGCCATATCCGCGCCGATCTGCCGCCACGGAATGTGCGGCACGAACACCTGCAACCACGCCGACATGTGCGTCGTCAGGAAGTACGGTTTGTAGCTTTCGAAGTACGGGATGTTGTGAAAAATGAAGTCAAAGAAAAACAACGTCAGGGTGACAATCGTCGCCGCAGCGGGCTTCATCTTCAGGCATGAGAACATGAACCCCACGCTCGAAAAACTCAGCAGCCCCGCCGCCAGCACGGGCAGCGCACCCAGATAACGCGCGGTCCCCGGCCCGAACGGGTACAATGCAAAAACGTGTTCAAACGGAGCCACGGCGAATAGTCCACCTACTCCCCGATAAAGCGTCCCGACCGCCAGCGCGGACAGCCCGATGAACATCGTCAGCACGAACGTGTAAGCCACGCACGTCAGATATTTCAGGAGGCCGATGCGCCAGCGCGACGCGGGACGGCAGAGGATCATCCGCATCGTGCCTTCTTCCACTTCCTTGGACATCACGTCCCCCGAAACGAGCGCCAGATACAACCCGCCGAGCAGGAACACCGTCCACATCACCATCTGCAAGCCCAGCGTCAGGCCTGAGAAGTATGACGCGAACCCGTAGCCGTTGCCCTCGATGGCGCGGCGGAACATCTCGCGCGGATGGGGTTGGCTCGCGCCGACGACCACCAGCGTTTCCACCACTAGGAACACCCCGAAGCCGATGGACGTGCGGGGCCGGGCGAAAAGCTTCGTCAACTCGTGCCAGAATTGCAGGAGAAAGAGCATGGGAATTAGTTCGCAGGAGTTGCAGAAAAATCGGCCATCGTGCGCAGGTAGATTTCCTCCAGGCTCTGGCGCACGGGTTCCACGGCCCGGACTTTTACCCCGACGCCGACCAACCCAGCGATGAGGTCGGCCACGTCCCGGCCCGGCGGCAACGCCACGGTCGGGCGACCGGCGGCGTCGATGATCTGGCCCTCGTGCGCCGCGACGACCGCGCCCGCCTTCGCCCAGTCGTCCACTTCCAAATGAAAGCGCGCTCGTTTATCGGCCAGTTCGTCCCAGTGACCCTGGAAAACCATCCGGCCCCGGTTGAGGATGGCCACGCGTCCGCAGGTTTGCTCCACCTCGGCGAGCAGGTGCGACGAGAGCACGACCGTCAGGCCACGCTCGCGGTTGAGCCGCAGGATGAGTTCGCGCATCTCGCGGATGCCCACGGGGTCCAGCCCTTCGGCGGGTTCGTCAAGCAGGATCAGGTCCGGCGCAGGCAGCAGCGCCTGGGCCAGCGCAAGCCGCTGACGCATCCCGTGGCTGTAGACGCGCACGGGATCATGGATGCGTTTCTCCAGGCCGACGAACCGGATCGTTTCCTCGATCTCGGCGCGGGTGACGCGGCTCGAATAAGCGGTGATGATCTGCAAATTTCGCCACCCGCTCAGGTAATCGTAAAAGGCCGGGGTCTCGAAGATCGCGCCGACCCGTTGCAGGGCGCGCGAACGGTCGCGCTGCACGGACACGCCGCGCACGAACGCCTCGCCGCCGCTCGGGTGGAGATGCCCCAACAGCAGCCCGAAGGTGGTGCTCTTGCCCGCGCCGTTGTGGCCGAGCAATCCGAAAACCTCGCCTTGGCCGATTTCCAGCGACAACGGTTCGAGCGCGGGCTTGCCCCGGAACGATTTGGAAAGACGTTCGAGGCGGATCACGGCGCGGGGGTGGGCGTGCTGGTCACGAAGTTGAAATCCTTGTCCGCGTGGCCGTCGGCGTAAAGGATGTTGACCTTCGTTTCGGTGTAAGGATGGAACGCCTGCTTGTCGCTGAGGATCGGGATGAGAGCGGGTCCGCCGTTGAGGTGGAGGAAGTTCAGGGTGGAAACGGACTGGCCGTTGAGGGCGACGTTCCAATAATAGCTCGTGCCCGATTTGGCAGCCAGCCCGGCGGTGTCAGCCGGGCAGGCGAACACGCGGGGATTTGCCGCGTAGGCGTTGAGCGTGTTGTCGATCACCGGCAGGTCCTCGTCGAGCGTGGCGCGGCCCGCTTTCAGGGTGGGCATGACCATATTGTGCTCGCCGAGGTACAGGTTGAGCGCCGCGCCGAGCTGCCGCAGGTTCGACACGCAGGCCGCCGCACGCGAGGACTGCACGACGCGCTGGTACACCGGCACGCCCACCCCGGTCAGCACCGCGATGATGCCTAAAACGACCAGCAGTTCGATCAGGCTGAACCCTGCCCTACAATCGGTCTTCATTCGCGGGGGCCGCCGCCTTGAAGATTACGTTGCATTTGCTCGATCAACGGCGCGAGGTCGAGCTTCGTGTCGGCGTTGGCATCCGTGTAGAAAGATTTGAGTCCCTGGTCGATGACGCGCTGGCTCATCCCGTCGTCCATGCCCGGCGGCGGGCCTTCGCCCTCGTGCTTTTTCATTTCTTCCAAGGCGCGTTCCACGAACGCCTTGCGTTTGTCCGGCTCCATCTTGTTGAAGGCGTCCATCATCTGCCGGAAATCGGCGGGCAGGGTCCTGTCGAGAAACGCGGCCTGCTCGGCGGGCGTCAGGGCGCGGAAAAACTGGCGCGTCACGCCGCTGCGCTGGAGCCGCTGGCGTTCGTCGAACGTCACATCGTTGAGTTGGCTTTCCAGACGGCGGATCGTTTTCTCGCGCTCGCGGCCCGATTGTGCAGACACGTCGGTGTGCGTGAGGTAGTCAGTGATGGAAGCCGCCGTCGGCTGGGAGGCGTGCAGCCAATGGATCGCTCCGGCGGCCAGCGCCCAAACGGCAGCGAGAGCAAGAAGGGTTTTCAGCCAGACGTTCATGCTGGCGCCAGTATGACATGAAATCCCGCCGGTTGCATCCTGGCCCACGGCTCGCGGCGGGTCTCCTGCTCGACGCCCGAACGCCTACTGGCGAAAATACGAGATGGATTTATTCTCCCGGGTCTTGCCCCCCATCGTTTTCCCATCGCCGGAGAGGACCAGATAATCGACCCAATATTTGGGCGGGGTCCAGTGCAACTCGTAGTTGCGCCCGCCGTCGGTGGTACAGGTGTAACGCCAAGTGCCACGCCGGCCTCCCGAAATGGTATGATCGGCTCCCAGCATGAGCGAGGAGCGGCCTTCCAGCAGCCAGTGGCCGATCACCGGGTCCTCCCCCGGGACGGCGCTGCCGGGACGGCGGCAGGGGGCGCGGAAACGGAGGGCGTCGCCACGGCCACGGTGGAAGCGGGCGGAGGAGCCCAGGGACCGGTCTGGCGTTCGACGGTGCGCTCGCGCAGGTAAAGCGTGGTGATGTTCTGGCGTAAAGTCGTGGCCCGTTGGAGCCAGGCGTTCTTCTGGCTGTCGACGAAAAAAGCATCTCCGGCGCGCGCCTTGGCCACGGCTTCCCCGCCCCCAAGAGGTTGTTCCACTTCGGAACTGCGCGTGGTGAGCGCGCCGTGCAGGGCATTCACGGCGTTTTGGCGCTCGGTGATTGCCCCGGTCAGCGCATCGCAAACGCTGATTGCCAACTGGTAGGCAGCTGGTGAGGACCGGGCGCGGTGGCCAAGCCATCGGCATAGTTGGCCTTGAGATTGGCAATCACTTCCGATTGCGTGAAAGCCGACGTGCCAAGCGGGGCGAGGATCGTGCCCAGATGAGCATCCACGAACGGCTGCAAACTCTCGAAGGGCGGTGCGCCGGGACTGATTTCGGGCGCGATCTCCGGCGGGAGAGACGGCGGTTCGGGCGAGGGCGTGGCGAGGGCCGGAAGCGAAGGATATTTGTCCTTCGCCTGGACCGGCGAGGAGAACAAAATCCCAAGACAAAGGAGAATCTTTGGAAAGATTTTCACGGGATAAAAAGGTTGGAGGCAACTGGTTAACAGCAAACTGGAGGGTCAGTCAAGACATTGCTGGGGCTGAAATCCGGGGACGCGGGGAACAGGTGGTTGTCGCGCAAACGAGGCGTCTGCCACGCCGATTCTCGCTTCCGCATGGATTGCCTTTTCATCCGGGCGAGTTTTCCGTATGCTTGCGTTCCCCGTTGTTGCGATTCCCATGACCCATCCCGATCCCGCCTCCCCCGATCCCCGCGCCCATTCCGCCGTCATGCTCGACGGCCCCGAGCGCGCCGCCAGCCGCGCCATGCTCCACGCCGTCGGCTTCAAAACCGAGGATTTTGCCAAATCGCAAATTGGCATCGCTTCCACCTGGAGCCAGGTCACGCCCTGCAACCTGCACATCGACGAACTCGCCCGCCTCGCCGCCGCCGGGGCGGACGCCGCCGGGGGCAAGGCGCTCATCTTCAACACCATCACGATTTCCGACGGCATCTCGATGGGCACCGAGGGCATGAAATACTCGCTCGTCTCACGCGAGGTCATCGCAGACTCGGTGGAAACCGTCGCGGGTTGCGAGGGGTTCGACGGTCTGGTGGCCATCGGCGGCTGCGACAAGAACATGCCCGGCTGCCTGATCGCCCTGGCCCGGCTCAACCGGCCTGCCGTGTTCGTCTACGGCGGGACAATCCTGCCCGGCTGCCTGCGGGGCAAAAATCTCGACATCGTCAGCGTCTTCGAGGCCGTGGGCCAGCACGCCGCCGGGACCATCACCGACCACCAGCTCGGCGAGATCGAAGCCTGCGCCATTCCCGGCCCCGGAAGCTGCGGCGGCATGTACACCGCCAACACCATGGCCTCGGCGATTGAAGCGTTGGGCATGAGCCTGCCCAATTCCTCCGCGCAGAATGCGATTTCGGAAGATAAGAAGCAGGATTGCCGCAACGCCGGGGCCGCTGTGCTCCACCTCGTCGCCAAGGGCATCAAGCCCCGCGACATCATGACCCGCCAGGCGTTTGAAAATGCTATTACCGTCGTCACCGCGCTCGGCGGCTCGACCAATGCTGTGCTACACCTGCTCGCCATGGCGCACGCGGCGGACGTGCCGCTGCAACTCGACGATTTCACCGCCGTTGGCTCGAAGTGCCCCGTGCTGGCCGACCTCAAGCCCAGCGGCAAGCACGTCATGGCCGAACTCGTCGCCATCGGCGGGCTGCTACCGCTCATGAAGATGCTGCTCGACAAGGGTTTACTGCACGGTGACTGCCTGACCGTCACCGGCAAGACCCTGGCCGAAAATCTGGCCGACGTGAAGCCGTACCTGCCCGGCCAGACGGTCATCCGGTCCTTTGAAGACCCGATCAAGCCCGACGGCCACCTCTACATCATGTACGGCAACCTCGCCCCGACCGGCGCGGTCGCCAAGATCACCGGCAAGGAAGGGCTGAAATTCACCGGCACGGCGCGCGTGTTCGAGGGGGAGGAACCGGCGTTACAGCGCATTCTCGACGGCACGATTGTCGCGGGGGACGTGATCGTCATCCGGCGCGAGGGACCGCGCGGCGGCCCGGGAATGCGCGAGATGTTGTCGCCGACCTCGGCCATCATGGGACGCGGCTTGGGCAAGGAAGTCGCGTTGATCACCGACGGTCGTTTTTCCGGCGGCAGCCACGGGTTCGTGGTGGGCCACATCACGCCGGAAGCCTACGAGGGCGGACCGCTGGCCGTGGTGCAGGATGGCGACACGATCACCATCGACGCCCAAGCCCGCCGGATCGACCTCGGAGTGCCCGCTGACGAAATCGCCGCGCGCCTCGCCGCCTGGACCCAACCGCCGCCGCGTTACACCCGGGGCGTGCTGGCAAAATATGCGCGCGTCGTTCAACCGGCTTCGGTCGGAGCGGTAACGGACTAAACAGGCAACAGGGGCGCGAAGTTTCCAGAGGGACCGCAACGGCAATGTTCGACGAGGACGAGGAGGAATATAAAGTCGTGATCGGCTGGCGCGCGCTGACGTACAGCGAGCACGGCGAATCCTTCAAAATCTATATCGACCCGCCGGTTGCCCGGGGCAAGCCGTTCACCTTTTACCTGCCCGGCCCGGACCGCTGGCGCGAGGTGTTCCCCGAATGGGCGGCAGACCGCCGGGACGAGATCGTCGCGCGCATCAAAGAAGAATGCGCGCACTTCCACGCCGAATGGGTGGAAGGCTAAAAATCAGCCTACACAACTCCTTCCCAAAGAAAGGATCGGGAGAACGCTCAGCGGATGCTGCTGCTGATCGCGGGGTCAATCTCGCGCAAAGCTCCCCCGACGCTCAGCGAGCCGGTCAGGCTGATGTCGCCAGCGTTGTACACGCTGCCAGCCGACCGGCTGGCGGTGGTGAAGCTGCCGTTCACCGTGCGGTAGCCCTCGTAGATGGTCACCACCTGCGGGATGTGCGAACCGGTCGCCGTATAGTTGGTGATATAGTAGATACAACGGTGGTTTCGAATGGCCCGTGCAACGGCGGCATCCTGCGCAGCCTTGGCGGCACCTGTCAGAGGGGTCACGAGACGCGGAGAATCGTTCGCGGTCTGGGCTGAAAGCGAAACCGTCAAACCCAAAGTAATTGCAAGCAAAACGAGGGGAAGCTTCATAAGTATGAAATGTAGCTTAAAACGATCCTCTTGCAAAGAAGTTTCGCGGGAAAAAGCCGCGATTTTCAACCCTCGGGCTGCGTTTCCAATTCCTCTTCGACATCCGCGATCTCGAACACACCCCCCGTCGCGCCGGTCGCTTCCTCCGCCGGGGCGGGTTCCTCGTCCGCGACGGACTCGAAATGCAACCGTTTGAGCATTTCATGAACGTCGTGCCGCTCCATCCCGGCGGTGGCCATCGCGCCCATCTCCCAGCAGGCGAACACGCTGGCCTCCTCGTGCGGCAGCAGCCAGTATTCGCGCTGCCCGCCGATGTGCTTGTAGACGGCGTAGGCCATGATGCCTGCCGCGCACGCCTCGTGCCCGGTTTTGAGCGGCTGGCCGACGTGGATATCCTGCCGCACGAGCGTTTCCTTGAGCAGCGCGAGGCATTGCTCCCCGTCGATGGACGAGGATTCCGGTTCCAGCAGCGACACCTGCAAGGTGCCCGATTTGCTCGACAAGCAGTGCCGGCGAAACGTGTGGGGAGTGACGCCCGCGATCTGATACCAGCCGCGCGGCAATTCCATGTTGAGAGCGTGATGTTCCATTTGGGGGGAGAACCACTCGTGCGAGTATGGGGTTAAGGTTTGCTGACCAAGGTTTTAGCAGGACGACCCGCGAAAGAGAAGTTTTTTCTGACGCCCGCCCGTTTCTCGACCGGATCGTTCGCGGAGCGAAATCAAGAATGGCCCCTTGTTGAAGGGGCGCGCGTCTGGCACGATGCGCGAGGCATTCCAACGGACCAATCAACGCGCGCTCGCGGTTTGTCCCCACGGAAAACGGAAAAACGACGCCCGATGAACACCCCGCCTCCTCCACCCATGATCCCGGGCCGCCGCCCGCCCAACTTCAAGGTGCTCGGCTGGCTGCTGATCGTGATCGGTTTGTTCCTGACCGTGTTCATGGGCTGGATCACCCATTACATGATTGGCGTCGTCAACGCGCCAACGGAGCCGGGCAGCCTGCCGCACTGGACGGGCAGCCACGAAATTACCGTCCGCATGTTCTGGCTTTTCGGCACGGTGATCCTCTTTGGGGTGGCGTCGTTCGCCAACGGCGTGTGGTGCGTGCGCCACCGCGCTTTTCAACCGGTCTTGCGCGGGCTGATGTTCATCCTGGCAATCGCGTTGTTCGTCGGGACGTGGGTGGTGTCGCAAACGGCGAAATAGCTTGCCAGGAGGGTGGTTTCCCTCCCGGTCCAAACCTTTCGTTGGACAGCGCCGCCGGGCTTTCCTAGATTCCGCTACACGCTCGGCATCCATCCCTCGCCGCGCCGGACCCCAGGGAATCTCCATCATGAATCGACGCACTTTCCTCCGTACCAGCGGCCTCGCCACCGGCTCGCTCCTGCTCCCGGTCTGGGGCCGCACCGTTTCCGCCTTCGGCGAAACCGCTCCCCTGCCCGCCGCCGACAAGAAGAAACTCGCCGACGCCGCGCTCAACGCCGCCACGAAAAAAGGCGCGACCTACGCCGACGTGCGCATCGGGCGTTACCTGAACCAGTTCGTCATCACCCGCGAGGACAAGGTGGAAAACCTCGTCAACACCGAGAGCTACGGCGCGGGGGTGCGCGTGATCGCCGACGGCGCGTGGGGCTTTTTCGCCACGGATAACCTGACGCCCGAGTCCATCGCCCGCGCGGCGGAGGAAGCCGTCGCCATCGCCAAGGCCGACGCCAAGTTGCAGGAGTCGCCCGTCGAACTCGCCCCGCAAAAGGGTGTCGGTGAGGTGAGTTGGAGGACGCCCATCGAGAAAAACGCCTTCGAGGTGCCGATCAAGGAAAAGACTGATCTGCTGCTCGCCGTCAACGCGGCGGCGATGAAAAACGGCGCGAGCTTCGTCAATTCCAACCTGTTCCAGGTCAACGAGCAAAAATATTTCGCCAGCACCGACGGCTCCTACATCGATCAGGATGTGCATCGCATCTGGCCGGTGTTCGGCGTCACCGCCATCGACCCGAAGACCGGCAAGTTCCAGATGCGCCGCGCGCTTAGCACCCCGTGCGGACGCGGCTACGAATATCTTTCCACCAAACCCGAGGGCAAGCTCCCCGGTGTCGCCACGCGTTACACGTCGAGCTACGACATGATCGAGGACGCCACCAACGCCGCCAAACAAGTGCGCGAAAAGCTCGCCGCGAAGAGCGTCGAGGCCGGGCAGTACGACCTCGTGCTCGACCCGAGCCACCTGTGGCTGACCATCCACGAGAGCGTCGGCCACGCCACGGAGTTGGACCGCGTGCTCGGCTACGAGGCCAACTTCGCGGGCACCAGCTTCGCCACGCTCGACAAGTGGGAATCCAAGGATTTCAAGTACGGCAGCCCGCAGGTCCACATCGTCGCCGACAAGACCCAGCCCGGCAGCCTGGGCGCGGTCGGCTACGACGACGAGGGCGTGCCCTGCGGCAAGTGGGACCTAATCAAGGACGGCATCCTGGTCAACTACCAGAAGACGCGCGATCAGGCCCACATCGTCGGCCAGAAATACAGCGACGGCTGCAGTTACGCCGATGGCTGGAACGACGTGCAATTTCAGCGCATGCCCAACGTCTCACTCCGGCCCGGCAGCGACCCGAAACTGACCACGGACGAGATGATCAAGGGCGTCGAACGCGGCATCTACATCGTGGGTGACGGCTCGTTTTCCATCGACCAGCAACGCTACAATTTCCAGTTCGGCGGACAGCTCTTCTACGAGATCAAGGACGGCGCCATCGTCGGGATGTTGCGCGACGTGGCCTACCAGTCGAACACGCAGGAGTTCTGGAACTCGTGCGTGGCGGTTTGCGGCGAGAACGACTATGCGCTCGGCGGCTCGTTCTTCGACGGCAAAGGCCAGCCGGAGCAGGTCAGCGCCGTGTCGCACGGTGCGGCCACCGCGCGGTTCAACAAGGTCAAGGTGCTCAACACCGCGCGCAAAATCTGATTGGCAACCTCCTATTTTTCCATCCCATGCTCAGCGAATCCGACGCCCAGGCCATCCTCAAAAAAGTGCTCGGCTTTTCCAAGGCCGACGAAGCCGAAGCCACGCTCACCGGCTCGCGCAAGGGCAACCTGCGCTTTGCCCGCAACGCCGTCTCCACCAGTGGCGGTTCGGACGAACAAAGCCTCGTTGTCCAGTCCAGCTTCGGCAAGAAGACGGGCATCACGACCATCAACGAGTTTGACGACGCCTCGCTCGAAAAAGTCGTGCGCCGCGCGGAGGAACTCGCCCGCATCGCGCCCGAGAATCCCGAGTACGTCCCGTTTCTCGGCACGCAAAAATATCTGGAACCCGCCGCGTTTTTCGAGGGGACGGCAGGCATCGGCCCCGACTGGCGCGCCAAGGCTTCGGCCACGAGCATTGATCTCTGCAAGGAGAACAAGCTCACCGCCGCCGGGTTCCTGGAGCACGATGCCGAGTTCACCGCCGTTGCCAATACCAAGGGGCTGACCGGCTACCAGCGCACGACGGGCTGCGACTTTTCCGTGACCGTCCGCACGCCGGACGGCAAAGGCTCGGGCTACGGCGTGGCGGATTTCAACGACGCCGCCAAGCTCGACACGGGCGCGGTTTCGCGCGTGGCGATCCAGAAGGCGCTCGGATCGGCGGAAACTCGCTCCATCGAGCCGGGCAAGTACACGGTGATCCTGGAACCGGCGGCCAGCGTGGATCTCATTAGTCATATGGTCAGCCAGATGGACGCGCGCCTAGCCGACGAGGGCCGCTCCTTTCTGACCAAGGCGGGTGGCGGCACCCGCCTCGGCGAAAAACTCGTGGACGAACGCGTGCACCTGTACTCTGACCCGATGAACGCGGAAGTCCCCGGTGCCTCCTGGGCGTCCGACAACCGCCCGCGTCAGCGGGTGGATTGGATCAAGGACGGCGTGGTGGCCAACCTGGCGTACTCGCGCTATTGGGCGGAGAAAAAGGGGGTGCCCGAAGACAAGGCGGTCCCCGGCATCGGCAACGGTTATCGCGCCTCGCGCGCCGTGGGCGGTTTTGAAGGCGCGCCGGGCGTCATCATGGACGGCGGCACGGATAGCCTCGAAGATTTAATCAAAAGCGTGAAGCGTGGCGTGCTGGTGACCCGCATGTGGTACATCCGCGAAGTCGATCCCCAGACGATCCTCTACACCGGCCTGACGCGCGACGGCACATTCTACGTCGAGGATGGCCAGATCAAGTACGCGATCAAGAACTTCCGTTTCAACGAAAGCCCGGTCATCATGCTCAACAACATCGAGGCTCTGGGTAAGCCCGTGCGTGCCAACGGCTGTCTGGTCCCGCCGATGGTCGTGCGTGATTTCACGTTCTCCAGCTTGTCGGACGCGGTGTGAGTCGACACGCTACCGTGCTCGAAGTGCTGCCGGTGTTGCGGCGGCACATCGCGGAACACCTGCCGCTCTCGCTGGTCCGCCTCGGCGACGGCGAGGGACGCTTGCTCGGGTTCCCGGAAATCGTCGACAAAGCGGAACTCGACGTTTCGCTGCAAATTTGGTTCGGTCGCACCGATTTTCCCACTGCCGACCTTGCCGCGCTGGCCTTGGAACTCCGTGCCGCCACCCGTGCGGCGGACATCGTCGGTCTGCCGCGTCCCTCGCAGGCCCAACAACCGGAATACCGCCCGGTTTTCGACGCGCTCGACCGTTTCGATTTGCTCGCGCACGCGCCGCTGCTCACCGACGCCGCCATTCATCGCTACCTGCAAATCGGCCTCTTCTACCGCGAATTGCTCGACCGCCTGCCCTTCTGCGGGCTGGTGACGTGCCGTGATCTCGCGCCGGAAATCGCGCGTGTCTTTCGCATCGGCCACGTCGAACAGCATCTCATCCCCGGCGAGACGCAGCATCCCGGCCCACTGCCAGGCGAGCACTTCCCCACCCGTTTCCGCGAACTTTGGAAAACGCTGACCGTGCCTTTCCCCGGCGCGGTGTTTCTCGTCGGGGCGGGTGCGCCGGGCAAGATTTATTGCCATTGGATCAAGCAACGCGGCGGCATCGCGCTGGACATCGGCAGCATGTGCGACGCCTGGGCCGACGTGGGCCGGTTGCGCAAACCCTGCCATCGCCTGCAAATGTACGGGCAGACCCCGCCGCTGAGCCTCGAAGACGCCGTGTGCCACTACAACCGCATGATCGCGCAGGACGAACTGCGCATCGACCCGCTGCCGTTCCCGGCGTGATGATCGGGGGAACATGCATTCTTGTTTGCCTCCACCCCGACCTGCCGCTACCCTGCGTGCAGGGTGGCCGACTTCGTTTTCAACCGTCTGCAATACGAATCGGGCGACTGGGACGTGGTGGACCAGCGCATGCCCTCCAACCTGCTCGATTCCCTGGTTGCCTACACGACGATCCGCGTCGATGGGCGCGAGGCCGTGGTTCCGCTCGGCAGCAAGGAGATGCTCGACGCGCCGTTCGTCTACCTGAGCGGGCACAAGCTCGTGCAGTTCACCGACCGCGAGCGCGAAAACTTCGACTCCTACGTCCGGCACGGCGGCTTCGTTTTTGCCGACGACTGCAACCACGACATCGACGGTCTGTTTGCGAAATCCTTCGAGGCGCAGATGGCCGCGATTTTCGGCCCCGACGCCCTCAAGAAAATCCCGAACGACCACGCCCTTTACCACGCCTTCTTCCCCTTCGACAAGGGGCCGCCCACCACCAGTTTTGAACTCAACGGCTGGGGCGACGATCTCGTGCACGACTATCTGCGCGGCATCGAGATCGACGGTCGTCTCGCCGTCCTCTACAGCAACAAGGACTACGGCTGCGAGTGGGACTACGATTTCCGCAACAAACGCTTTCTCGCCGAGGACAACACCAAGTTCGGCGTCAATATCATCGTTCACGCCATGACGGCTTGACGCTCCGCCCACGCGGGCACTAAAGGGAACCCGGGGAATTGCCAACATGACGAACACGCCGACCGCGACGCTGACCGAAGCGCAGGTTCACACCCTGCTCGAAAAAATCCCGTTGCTGCGCCAGGAGATCGGCAAGGTGATCATCGGCCAGCAAACGGTGATCGAGGAATTGCTCACCGCCTTCCTGGCGGGCGGACATTGCCTGCTCGAAGGACTCCCCGGCCTGGGCAAAACCCTGCTCATCCGCACTCTGGCACAGGCCGTGGACCTCGTGTTCCACCGCATCCAGTTCACGCCCGACCTGATGCCCAGCGACATCATCGGCACCGAGGTGTTGGAAGAAGACCACGCCACCGGCAAACGGTTCTTCCAATTCAACAAGGGACCGCTCTTCGGGCAGATCGTCCTGGCCGACGAGATCAACCGCACGCCGCCCAAGACCCAGAGCGCCCTGCTCGAAGCCATGCAGGAGGGCAGCGTCACCTACGGCGGCAAGACCTACGACCTGGAACGTCCTTTCTTCGTCCTCGCCACGCAAAACCCCATTGAGCAGGCAGGCACCTACCCCTTGCCCGAGGCCCAACTCGACCGTTTTCTCCTCTATTTACAAATCGGTTACCCAACGGAAGCCGACGAGTACGCCATGCTCGCGCAGACTACCGGCAGGGCGTCCGCCTCGGTCACGCCCGTCATGACTGCCGAGGACGTGCGCCAACTCCAGACACTCGCCCGGGAGGTCGCCGTCAGCGAGGACCTCGTGCGCTACGTCGCGCGATTGGTGCGCGCCACCCGGGACAAATCGCTCCCTTACATAGAGCGGTGGGTGCGTTGGGGCGCGGGCCCGCGCGCGGGCCAGGCGTTGATCCTCGCCGCCAAAGCCCGGGCGTTGCTGGCGGGTCGCTTCGCGGTGACGCTTGACGATCTTCGCGCGCTCGCTGCCCCGGTTCTGCGGCACCGGATTCTTCTCAATTTTGAGGCTGAGAACGAAAACATCGTGCCAGACGCCGTCGCACAGGAACTTTTTCAACTGGTTTCACCTCCTCGCAGTCCCCTACTCCCAGTGTAAAATGCTCTTTTCATCGAGTGGAAACAGAACAGGATAAAATTTCCCGAGATTTCGCTTTACGCTCTGGCACAATTTGTTAATATCCGTGCCACCACATCGGATATCCCTCAAGAATCACACCAAATGCGCTCTTTCAACCCGCTTCGTAAGAATTCCGTCAAGGCACTCGCGCTTTCCCTGTTGGTTGTGACGGCGGGTGCTGCTGCGCACGCGCAGGACCTGGTTTATGACAACTACAGCACGGCGGCGGGGACGAGCACCGCGACAAACTATGGCGTCACCACTGGTTCGACCGTAGGGATGGCGTTCAATACGGGCAGTTCCGCCCTTAGCTTGACGGACGTGGTCTTCCCGCAGTTGTCGGGTGGAACCAACACGCCTGTATTCGTTGCGGGCGAAACGTTTGCGGTCAATGTGCGTAATGCCAATGGCACGGTTGGCACGGCGCTGTCGCTGGCGGGGACTTTCACCGTGTTCAACAACGGAGGGGGACAGGCGGATGCTTCGGTGAATGGCACGTTTGTGTTGGCCCCGAATAGTTCTTATTATTTCTCTTTGACTGCGCCTACCACCGGGTCAAACACCACGGTGCTTTGGAACGACGCCACGGGCACTACTTCGGCTGGGCCGAAGGTTGCGGACGGTGCGACGGTGCCAGCGGGCAACATCTCGTATTCCATCAATAGCGGGACCACCAGCTACTTCACTACCAATCCGCAAATAGCTACGGTCTATGCCAGCGTCGTCCCCGAGCCTTCGACGGTTTCCATGCTGGCCCTCGCGGTGGCTGGCACCTTGCTGGTCGTGAGCCGTTCACGCGCTTCAAAGATCTCCTGAGTCGGTTTGGTTCTGGTTCCTTCAACCTGCATCGGTGGAGCGTTGGCTTCCCGGTGCAGGTTTGGTTTTTGGCGGGTGAGTTCCCGTCAGGCAGGCTTCGGGAGGGGCGCGACCAGCCCGGTGACGGTCGGTGCGGCCGGAGACGCGCGGTATTTCAGTTGCAGAGGAGGGCGTTCCACCAAGAGCCAACTCGCCCAACCGACACCGGCGCTAGCGATGGCGGACAACGCGAAAAGCGCCCAGGGCGACAGGCCGGGCCACGCCAGGAGCAACAGCTTCTGCGCGGGCCAGCCGTAGAGATACACGCCGTAGGAAATGTCCGTGTGCCTTTGGAACGCGGCCAGGGCTGGAATCCGCGCAAAGGCGAACGTGAAAAATGCGTAGGCCCCCACCGTCGTCAGGGCGATTTGCGACCCCACCAGTGACCACATGCACGGCACGGTGGCTGCCAGGGCCACGAGTGCCCATCGGGGCGAGAAGCGCACGCGGTCCCGGAACAACGCGAAACATCCCCCCGCGCAGAAAACAAACAGCAAGTGCGTGAATACCCCGTTCTCCTTGCACAACAGCAACACCAGCGCGACCGACCGGGCACAGTCGATCCCGAGATGTCCCGCGCTGAAGATGATCATCGCCCGCCCGGCCAGCGGCAGCAGCCAGACCCCGGCAACTGCCAGGGTAAACGCCAGGAACGCCCGGCGTCGTCTCACCACGCCGCCCGCGCCGAGCAGCCCCACGCACAGGTAACAGGCGAACTCGTAGGAAATCGTCCACAGGTTGCCGTTGACGGATGCATACGGCTGGCCCACGAAAGTCGGTGGCGTGTCCGGCGAGTGCAGCAGAGCCACTTCCGACAGCAGCGTCCACGGCTGGAGTCGCGCGAGGTAGCTGCCGGGCTGGGCCGCGCCGACGGCGCCAACGACCACCACGCTGACCAGCGCCGCCACCACGAATCCAGGATAGATGCGCAGCACCCGGTTGCGCAAAAAGTCCGCGAGCATGGGCCGACGCTGCCAGCTCTGGACGATGAGAAACCCGCTGAGCAGGAAAAATCCCGCCACGGCCAGTTCGCCGCAGGAAAGCGTGCCGAACAGGCGCGTGAGCGGTTCGCGGTGGCGGTCGCCGTCCGTCAATTCCGGCGCGTGGGCGAGCAGCACCAGGGCCGCCAGAAGGAGGCGCAGGAAGTTGAAATGGTTGTGCCGGTTGGCGGGGACCGGGGCAGGCGACGCGGGCATGGGTCTCAGTCAGCAGAGCCAGTTCCTTGCCAATAGGCGGTGCGCGCCGCTAGAATGAGGCATCCATGGTTCCGGTCCTCGACCCCCGATTGCTTGCCGCCACGCGCGGTCTCGCGCTCGCCGCCCGCCGACTCGTCGCGGGCGTGCTGCCCGGCCTGCATCCCAGCCGCCAGCCCGGCATGGCGCGCGAATTTGCGCAGTACCGCGCCTACCAGCCCGGCGACGATCCCCGGCACATCGACTGGAAACTCTACGCCCGTTCCGACCGCTACTTCGTGCGTGAAAGCGAGATCGAGACCGCCGTCACCGTGCGCGTGATCCTCGACGCCACCGCTTCCATGCAGCACGCCGACACCACCGGCCCGGGCGCGGGCCTGCGCAAATTCGACTCCGCCCGCCTGCTCGCCGCCGCCCTGGCTTACCTGACCCAGGCACAGGGCGACCTCATCGGCCTGCACGCGGTCAGCGGCGCGGGGATCGTCTCCGTGCCGCCCGGGGTGCAACGCCAGCCGTTCGAGCGCGTCGTCCGCACGCTCGAACGCCTCGAACCCGCCGGACGCTGGCCCGCTGACCCGCGCCCGCTGGCCGCCGCCTTCACCACCGGGGCGCGCCCCGCCAGCGGCCCGGAAACGCGCGAAATCGTCGTCGTGCTCACCGACGGCCACGAACACGGCGACGAAATCCGCGCCGCCCTCGCCCCGTTGCGCGCCCGGCGGCACGAACTCCTGCTTTTCCACCTGCTCGGGCGCGACGAGATCGACTTCCCCTTCCACGGCCCGGTCCGCTTCGAGGACCGGGAAACCGGCGCGACCCTGGAAACCGACGCCGACGCTGCCCGCGCCGCGTTCCTGGCCGGTCAGGACACGCACATCCGGGAGTGGCGGCGCGCCTGGGAGGGCGACCATCGGTTCGAGTACGCGCGTTTCCGGCTCGACGAACCGCTGGATCGCGCCCTGCGTCTGTACCTCTCCAAACGCCGCCGATGACGCTGCTTTCACCCACCGCCTTGTGGACGCTCGCGGCGTTGGCCCTGCCGCTGGCGATCCATCTGTGGCGTCGTCCGGCGCGCACGGTGCGGCTGGGCAGCCTGCGTTTTCTCCAGGAACGCCCGCGCCGATGGCAAAACTTGCGCTGGCGAGAACACGCGCTGCTGTTCGTGCGCCTGGGATTACTGGCGACGCTCGCCTTCCTGCTGGCCCGTCCCGTCTGGCAGACGCCGCCGTCCAGCCGTCCGCAACGCCGGGTGCTGCTTGATCCCGCCGCCGCGCCCGACGGCCCGTCGCTGGAACGGCTGCGCGCCCTGCAATCCTCCGGGTTCGAGACGCGCCTCCTCGCGCCCGGCTTCCCGGCCATGCGCACTCCACCCGCCGACCCGACCGCCCCCGCGCCCGATCTCTGGTCCCTGCTGCGCGAGGCCGACGCCACGCTGCCCGCCGGTTCGTCGCTGGCCGTCTTTTCACCGGGCCGACTGGCGTCGCTGCACGGAGTCCGTCCTGCCCTGGCCCGTTGCCGGGTAGAATGGATAGACACCCCGGCGGCCGCCCCCGCTGCCAGCCCGCTGCCCACGCCGGTCCCCTCCTTGCCTCCGCTCACGGTCCTGATCCTGCACGACGCCGACCGCGCCGCCGACGCCCGCTACGTCGCCGCCGCGTGCCGCGCTCTTTCCCAAACCGACCACCGCCCCCTGACCGTTTCCGTAGCCCTTACAACTGCCCCCGCCTCCGCCGCCGACTGGATTTTCTGGCTCGGTGCGCAAGCGCCTCCGCCCGGGGTTTCGGCCTTGACCACCCATCTGCTGGATGATGCGGCCACGACCGCTGACTCCGACACCGAGTCGGGTTGGGTCGTGCCCCAGCCCGGCACGGCGGCGCCCACCTCGCCGGTCCATCTCTGGCGGCGCGCCCCTCCCACCGTCGGGTCGGTGATCTGGACGGACGGCTTCGGCCAGCCTCTGCTGACGCGCACCGGCAACTCCCACGGCACCCACTGGCATTTCGCCAGCCGTTTCGACCCCGCCTGGAACGACCTGCCGCTCGGCTCCGCGCTGCCCGCCAGCCTGCGCACCCTGCTAGCCACCGCCGACACGCCCGGGAACCCCGACTTCCGCCTGGCCGACCCTTCGCAGTGTCTCCCATCCGACGCGCTCGCTCCCGCCGGGTCGAAAATCGCTTTCACCAACCCGGCCATCGACCTGCGCCCACCGCTCTGGCTGCTGGCCGCGTTCCTCTTCTGCCTGGAACGCCTCCTCAGCCATCGTCGCAGCCTGTCGCCCGCCCTCACCGTGCCCGTGCCCGGCGTCGAACCCGCCCTTTCCCGATGAACGGCCCACGGCTCGAACAACTCGCCCGTGAATGGCGAAATTTTGCGCTGGTTCGCGCGGTCAGGTTCCTCTACGTGGCAGCGTGTCTGGCCGTGATCCCGCTGGCGTTGCACCCATCCTATCTTTGGGTCATCCTGCCTTTGTCCGCGATCCTCGCGGTGCTGGTCGTTGCCCTGCACGCGCTCCAGACCCGGCGCATCGACGCCGCCGGAATCGCGCGTCATCTCGACCGCACGCATCCCGAACTGGAGGAAAGCAGCCGCCTGTGGTTGCGCCCGGCAGCCAGCCTGACACTCCTGGAACGTCTGCAACTCGCCCGGCTGAATCACGCGGCGGAACGTTTGGCGGTCTCCCTCCCTTCGCCTACCCGGCTCGGCCAGCCGCCGCGCTACTTCGGCTCGACGATCCTCTTCGCCGGGGTCGGCGCTGCATTCATGCTTGGGGTCACCATCGTCGTGGCGTTTCGTCCCGCCCGCTCTCCGGCGTCCACGGGGTCCGCCGCCGCGCTTCGCACCGTCCCCCCGACTCCCGCTCCGCCCGCCCTGTCCGTCAGGCCGAAGATCACCGGCATCAGCCTGACGATCACCCCGCCTGCCTACACCGGCCATCCGCCGCGCCAGACGACGGATTTCAACGCCGAGATCGAGGAAAACGCCGGGGTGACGTGGGCGGTGACGCTCGATCGTCCGGTGCGCGATGCCCGCCTCGTCTTCGGCCCTGCCGCCACGGACCGCCTCCCGCTCCAACCCACCACCGGCCATACCTTGCAAGGGACTCGCACTCTCACCGAGACCTCCCTTTATACCCTCGCCGCCACGCTCCCCGACGGCACCGCCTGGACGCCCCCGGAAATCTACTCCCTCAAGGTCATCAAGGATCAGCCGCCCACCGTGCGTCTCGTCCAGCCCACCGCCGCGCGCACCACGCTCCCGCCGACCTCGCCGGTGGCCACCGTGGAAGTCGCGGCGACCGACGACTACGGCCTTGCCGACGCGCACCTCGTCGCCACGGTAGCCAAGGGATCGGGCGAGGCAGTCAAATTCCGCGAGCAAGCTATCCCTTTCGATCCCGACCCTTCTCTGGCCAACCCACCGGACCCGCGCGCCCGGCACTTCACCAAAACGCTCGACCTCGCCGCGCTCGGCCTCGAACCCGGCGACGAACTTTATTTCTACGTCGAAGCCCTCGACAACCGCCAGCCCACGCCTAACCGCACCCGCTCGGAAACCCGTTTCCTCACGCTCCAGGGTCCCGCGAGCGTCCAACCCACCGCCGGGCACGGCGTGGCGGGCGTCAACCTCGTGCCGCAATATTTCCGCAGCGAACGCCAACTCATCATCGACACGGAGAAACTCCTCGCCGACCGCCCGGCGCTGCCCGACGCCGTTTTCCGTGCCCGCGCCAACGACCTCGGCGCGGACCAGGCGCTCCTGCGTCTGCGCTACGGCCAATTCCTCGGCGAAGACCAGGAGGACGGACCCAACGCGGACCACACCGAAGTCAACCTCAACCCGCTCCAGGCCCGCGCGCCGGAACCCAAACCCGGCCCGCACGCCGCCGCCAGCATCGCGCAGCGTTTCACGCAGGAGCACGCCGAACAGGCCAGCGAGGGCGGCAGCGACGAGGGCCGTGACGCCAACCTGCGCCCCGCGCCCACAATTCCCCTCTCCGCCGACCAGATCCGCCAGCCCTACGTGGATTCCCACGATTCTCAGGACAAGGCGACCTTTTTCGACCACGAGGCCAAGGGGACGATGCGGGATGCGCTCTCGGCCATGTGGGCCGCCGAGGGTGCGTTGCGGGTGGCGCAGCCGCAGGACGCGCTCCCTCCCGAGCACCGCGCGCTGGACATCCTCAAGGAGTTGCAACAGAGCGAGCGCGCCTACGTGCAGCACGTCGGTTTCGAGCCGACGCCGTTGAAGATTGACGAGCGTCGGCTCCAGGGTGACGCGGCCAGCGTGCCCGCCCGGCTCGTGGTTCCCGACTCCGCCGCGCCGACGGATGCCGCGCGTCTCGACGTGCGCGCCGCCCTGGCCGCGTTGCCGTTCGCCGGTCCGACGCGGACGGAATCCCTGCGGCGGGTCGAGCCGATCCTCACCGCTGCCGCCACCCGTCAGCCCGACGATTTTTTGCCCGGCCTGCAATCCCTGCGCCGTTTGCTCACGAATGCCGCTGCCGATGACTCCGATCTGCCGCCGTTGGAACGCGCGCTTTTACGCCTGCTCCCACCCGCCAACCCGCTGCCCGTCCGCCCGCCGCAGGCTGCTTCCTCCCTCACCGCCCCTTATTTCCAAGCCTTGCAAGCCGGGGAGGCAAAACCATGACGCTCTGGATCATCGTCACGGTCGCCGCGCTGGCCGCGGGCGGATTTACGCTTTTGGAATGGCGACGTGCCGACCGGCACCACCTGGCCTTCCGCCTCATGGCAACCGTTTGCGCCGTCGCGGCCCTGGTCCTCCTCGGCCTGCGTTCCGCCTGGCAAGATCCTCCCCCTTCCCCCGGCAGGATACTTGCCGTCCTCTGGACGCCTCTGGCTGCCTCTGCCACCCTCGCCGTCCCCGCCGGGATCGACGCCCATCGCCGTTTCTCGCTGCCGGACGCCGCCCGCCTCGACCCCGGGGCGCAACCCGTTCCCGACGCCGCCTTTCTCCGCCGCCACCACCCGGAAATCGGCACCCTGCGCCTCCTCGGCGACGGCCTCGCCCCTGCCGAACTCGACGCCCTGCATGGCCTGCGCGTCGATTTCGATCCCCCCAACCCTCCCGTGAGTCCCCCCGGCATCCGCTTCCTGCGATGCCCGCGCGTACTCTCCCTGGGCGACCCGCTCATCATCCAGGGCCGAATGGGCAACCTCGCCCCGGGCACCAGCGTTACCCTCACGCTCGCAGGCCCGGACGGCGCCACCGTCAACACCACCACTGCGCCCGTCGACCCTACCGGCGACGCCCGTTTCACGCTCCAAACCGCCTCTCCGCCCTCCCCGGGACGCTTTCTCTGGCATCTGCGCCTCCCCGCTTCCGCCGACCATCCGGCCAGCGATCTCCCCCTCGGCGTCGCCGTCAACTCGCCGGACCTCCCCCGGGTACTGGTCCTCGAAAGCGCCCCCCGTTTCGACACCGCCGCCCTGCGCCGCTGGTTCGAGTCCGCCGGTGGCACGCTGACGGCACGTACTCAGGTCGGCCAGGACCGCTACCGCTACGCTTCCTCCACGGCTTCCGCCCCTTCGCCGTTTACCAACCTCGACACCCCTTTGCTCACGGGCTTCGATCTCCTGCTGGCTGACACCCGTTCGTTCCTGGCCCTCCCGCCCGCCGAACGCGACACCCTCCTCGCCTCCGTCGCGGACACCGGCCTCGGCGTGCTGCTTCTCCCCGACGACGCCCCTCCTCCCGCCGAGCCGAGCGTGCTGTTTCCCTGGAAACTTTCCCCCTTGGCCTCCGACCCTCCTGGCAGCGACCGGCCCGCGCGGCTGCAATGGCCAGGCCAATCCACCCCGACCGACCTTCCCATTCCCACCATCCCTGCGGAAATTCTTCCTGCCGACGCCCAGCGCCCGCTGCTCGGCGACCGCCAGGGCCACACGCTTGCCGCCACGGTGGCGCGCGGACGCGGCCAGCTCACCCTGACGCTGGTGCGCGACACCACCCGTTGGCAGCGCGAAAACGATCCTGCCGCCTTCGCGGCCTACTGGTCCTTCCTGTTTTCGCGGCTCGCCCGTCCCGCCGACCCGACGACTGGCCGGTGGTCATTGGTGGATGGCGACGCTGGCCCCGTGTTCGAGGATCACCCGTTGGAACTCCTCTGGTCCGGTCCTGCCAACCATCCCCCCGGCCCGGCAGCGGTCGCTACGCTCCCCACCGCTCGTCCGGCCACGTTTACCCTCGCGCCCGACCCTGCCAGGCCGGGGGGTTGGCACGGAACGTTCTGGCCGCGCGGTTCCGGCTGGCACCGGGTCTCGCTCGTGGCCGGGGGACCAGCCCTGGACTTTTACGCCAGCACCGCCGACGCCTGGCCCGCGCTCGCCGCCGAACGCCGCCGCACCGCCACCGCTCGCTTCGCGGCCACTTCCGGCTCCAATCTGCCTCCGGCCATTCCACCCGCCACTCGCCACGACTTTCCGCCGCTCTGGCTCGCCGTGTTCTTTTTCCTGTCGGCGGGCTACCTTTGGATCGAGCGTCGTTTGACCCGGTAATCTTCCCACCATGAACCCGCCTTCCACCCTGCGCGCCGACACTCTCCGGCACATCGACGAAGTTCTGGAACGTTGTCCCTCTCTGGCCGACCTGCGCGCGGAGATCACTCGCGCCGTCGAAGCAATCTGCGCCTGCCACCGCGCCGGCGGCAAGGTTCTCGTCTGCGGCAACGGCGGCAGCGCGGCGGACTGCGAGCACATCGTCGGCGAGTTGGTCAAGGGTTTTGTCCTGCCCCGCGCCGTCCCGCCCGCCGATGCCGACCGCCTGTGCGCGGTTGCCTCCGCCGATGCCACGCACGGCCCGGACCTCGCCGCCCGGCTCCAGCGTGGCGTCGCCGCGATTTCGCTCACCGGCCATCCCTCCCTGGCCACCGCCATCGACAACGACACGGGCCGCGAGATGGTCTTCGCCCAGCAGGTTTACGTCTACGGACGCCCCGGCGACGTGCTCATCGGCCTGAGCACCAGCGGCAACTCCAGCAACGTGCTCCGCGCACTCACCGTCGCCCGCGCCTTCGGCCTGCTCACGGTCGGTCTCACCGGCAGCCTCCCCTGCCGCATGGACGCCCTCTGCGACATCCGCTTGAAGGTTCCCGCCCGGCAAACCCATCAGATTCAGGAACTCCACCTGCCCGTTTACCATACGGTTTGCCTGATGGTCGAACAGGAGCTTTTCGGCCAGCCGGCGAGCTTATAAATCCGCTCGGACTCGCAGAACCGATTATGGATGGAACGCGGACACAGTCATCACCGTGTTTTTCGGTTATCACCCCTGTATTCGTCCGTGAAATTCTACTCCAAATCTTTCCTGTTTCTCCCTGTCCTGTTGCTGGCGGCTGGCTGCGCCTCCGACGATAAGGAGGTCCCGCATCCCATTGGTCGGGCGGTCACCCGCACCCAGGGCGATGCAGCCATGTACACCGTCAATGACGACGACATGCAGCTTGAGCGAGCCAACCGGCACGCTCGTCGCACCGTCGGCGAATTCATCACTGCCGTACGCAGTCCGCAGCCTGGCCAGCGGGACTTTCAGGTGAAGAAAGTGTTTATCACTCCCGAAGGCAAGGCCGAGCACATCTGGCTGACCGACGTAAAATTCACCGGTAACCGCTTCGTCGGCGTCGTGGACAACAAGCCGGTGAACATTCCTAAATTGAAGGTCGGGGACCGTGCTTCCGTCAATCCGGACGAGGTTTCGGATTGGTCTTATGTCGATCACAACAAGCTAGTCGGCGGCTACACGATCCGCGTGCTCTATTACGAGATGTCCCCCGAAGAAAGACAAGATTTTGAGAAACGGGTTGAGTTCCACATCGAGCCTTGATCCGCTCCCAGACTTCCAAACCTTCACTCTATTCCATGAAAAAATTCTCTCGTCTGATGATGCTCGGTGCCTTGGCGGCAGTTGCCTTGGCAAGCGGTGGTTGCGCGGTTGACGCTGGTCCGGGCTACGGGCCGGGTGTTGGCTACGCGGGTTATGGTGCCTACGGTGGCCAGTACTACGGTGGCTATGGCCCTTACTATGGTGACAACATCATCGTCGGTGGCGGCTACAACCACCGTTCCTATTACGGCGGGCATCACCTCTACGGCGGTGGCTACCACGGGGGAGCAAGCCGCTTTGGCGGCGGAGCCGGAGGCCATGCTGGCGGCGGCGGATTTGCCCATGCAGGCGGAGGAGGGATCGGCGCGGCCCATGGGGGTGGCGGTGGCGGCGGCGGTCATCGTTAAATGCGGCTTCCCGCTTTGAGTTTTCACGCTGCCAGACGCCCAAAGCGGCACTGGCAGCGTACTTTTTTGCCCGGGTGCACCCTCGCTTCCGGGCAGGAACTTTCCAGTGACTGACGCCCATGGCTTTTGATACCAACCGGATTTTGATCGCGGACGATGATGAACATCCCCGCACCCTGCTGGTGCATTACCTGAAAAGCTGGGGTTACCAGGTGACCGCCTGTCGTGATGGCCTGGAAGCCGCCGCCATCCTCGAAGCGGACAACCCGCCTTCCATCGCGCTGATCGACTGGATGATGCCCGGTTTGGAGGGAGTGGAAATCTGTCGGCGCGTCCGCAATCATCCCGGTCGCCGCCCGTACATTTATCTCATCCTCCTGACGGGCAACGACGAGGTTGCCGCCGGGTTGGAAGCCGGGGCGGACGACTATGTCAAAAAGCCTTACGCGCTGGACGAACTGCGTGCTCGCCTCAATGTCGGCCAACGGGTCATCGGACTGGAGCGGCGGCTAGCGGAACATATTGCCATGCTACGCGATGCCCTGTCGCAAATGGCCGAACTGACGCAGTCCGAGCATGGACCGGCCACCTCATAAATCGACAGCCGCCGCTTTCTCGAACGCCGCCGCCAGCCGCCGGATATTGACCGCCGATAAAAAGTTCTCCTCCACCCAGATTCTTCCTTCCGCTCCCAATTGCCGCCGCCATTCCTCGTCTCGCGCAAGCCGCTCGACCGCGTCGGCCAACGCCTGCGGGTCCGTCGGATCGACGATCAGTCCGGTCTGCCCGTCGATCACCGCCTCACCTGCGCCGCCCGCCGCGCTGGAAACCACCGGTAGCCCTTGTGCGAACGCCTCGGGAATGACGTTGGGCAGCCCGTCGCGGTCGCCCTGCGCGTCGATGATCCCGGTGTGCCAGAACACGTCCGCCCAGACGTAAGCCGCCTGCGTTTCTTCCGGGCTGCGTTCGCCCACTAACTCGGCCTTGGCACCCAGCCCCGCCCCGGCAATCGCCGCTTCCAACTCCGGGCGCAACGGTCCTTCCCCGATGATCTTCAACCGGAACGCCACCCCGCGCCGGGCAAGTTCGCGGCACGCGGCGATCTGGAACGCCTGCCCTTTTTTGGGCACCAACCGCCCCACCGACAAAAGCCTCAACTCCTGATTCGCCGCGCGTTGCGGCAGCGTCGGCAGCCGGGGCAATCCGCGTCGTGACAACACGATGTCCGCCCGCCGTCCGGGGAACCGGCGTTGCAGATCATCCACGTTGGCCTGGGTCGTGGTGTGAACAAATTTCGCGGCCTCCAGTTTCGGCGCGAGCAGCGGATCGCCGCCGTGCCGGTGCAGATCGTAAGCGTGCGCGCCGAAACTGAAAGGCCGTCCGCAGAGCTCCCCCAACACCGCCGCCGCCGTGGCGGGTGCGGTCGCCCACGCGCCATGGATCACGTCCGGCGCGCGCCGCCGGAATTCCCGCACGCGCGCCAGCGCAAACAGCGTCCCCCAAATCGTGTGAAACCATCCTTCCGCATGCCGGGGCGAATGCCGCCACAACAGGCGCATTCCCCGCCCCAGCAAGCCGGGCCGACGCGCCAATTCGCGCGTGGCACCCACGATCCCCGCTAGCACGATTCCAACCGCCGACCCCGCGCGTACCACCGTCAACTCCGGCGGCACCGGCAACCCGACCGCGTTCGCCCGCCGGAAATCCAGGCACGGATGCACTTCCACCTGCATGCCCATCGCCGCCAATGCCCGCATCTCGCGCTCGATGAACGTCTGCGAGAGCGTCGGATATTTCATCACGACATAGGCGATTTTCAGCGGCACGGTTCCAAACTAAATCGCTTCTGCTTGTACGCGAGAATCATTGCAATTACCCTATCGCTTAGCGTAGCGTCCCGTCACTGACGGCACGCTCATTTTGCGCAACCCCCATTTCACCGATCTGCCACCCGTGCAGGCCGAAGCCTTGGTCCTGCTCGGCGCATTGCCGCTAGCTGACATGGACTTGGTGGTCATCCCGCGCGAGAGGCGGGCGGTGGTCAATCCGAACGGTCCCCACGTTGCTTCTTCCATCGTCATGGTGGCCGAACCCGACGAAGGGAGGGATGGTCATCCGTGATTCTATGGCAGACGGGGCGCGTCGGAGCAGCTTCCTTACCCGAGACACCAACCGCTCAGAGCTTCCCGAGAAAAACACCCTGAATTACCAATTCACGCGCCGGGCGGATCTTCCCGAACATCGGGTTGTCGCTCTCGCTTTGCAGGTAGGGACCACCGCGCTTCTTGGTGCAAAACCGTTTGAGGCACGTCTCGCCATCCACCAGCGCCGCGACGATGTCGCCGCTGGCCGGTTCGCGTGAACCCGGGTCGGCCAACAACACGAGGTCGCCATCCTGAATGCCTTCCTCGCTGCGGTTCATCGAATCACCAGCCACGCGCAACGCAAACTTGCCGCCCCGCGCCTTATCGGTCGGCACCGGGACGTATTCGAGCGGTTGACCCTGCGGCGTGCCCGTACCGGGGTAACCCGCCGAAATCGAACCGTAAAGCGGCACCAGGATGTGATCCGGCGGTGCCTGGACTACCGGGAACGGCACGACCTTGCCCACTTCCACGGATTTCAGCCCTGCCGAGAACGGACGCGGCACGTCGCGCAATGTCGCCTGCTGGCCGCGCAGGGTGCGGACCATCGTGACGAGGCGTGGCACCTGAGGTTCGTCCGCGTCGATCATTTCGAGCACGGCTTCCAGGCAGGCGCTCAACGCCTGCGTCTTGCGATACCCGAGTTGGTCACAAAACTCGGCGAACGGTGCGGCCACGTCCTGCGGAGGCCGGAACGAAAACGGATCGTAGATGCTGCCTTCTTCTTTCACGTTCCCATGGTAGTTCACAAAAATCGGAAACGCACGCAAAATATTTCATTTGCTACATACGGATTCTCTACTACATTTACTACATGAACCGGATTGCCACTTCCCATGACCCGCTGGACGATGGTTGGAATGATCCTTCGGCCAGTTTGCCGTTACGCGACAAACGCGAAGTTTCGCTGAGTTGCGGCGACACGGTGCTCTACCGCGCCGAAGGGCAGCAGGCCCCCGCGATTCTCGTGGAAGACGCCGGTGGCGGCTGCTGGCTGGCCCGCAGCGCACGTTTTATCCACCAGTTGATTTATTTGGACCCGGAAAGCATCGTCCTGCGTTTGCCCCGCAATGACCTGCGCGACGAGGCCGCCTGATGCCGTCGTCCAAATCACCCCGCGCTTTTCAGAAAGGGCGGCAATCTCCCGAGGGTGCCTTTTTAGACGGACGGCGAGAAGTCAGACCATCCGTTGGCGGCGGCGCGTCCATCCGGCAAACCCGACCACCCCGGCGAGCATCATCGCCCAACTGGACGGCTCAGGAACCACGTCCAGCGTCACTCCGCTGATCGTCGGTTTGGCATTGGCGACCGCCGTGGTCGTGCCCAGCGAGAGCGTGTAAACGTCGCCTGCGGCCGCGTTGGCAATGTCGAAGAAGTACCAGTCGGCTTGTGCTGCCGCGGTCGGGGCCAACGCGTCCGCCAGCGTGACGGTGCCGGTGCCGGTTCCAGCGGTTTGTGCGAGCGTGAAGCTCGTCGGAATGTTGCCGTTACCAGCCGAAGTATCCGAGAGGATGCCAATGCGGAGCGTGCCCGCTGGCACGCCGGTACTGATGGTGAACGTGAAGAAGGGATTGGTCCCCGTCGGACCAACGGCGCTTTGAAAAGCAATCCCGGATGCAGCCGTACCGGTGGCAGTCGGATTATCAATGGCTAGTTTTGCGCCGTACGCATCATTCGGACCGGTCCCGCCCGTAGCCGCCGCCAACGTCAGATAGGCGGGGAGGGTATTGATCGTCCCGTTACCCGTGGTGTTCGTGAAGGCAACGGTGCCAGCCGCCGAGTTGAATCGAGGCAGGAAATAACCGTTGGTGCCGTAAATATTATCCCCGTTGTTATCCTGGGATTTAGGGACGGAAGCGGTCCGCCAGGAGGGATCGTTCAGATCCGTGCCGACCGCGGTGAGAACACCCGCGCTGGCGGTGTCACAAGTCAGAGCGATGATGGCTCCAACCAGAGGAAGGAGAGGACGACATGCCAGCCGGGTCAAATGAAGGGGGAAGTTCATCGTCGAAAAAACGGTTCGGTGAGGCTAGCCTGTTTCCAGGCCGTGCAGATTATTGCCTGATCCAAAGCGAAACCGCAATAAGGAATGTCTTTTTCGAGGCACTCTAGAGATCAGGACACCGTGGCAGTCGCCATCTTTTCGTGGTCCACCAGCACGCGCATCTCCATGGGACGGACGCTGTCCGCCATGACCTTGACCACCGCCTGGCACAACGCATCGCGGGTCACCGGCTTATCGACCACCATGTCGATGCACGGCGGGCACTCGTCGGTGCTGCCCATGGCGGCGTAACCCGTCAATAAAATGACCCGTGTGCGCGGCTCCATTGCCCTGACGCCCGTCGCCAACTGCTCGCCGCTCATGCCCGGCATTGCCCGGTCGGTGATGACCAACTCGAATCCGTCGCCGCGTGCCGCCGCCGCGCGGAATTTTTCCAACGCCTCGTAGCCGTCCAGCGCCGTCTCGACCTCGTGGTCGTCGCCGGTGAGGTATTCGACGAGGATTTCGCACAACACCGCCTGGTCATCGACGACGAGGATGCGGTGCGCGTTCCGGTCGGCGGCTTTGTCCAAAACGACGGCGACCTCGGCGGCAGGCCGGTGCAGCGGAAACCGGATCACGAAGCGCGTGCCCACGCCGGGGGTGCTGTG
>CAXSED010000050.1:0-30349 GCA_964236475.1 uncultured Chthoniobacterales bacterium
GTTTCCCACGAAAAGGGCATGACGCGGCTGGTGTTCAACATCGGGGAAAAGTTCAACGTGCGGCCTGGTGATTTCGTCGGCGTCATTGCCGGGATGACCGGCCTGCCGAAAGACGTGGTCGGCCTGATCCACATCCTGCCCCGGCAAAGCCTCGTGGACATTGCCACCGAGCACGTGGACGACGTGTGCGAAAAGCTGACGGGCATCCGTTTCAAAGGCCGAAAGCTCCATGTGGAAGTCGCCGGTTGAAGGGTTCCCCATCGCCGTTGCCGATTACTCAATTCTCACAAATCTCCGGGCGGATGTTCATCAACCCTTAACAAAGGGGTTGTCTATTGATGCAAGCGGGCACGTCATGACGGCGAGCCTGACTCAACGATAGAAAACACATGATCAAGAAAATGAACTTCGTTCGTCCCGCTCTGTTCGCTGCGCTGTTGTGCGGCGTCTCGGCGGTCTCCGCGCTGGCGCAGGACCCGGCTGCTCCCAACCCCGGCAATCCCGTCCCACTCACCACACCCCCTGCATCGGTCCCGCCGATTGCACCGCCGCGATCTCCGGGGGGACCGTCGCGGCCAAATCTGCTCTTCGATGCGCTCGACACAAACCACGACGGGGTGATCTCGGCGGAGGAAATTGCCAACGCGTCCGCTTCGCTCAAGACGCTGCTCAAAAACGGCAGCGATCATCTCACCCGCGATGATCTCCGTCCGTCGGGACCCCCGCCTCATGGTGCGTCCGCCAACCCGGCGATGACTGGGGCCGATCAACCCGGCCCGAAAATTGGCGCGATCCGTCCGCACGGTCCTCCGCCTCAGCCCGAGGAAAATACGGCGGCGGAGCCGGAGCGGCCCCGGATGCACCGTCCCTCCGCACCGGACGGCGATCTGGCCCGCGAGAATTTCGACCGCCCGGAACGTCGGCACGAAGAGGGGTTCCAGCGTTGGCAGTTTGCCCGGAGGGAAGCTGACGAAATGGACGAGGCCCGCCCATATCCTCGGCACGAGAGGATGAGTCAGCATCGGCAAACACCTTGGACGGAAAGGGAAGATGAACGGGACGACGTGCGTCCGCCCCACCCGGAACCGATGCGCGACGACCGGGAAAGTCACTCGCACCATGGACCGCCGCCCATGCCGCTCTTCGACGCACTAGATACCAACCACGACGGGACGATCTCGGCGGAAGAAATCGCCAACGCGTCGGTCGCTCTCAAGGGATTGCTGAAAAACGGCAGCGATCATCTCACCCGGGACGACTTGCGCCCTGCCGGCTTGCCCCCGGGAGGCCAGTGAGCCGCGCAGGTGTCCGGCTCGGAAATCTTGTGTCGGGACGGAGGCAGGGTATCCGGCAGTAGGAGTCCGCCGATCTACAACGGAAAAACGAGCTGGTCCGGCACCGCCGCCGTGACCACGCTCGGCTCCTGAAATCGCACCCCCGCCCCGAGCAGACGCACCACCTGTTTTTTCCCCTCCCGCCGGTGCCAGCCTTCCGCAAGCAGCGCATGGTAGGTCGCCAGCTCGGGCGCGTCCCCGCCGCGCTCGACCGTGGTGTGGGTGAAGTCGGCGAACCGCAGTTTGACGAATAATTTCGTCACGACGCGTTCCTGACCTTGTTTGGCGAGGTCCTGCAACAGGTCGGCGTGGATTTCCTGCAACCGCTCGTGGCATTCCGCCAGCGTGGTCAGGTTCGTGGAAAACGTGTTTTCGTTCGACAGGCTCTTGCGAATTCGGTTCGGTTCGACGGCGCGTGAATCCACGCCCCGGCAGCGGTCGAAGAGTTCCGCGCCGAATTTTCCCAGCCGGTCGCGCAGTTGCTCCCGGTTGTACGCCTGGAGCTGCCCGCAGGTTTCCACGCCCAGTTCATCGGCGAGCCGCTTCGCCGTGACCTCGCCGATCCCCGCGATTTTGCGCGCGGGCAGCGTTTCCATGAACGCCGCGACTGCCGCCGGTTTGATCGTGTACTGGCCGTCAGGCTTGTTGAGGTCGCTAGCGATCTTGGCGAGCATCTTGTTGGGGGCGACCCCGGCGGAGGCCGTCAGGCCGGTGGCGGCATGAATCTTCTCCCGGATTTCCTGCGCGATCTGCGTGGCGGGGCGTGGCAGGCCGCTCACGTCGAGGTAGGCTTCGTCGAGCGAGAGCGGTTCGACGAGCGGCGTGTATTCCAGGAAGATCGCGCGGACCTTGGCGCTCTCTGCGCGGTAGAGATCGAACCGCGTGGGGACGATCACCAGTTGCGGACAGCGTTCCAGCGCCATGAAGGCAGGCATGGCCGAGCGGATGCCGTACTTGCGCGCCTCGTAGTTGCAGGTGGTCAACACGCCGCGCCCGCGCGCGCCGCCGACGCCGAGAGGCCGACCGCGCAGTTCCGGGCGTTCGCGTTCTTCCACCGCCGCGTAGAAGCAATCCATGTCCACGTGGATGATCTTGCGCGGCTCAGTGGCGTTCGGTGATGGCGGGGTTCCCTCGATCTCTGTAGGATACCAAGGTCCGTCAGAAAAATGACCAATTAGTTTGCAGCTTCAGCATCCTTTTTTGGTTACCCGACCCGGTTTCCTCCTTGTCCCATGTCCGAAAACTTACCGCCAAGAAATGTTTATCTATCTATGATAGAGAAGTTTGCGAAGAGAATCCCGTTGTTGACCAGCCGTTATAACCGCATCGCCAACGCCCGGCTGCTCGTGGCGGTGTGCGCGGTCGGCTGCGTGTTCGCAGGGGTCTACTGGCCGCACGGCCCGACTGCCGCCGTGCTGTGGCTGGCGGGTACGCTCGGCAGCGTGGCCTGGTTCGTCGTGCTGCTGGCCGATCATGCGGGTGTCCTGCAAGAGAAGGAGCGGGTGGAAGGTTTGCGCCGGATCAACACCCAGGCGCTCGCGCGGCTGGAACGCGACTGGTCGAAATTGACGCTGCCGGTCGTCCCGGCATTCGCCAAAGACAGCGTGCTGGCGGGCGATCTCGACCTGTTCGGCCACGGCTCGCTTTTCCATCTCCTCGGCACGACCGGCACACCGCAGGGTCGGCACGCGCTCGGGTCCTGGCTGGTCGCCCCGCCCGCAAACGTGGCGGAGGCAATTCCCGCGCGACAGGCGGCGATCCGCGAGCTGGCCACCGAACTGGATTTGCGGCAGGAACTCGAACTCGCGGCGGCTGCCCTGCACACGGCAGGATCGACGGCCAGCGACCCGTTCCTGTCCTGGGCGGCGAGCGAGGCCTTTCTGTTGCCTCGTCCCTGGTTGGTGTGGACGACCCGCTTGCTCCCGGTTCTGTTGCTGACAGCGGTGGGCCTGTTTTTTGCGCAACGGATCGGGGTCTTCCTGCCGACGCTAATCCTCATTGCCCGTTGGGGATTGACGTGGCGTTACGGCGGACAGGTGCGTCGTCGTCTGGATCAGGTCAGCTCGAAACAGAGCGGTCTGCGCGGCTACGGCGCATTGTTTGCGCGGCTGGCAAAGTGGCAGCCCGCCGCGCCGCTGTCAGTCGATTTGCACCAGCGGCTGCACGGGGCCGCCGCCGCAGTGGACCACCTCGAAACGCTGGCCGGTCTGGCGGCGATCCGCACCACGCCTGCCAGCCCGTTGGCCCAATGGTTGTTCATGTGGGATTTTCACACGCTGTTTCTGATGGAACGCTGGCAGCAACGGCACGGCGCGCTCGTGCGGGGGTGGTTCGAGGCGTTGGGCGAGGTCGAGGCCCTAGCCGCGCTGTCCGTGCTGGCATTCGACGAGCCGGACTGGGTGTTCCCGGTTTTTACGGACGAACCGGAAATTGCTGCGCGTGCGCTCGGGCATCCGTTGCTGCTGGGGAAGGGGCGGGTCGTCAACGATGTAACCCTCGGCCCGCCGGGGAGTTTTCTGCTCGTGACCGGCTCGAACATGTCAGGCAAAAGCACGCTCCTGCGCACGGTGGGGATCAATGTCGTGCTCGCACAGACCGGCGCGCCGGTGTGCGCAGCGGAACTGCGGCTGCCCCCGGCGGTGGTCCTGGCGACGAGCCTGCGGGTGCAGGATTCGTTGCAGGAGGGGGTGTCGTTCTTCATGGCGGAACTGCGGCGGCTGGCGTCCGTCGTGGCGCGGGCCGACGAGGTCGAGAATCAGCCGGGCGGGCCGGTGCTGCTTTACCTGCTGGACGAGATTCTGCGCGGCACGAACACGCACGAACGTCAGATCATCGTGGGCAAGGTCGTCGCTCACTTGCTCCGTTGCCGGGCGATTGGCGCGATAACGACGCACGACCTGTCGCTGGCGGAGGCGGACGGGCTGGCCGGGGCGTGCCGGGCGGTGCATTTCACGGAGGATTTCGAGGAAGGTGCGGAGGGGGCCGTGATGCGTTTCGATTACAAAATGCGGCCCGGGCTGGCGACCACGACCAATGCGCTCAAGCTGTTGCAGGTGATCGGGTTGAAATTGTAATCCGCCGCTCAGGGTTCCACGTTGAGATTGAACGGCGCGAAAATTGCCTGGCCGTTCACCTGAACCTGAACGTACAACCGCAGGAAACCGGGTTTGGGCGGGTAGAATTTGAAATCCAGGGAGGGTCCGCCGCGCAACGCCGGATTCGTGATCTCGCCGCCCGCCGGATGGAGGTGAACCACCGTGCGGCCATCGTCGTAAAAACCGACGAGATGCGCGAAGGCTGCCATGATGGGTTCGAGGCGCGTCACCGGTTGGTTCGTTGATTCCCGGACCGTGATGCGGAGGTTGCGAGGTTGCTGCGCGTGAAGCGGGAGCCGGTCCAGGTCCTCGACCGAGAGGTGAAAATTGAACCCGGCGGCAGAGGCGAGGAAGGTGTTTGCTTTGTCGGAAACCGGGCGCGCGGCGGCGGTGCCGGGAAGGTCGGTGAACGGGTATTCCTGCACGCCGGTGGCCGCCGGGACCACGTCAGCGAAGATGCGGTAAGACGTGGACAGGGCGGGCGTGAAGGTAAAAGCGTACTCGCCGGGAACGGAGGTGGGGGTGGGGTGTTCGTGGTGGTAGTCCGACAGCGCCGGGTCCACGATCAGCAGGTGGATGGGCCGGGTGTGTGTGACCGTCAGGTCCGCTAGCGTGACGGGCGAACCGTCGCGTCGGCGGAGACGGATGGTTCCCCGGGTGGGCTGACCTGGGGCCAGAGGGTGGTCCGGGGAAGCGGTGAGCAACAAGGAGGGTTCGCCCGGCGGCACGTAGACGAAACTGTAGGGGATGTGGCGCGGCGTCAGGGGCATGCCGCACCGGGGGCAGAGAGCCGTGGGTTCCGTGCCGAGGCAGTCCGGGTGCATCGGGCAGAAAAAGATGTCGGCGTGAACGGTCGATGGATCAAAGGACGCGGACATTTTGTCCAAGGCGGCGCGTAAGGCAGCAAAGGCGGTGGCGGCGGAGATCCGGTCGCCCGCGACGACCGCCTGGGCTAGCGACCCCACGGCGACGGATGCCTGGTTGGCCTGAACGGCGGCAGTGGGCCGATGTTCCGGCGCGGCGAAACCCGGCAGGGCGCGCAGAGCGGGACCACAGAGGGAAAGCTGGTCGTTGATCTCGGGGAGACGGTTCTCCGTGAGAAGACGCTCGACGTTGGCGGTAGCGAGCCGCAGGACGTTCCAGGCTTCCGGGGCGGTGTGCGGGTCGAGCACGCTGTCGGGCACGGGCACGTGGGCAGCGACGGGCGAGACGACGCCGAGCAGGAAGGAGAGGAAGAAGACCAAACCGCAAACCGAAGGGCGGAAGGGAAGGGACATCAGACGTTTTGTGTCAGCGGACCGGGTCAAGCAACCGGAGGCTCCTTCAACTGCGTTACACTTCACTTCAGCAGGACAGAGCCTTTTCCTAGAGGCCACGCTGAAATACCATCAGCGTACGGGGTCAGGTAGTCATGAAACCGAGGTTGGGCGTGTTGAAGCGGCCCAGATTGGGAAACACCGTGCCGCCCATGCTCGGGAAAACGCTCGTCTGGGTGGAGCTGTCCGTCATGAACCACTGGGCCATCGTCGCGGCAAACTGATCCACCGCTGTCGTCGGAATCCAGCGGCCCGTGCTCGTGTCGTCGGGTCCGCCGACCACCAGCGCGGGGAACTTGCCGTAAGTGTTCTGACCCTTGACCGCGCCGCCGACGACGAGGTGGTGGCTGCCCCAGCCGTGGTCGCTGCCCAGGCTGTTGCTGGGAAGCGTGCGACCGAAATCGCTTGCCGTGAAGGAGGTCACGCGCTTGTCGAAGTTGGCGTCGTTGTTCTGCACGCCGATCTGGGTCATGGCGTTTTGGAAAGCGTTCAAACTCTGGCTCAATTCCGCGAAAAGATTTGCCTGCGCGCCGATGACGACCTTCGAGTTGTTGACCGTCGTGCTGCCCGCGTTGTTGGTCTGACCCGTGTGGAGATCATACCCGCCGACCTGCACGAAGAACACCTGCCGTTTCATTCCCAGGCCGCCTGCCGCCGCGGAACGCTGGCCCGCCTCGATGATCTGCGCGACCATCTTCATCTGGGCCAGCAGGCTGGACGTGAAGGAGCCACCGCCGTTGGGCACGGTGACGGTCGTCGGAAACGATTTGAAATACGTCGTCAATGGGCTGTTGGCGAGCGACGCGGTCAGGCCGGTGCCGCTGGCGAGCGCGTGCTCGAAGGCGAGCGCATAATTCTGCGTGAGCATATTCTGCTGCACCGCGTCGATGCCCAGGATGGCGTTCATGGCGTTGGTCTGCGCGGTGCGCGCCGCGCTTGGCCCGAGCGCGGTGTTGAGTGAAACCACGCCGCTGCTGGAAACGGAATATTGCTGCACGGTGCCGCCGACCTCGAACGTGTTCGACCCTGCCAGTGAGATGCACATCGAGAGCACGTCGTTGCCGCTGACCTTGGGGTTGTAGGTATCCATCAGGTCCGCGCAACGCCCGCCCCACCCGGTCGTGGGTGCACGGTCGGGGATGGACGTTTGCCATTGCACCTGCTGGTCGGCGTGGGAAAAAAGCTGCGGCGGCAAGGCGACGGAGTTCGCCGAATACTGTGCCTTCGTCACGGGGTAAACCAGCGTGCCGACGTTGAAGACCGTGGCCATCTTGCCGTTGTTGAAGAGAGACGCCAGTTCCGGACACGCCGGGTGGATGCCGTAGGTGTGCCCGTCGTTGGTGAGGTTGTTGAGCGCGAGCGCGGTGGCAGTGCTGCCGTCGGTGTTGGGAATGGCCAGGACGGGCGTGCGGATGGCGGCGTAATTGGCGTACTCCGAGGGGATCGTCGGAATGAAGAGGTTGTTGGAATCGTTGCCCCCATTGAGGAAAACGCAGATGAGTGCCTTGTAGTCGGTGATGGTGGAGGCCGACTGCGCCACAGCAGCGTTGATGAAGCGCAGGTCGCGGATCGTGTTGGTGATGGCCGCCGTGCCGACCGCCGCGCAAAGCGCCTGCCGGATGAAGCCGCGCCGCGTGCGCAGGGACAAGGAAGGTTTGGAGGACATGGGAGGGAGAAGGGGCTGCTATCTTTGGATGGCGTACTCCGGCGAGATGAGGATGTTCTGCATGACGGCGCGGACCCTGTCGCGCGCGCTGGTCGTGGGCAGGGACGGCGCGGCGGGCGGCGTGGCCGTCGTGCCGGTGGCGGTCTGCGTGGGCGGGAAGTTTGTCGTGTTGTTGAGGAGGGCGGTGATCTGGTCCTTTGCCCCCTGGCTGAGCATGCCGCCGGTGAGCAGATCGCCGAGCTTGTTGACCAGGGCCGTCGCGTTGACGGTGGTCGTGGTCACGGCGGTGACCGTCGTGTTACTGGTCGTGGAAGCCGTGCTGTAGGTGACGTAGGGTAACCCCATGTAGGGACTGAGGTCCAGGTTGATGGCACCGCTCTTGAAATTGCTCAAACCATTCGTGTTGCCGGATGCGAGGATCGTCGAGGAGATCGTGTTCGTCAGGGTGATGATGTTCGAGTCCGTGGTGAGTTGGAACTCGGGCGTGGTGACACTGTTCGCCGACAGGCTGCCGGGGTACTGGTAATCCGGGTAGAAGAAGTTGAACACGGTCGGAGAATCCACGGGTGACTGGACGATGTTGCCGTTCGTGTTGCCCATGTCGTACTTGCTGGCTGGCAGGGCGACGTTGCCCGAGCGGTTCACTAGCGGGGTGACGAGCGGATAGAGCGTGACCCCGGTGTTGGTCTCGGACTTGAAGAGTGTCGTCGAATTGTTGGTGAGGGTGATGTGCCGCTCGTCCACCACGCTGGCGACGGTCCAGAGGGCGTCTTTCAACAGCGCGCTCGTCCCGGCCACGATCCAGACGCTGTCACCCACGTTGAGGTTCGTGTTGGAATTCGTGCCGATGGTGATCGAACTGCTGGTCGCGCCGGACGGATTGGTGATGAAATCGTAACCCGTCGTCTTGGGGATGAGGACGGGTGCCCATTGGGCCGCGGTGCCCGCGGTGGATGACAGGGGTACGGTGAAGGAGTTGGTCGTGGGCGTGGTGGCCACGGTATAGACGCCGTCGGGGAAAACGCCGCCGAAGAACTTGAGGTAGGTTTCCCCACCCACCGCAGGGCCAGCGGTGTTCACGGTGAGCGCGCTGCCGCCCGCCGCCTGGAAACAGTTCGGCGCGAGGACGGTGCCGGAGATCGCCGTCGTCGAGGCGGCTGCCAGCGTGATTGTGAAGGTGCTCCCGTTGGGAACGGTGGCCACCGTGTAGAAACCATCCGGGAAGCCGCCGGTGACGAACTTCAGATAAACCTGATCGCCCACGGCGGGGCCGGTCATGCTCACCGAGAGGGTCTTGCTGTTCGCCGCCTCGGAGCAGTTCACCACGGACGGGACCACCAGGGTCGCCGTGCTGATGGCGAAGGTCGAGGCGGTGGGGGGAGGGTTGGTGAGGATCGAGTAGCTGCCGGTCGTCGGGTTGTTCGCCGGGGCGACGGGCGGGGTGCCGGTGTCGTTGACGCTGAAATCCAGGGAAACCACGTCGCCCGCGCTGAAATGGTGCGGGTTGGCGGTGGTGATCGTCATGAACTCGGTGCCCGACTGGTTGTAGGTGCCGTTGTTGGCGGTGAAGGGGAACGTGCGGGCCGGGCCGGTGATGCGGAGCAGCGGCTCGCGTTGTTTACCCGCCGTCGCGGACGCCCCGGCGGCGGTGGCGTTGCGGGCCTCGCCGTCGAGCAGGATCGCCTTGACGACGGCGGCCATGTTGCCGCGCACATGGGCGGAGGTGCCGTCGTCGTTGAAGGTTTGCACGACACGGTACAGATACGCCGGGCTGGGGTTGCTTTCGACCAATCGCTGGATGAGCTGCCGGCAGACGTAAGGGCCGACGTTGGGATGGTAGAAAATGCTGTCGAGGGCTTGTTCGAGGTCTTGGGCGCAGTAGCTATCGTTGGCAGCCGTCGTGGTGTCAGCCTGGGAACCGGTGACGGCGGATGCGGTAGGACTGTAGCCAACGGCGGCGGGCGCCACCACATTGTCGAGCAGCGTCTTGGTGCCCAGTTCATGATAGTTTTTGACCAGAACCATGGGGTCAAACCAGTCTGTCGCCGGGTAAAAATTCGTGGGAAGCTGGCCGTTGGCCTGGAGGGCCTGATGCCAGGTCCAACCGGTGAAGGAGCGGGCAAAGCCGTTGGTGATGACTCCCTGGTTGTAGGTCGGCACGAGGTTGCCGGCGGAATCGAGCACGAGGCTGCCGTCGGGCCACAGGCGGTTGAGACCGATGGAGAAGAGCTGCATGACCTCGCGGGCGTAGTTTTCGTTGGGATGATAGCCGGTGGCGAGGTTGCCCTTGGCATTGCCCTGCATGTTGAGCCAATAACCCATCGTGGGGTGAAGCGTGACGGCCTGGAGGAGATCGCGGAAGTTGCCGAAGGCGTTGTCGGCCAGCGTGTCGTAGTAGGAAGCGAGGGCGTCAGGCCGACCCCCGAGCGTGGCGTTTGTGTCGGAGACGACGAGGACTTCGCTCAGGGCAAGCGCGAGGCGTTGGCGAAGCTGGTCCGGCGCGGTGACGGCGGCACGCCACCACGCGTTGTCGAGCAGGGAACCGCTGAGGTTCGTGTTGATGGAGGCAGCGATCTGCGCCTGGACGTTGGGCAGGAGATGGGTGGCGGAGAGCGCGATCTGACTGTTGATCCAAGAGGAGTAACCGCCCGACTGGACGGAGGCCATGTCCGTGGGAGCCGCGCCGAACGCGGCCTGGTTGAGAAAACGCGCCGCTCCCGCGTCGGAAGCGTGGTCGTCGCTGTAACCGGAGTCGGCGACGGGTATGGGCGGATTTTGCGAGCCGTTGACGAGCGTGAGGAAGCCGCGGATTTCGCCGTTCGGATAGTTGACGGTGTGGACGTTGAAATACGTGGTGCCTTGTTGGACGGCGGTGACGATCTGCGCGGCGGTGTATGCGCCCGAAGCAACAATGTTCCAGATGTAACCGCCATCGGCGGTCTTTAATTCGGGATGGAACTTATCCACGTCGTCCAGATCGAAGACGATAGGCCCGCTGCCGGTGGAATCCGGCGCGATGTGGATGTGGTAGGCCGTCCGTGGGCTGGAAAGTCCGCCGTAGTTGAAATGCAGGATGGCCTGCGCGTTGCCGGGGAGCAGCCGCAAATTGGCTGAACCGGTGGCGGTGCTTGCGGCAACGCCCTGCGGCGAGAGGTTGGTGATATAGAGCGTGCCGGCAGCGGCGGTGGTCGTCGGATAATCGTACCGGGTAAGCACGTATCCGGGCACGACGCCACTCGCGGAGCCGACGACCGGCGTCGTGGCGGTGCCCACCGTATCTTGAAGGAAACCGACCGCGACGTTGCTCGACGCGCCCGCGCTGCTGACATTGTGCCGCACTTCGTAGTAGTAACTCTGTCCGGCGACGAGGGCGAGCCACGGTGAACGCTGGTGAGCCTGGTTGGCATCGGTCCAGTTTTCCGCGCTGGTGCCGGGTGCCGTGACCCAGGCGCGACGGGTCAGGTTGACCGGCTCGGCGTCATCGGAAATCCAGAGTTCGGCGTTGTTGCTGGCCGCGAGCCAGAAATAGTAGGTACCGGTCGCGGGCGCGGTGAAGTAGCCGCGCAGCCGTTCGCCGGTGTTGTTCGCGTACGCGGTGTTGTCTTCGAGCGTGGTGAGGGTGGTGTCGATGCTGCCCGGGGCGGTCGTGAGTGGGATGTCGGAGATGTTAGTGCCACCGAGGCCCGGCCAGAGTTCCCGGCTGACGCCGCTGCCGGGGTTGAGAATCTGGATGTCCAACACGGACGCGCCGACGCCGAGAGGATTCGTGGCGGTCAGCGCGACCTGGAAATCACCCGTCACGGTGGGCGTGCCGTTGATGAGACCTGTCGTGGGGTTGAGCGTCAGCCCGGGGGGCAACGGCCCACTGCCGGAGCCGAGCGTGAACGTCGCCGCGGCGCCGCCAGAAGTGCTCGCGGTGACCGCAAAGGTGAACGGCTGGTTCACAAAGCCGATGGCCGTCGTCGCGCTGGTGATGGCCGGCGGGGCCGACGGGATGGTCGCCGGGTAGAGACGGGTGGTAGGAATGACCTGTTTCGGCTGGCTGTTGCTGTACCAATAAAGGTGAGCCGCGTCGCCGCCGGTACCCTGGTAATACTCCATCTTGATGTCGTAGAGCACGCCAGCCTGGAGCGCGATGCTGCCGAGGCGGTCCGAGGACGTGTAGGACCAGCCATCGATCAACAACTGGCCGTTGACCCAGAGTTTGACGCCGTCGTCGGTGTTCACGTCAAAATAATAGGTTTCCGAATACTGCGGCTGGACCTGCCCTTGCCAGCGCGCGCTGAAGTACGTGGCGGTGACGGTGCCACCCGGCGAACCGCTGTTCCAGTTGAAATCGACCGTCGGATCGAGCCGCGTAAGCGTGGGGGTGCCCGCGAACTGGATCGCTGGGTTGTAAGGCGACATGTTGTGCGACGCGACATTGTAATAGGTGCCCGTCAGGCCGGTACCGTTCGTGTTGCCCGCCGGGGAAATAAGCGCGCTGGCGCTCTGTGCCGCGCCGATACGATATCCGCCGCCGGGCACGGCCGAGAGCGTTACCGTCGCGCCGGTTAGCCGGTTGGCGTTGGCCAGCGGGGTGATCGTCAACGTGATGGAACCCACTTTGACGGGAAACGTCACGGAGGTGGGCAGCGCGGCGTAATCCAGACCGGAGACGGCGGTGCCGCTCCAATTCAACGGCACGGTGATCGCGCTGAAGTGCAGCGTGCCGCCGCGCGTGATAGTGATCGTGGCGGCGTCGGTCGCAGGAGTGGCGGCGTTGGCGGGCTGCGTGGCGGTGGGTTTGGTGGCGGTGACGGTGACAACGTTTTCCTGCGCGAGATCGTTGACGAGCGCGGTGTGATCGTCCTCGGATGCGCCGTGGGTGTGCGCGGTCGTGGGATCAAAGCCGGTGATTTTCTCGGCCCAGTCGCTCACGCCATCGCCGTCGGTGTCTTGATCCTGCACCACGACGCGGAAAAACGTCGGGATGCCGGGCTGGGAGGTGGTCAAGGTTTTCGTGGTGCCATCGCCGGAGATGGACGGGGCTGATAACACGACGGTCCAACTGCCGGGATTGGCGAGGTTGGCAGTCGATTGCAGCACGTAATGTTTGCCGGGCGCGGTGGGAAACGCGACGGACACGTTGCCGCCGCTCAGTGTGGTCGAGGTGACCGCCAAGCCCGAGCGCGGATCGAAAGGGTTGGTCCCGGCAGCAAGTTCCGCCGCGTTGCTGAAACCGTCGCCGTCGTCGTCGCGCGCCAGCCATGCGGGGTCGCTGGCCTGGGCATCGGTCACACCGTAGAGCATCTTCCAAACAGTCAGGTTGATGTTCGTGTCGATCTGTGCTCGACAGGGTGCGGCGACAGAAAGCAAGGAAGCGCAGAAAATCAGCCAACCGCAGATACGCGCATGGCCACGCGAAAACTTTGTCGGTTCACGGTGCATAACAGGGGGAGGGGATCCAACCGGCAGCATGGATCGTCTATCCATCAAGGATAAACGGCGGTGATTGCTCAGATGAGCGTTTTACTCGGCGATCTTAACACATTGAGTATGCAAAGGTTTGCAGGGAAAACAAAGAAATTTGCAATTTGATTCAGGCAGCATAAATGACGCCAGAAAAAGGCGCATTTACCATCCATTCGATATTCCCGGAGATTCCTTGCGCACGGCAAAGTTTTTGCGACGTGTCTACCCGTCCGGTAGCGCCTCCTTTGCGCTGGAAATGTTCTCAGTTCCTGAGACGCCACATGATTGCGCGTTAGCAAGACGGCAACCCTGCAAAATCGGCGGTGGCAAGACTAAAAGGCAAACGTCTGCCGTTTGCTAGAATCAGGTGATTTAGCCTCTGAAAGTTGCTCACATTTCTGCTACAAAATCCTGTGCTTCCCTCTATTTAAATAATGCTCACGAGAGGACTCGAACCTCCACGGGTTACCCCATACGGTCCTGAGCCGTACGCGTCTGCCAATTCCGCCACGAGAGCGAGGGAGTAGGCACATTATGAATGACCATGCGTTTGTAAAGTCGAATCCGTGTGCTTCCGCGAAATAACCGCCGGCATCCCGGGCCATCACGACCAGCATCGTAACACTGACGGTGACACTGACTTTTACTGCAGGGTTGCATGCAGCAAGCGGAGTAAAGTTTTTGACACTAATGCTGAAGGTTGTTAAAAAAGAGGCATGTCGTCGGAATCGCTGGTGTCCATCGAACAACTGGCTGACTCGATCAACCGCTGGTGCGTCGAACACGGCATCATCCCGACCAACGGACAGACGGGCGAGCGGATCACCGAGCGCAACATCCGCTATTACCGGGCGCGGGGTTTGCTCGATGCGCCCGGGTCAGGCACGGGTGAGCAGCGGAGGGGTTTTTCAGAAAAACACGCCGCGCAGTTGCGGGGGATCCGGCTTTTGCAGGCTCGTTCTCTGCCGCTGGAGCAAATCCAAGATCAGTTGCTCGGAAAAACGCTGGAGGAATTGCAGGAACTCGAACGTCAGGAACTGCGTAAACTCAACGGCGCAGGCGCAGCCATCATGAGCGGCGCCGCGCAGGAAAATTGGCAAGTGACCGCCGTCGGCGGGGAGTACCTGGTGGTTTCGCGGCGGGGCCGCTCCCTAAGCGACGAGCAACGCCGACAGGTGGCCGCCGCCCTCGGCGTCGCTCCGGCCGGTGGGTGACGCAGCGGCTACCGCGGCGGTCCAGAAATCCTGACCAGCGCCTTCTTGGTCATCTCCACGCCCGTTTTGCGGTAATGGCCGCTTTCCTCGATCATGTCCGCGTAGGGTTGGAGGAGTTCCTGGTACTCGCGGAACGCGCTGCTCTGCCGGAAGCCGATCAGATGGCCGTCGGGCGAGTCCCAGTAAATGTTCATCATGTAGCGATGCCGGTCGCGGGTGGCCCGTGTCAGGGTGAAACCCAGACAATGCGAGGAAGCTTCCAACAACAAGGCCGCCTTGCGGAAGGCGTCTTCCAACGCGGCTTCATCCCCCGGGCGAATGGCGTAGCGGATCACTTCGATGACCAAAATGGATTCTCCTTTAGTGACACGGACATGGAACAAATTTGGTTCAGCGGGCGCGAGCTGCGCTGGCCGTGGACGGGACAGGTACCGGTGAACGCACCGGCGGCTGCTTCCAGGTACGGCGTCGCAGAAAGATGTCTATTGGCAGTAAGAGTAGGGCGGCGGCAAGGAAATAATTCGTCAAATCCACCCGGCGCGGCGAAAAATGCGCTGGCGGCGCGAAAACCCCGGCGGCGGTCGGCTCGAACCGTCCCCGGCCCGTCGCCGCCAGCGAGCGAAGAAAATCCTCGTTCGTGTCGGTGCGCAGGAACTCGCGCGGATAGGAACGTGTGTGCCCGAAAACGGAGGGTCGCTCCAGCAGGTCGGGCGAACTGACCGAGAACAGGGTCGTGGCCGCGATCCCCGGCGCGGCGGCGTCGCCGATGGCAGGCAGGTCGAACTCCGCCCGATAACTGCCGGGGCCGATTTGCTCGGCGCGGGCGGTGCGCGTCTGGCCGGACCCGGCGTCGAGCGCGGTCACGTCGATGGGCAGCCGGTCGCGGAATCCGCCTTCCGGGGTGAGGGCGTCGATGTCCAGTCGCAGGCGGCTGCCATCGCCCAGTTCGGTTTGCCGGACCTGGAACGCCGACTGTTCCGATTTGCGCAGCAGCCCGCGCACGAGCTGAGCCCAGAATTTGCCGTAGCCGTCCCAAGTGAGCCATTCGCCTGCCCAGCGCGCCGAGGCGTCGCTGGTGAACGCAGCGGTCTGTCCCAAGCCGTAGCGCCAGGTGGCCAGCAACGGCTCGCCCAGTTCGGTGGCGAGGGCGATGTCGGCGGTGGGCTTGGGTTTGGTCGAGTTATAACCGAGCAGCGGCGGGCAGTTTTTCCAGTCGATGCCCGCCGCCAGCGGCGAGGGCGCGGCAGGTAAGGGCACGAACGGTTCCTCGACCAGGCTCGATTGCGCGACCTTCATCGTTTCGGTGCTGAAAATCTGCGGCAGGTTGCGGGCGTCGTCCGTCTGGTAGAAACGTCCGTTGCCGCGCTCGGCCAGCGAGCGCAGGAAAGGAACGTCCATGTCGTGCTCGCTGCCCAAGCCCACCACACTCACGGTGATCTTCTCGGCCAACATCGCGCTGGCGAGGTCGAGTGACGAGCCGCCTTCCTTTGCGCCGTCTGCCTGCTCACCGGCGACCTTTTCCTCGGCGTCGGCAGAATCGGAAAAAACGAGGACGTGTTTGATCTTGGCGTTGGCGGCACGGATCACCCGGAACGCATCGGCCAAGCCGGTATAAATGTAGATGCCGCCGCCGCCCGCCGTGATGCTTAGGATTTTCTGCTCGGACATGGACTTCGCTCCCGCCGGGCCGAGCGGGACGACGGTGTGGACCACCGTGTCGACCGCCGTCAGTCCGAAGAGATCCTTGCCGCCGAGGACGTTCATGGCCAGCACCGCACCTTGGTCCGCCAGACCGATTTTCGTCGTGCCGCCGACCGGGGCGGTCATCGAACCGGAGCTGTCGAGCACGACATACATGGCGACGGTCGGGGTTTCCTGGCGGTCGTCGTGGTCGGTACGCACGGGCAGCATCGTTTCAATCGGCGTTCGGAAATACCCGCCCACGCCGAAGGAGTTCTCGCCGCCGATCATGAGGAACCCGCCGCCGAACTGCTGGACCCAGGTGCGGTAAAGCTCCATCTGGTCGTGGGTCATTTGCAGCGCGGACACGTCGCTGAGCGCGAACAGGTCGAAGCGTTGCAGTTCGGTCAGCGAGCGCGGCAGACCGGCGGGACCACGAAGTTCCACGTCGATCTTGGCGTCGCGCAACGCCCCGGCCAGCGGCGCGGCCTTCTCCTCGTCGCCCGCCACGAGCAGGACGCGCGGGCGCCCGCCCAACGCGACGGTAGTCCCGGCGCGGTTGTTTTCCAGCACGGTATCGGCGGCGGGCAGGATTTCGACTTCGTAGTTGGTGAAACCATCGGCGGCGTGCAGGTTGGAGAAACGCGCTTCGTTGTGGCCGGGATGGAGAGGCAGGTCTTGCTGCCCGACGAGAAACTGGTTCTGGTACAGGTTGACCTTCGTCGTCGTGGCGACATTGCTTTCGATCCCGGCGCGCAGGTCGAACGGCTCGCCCGATTTCAGTCCGCCGGGCACGTCGACGGCAGCCACGAGCACCTCGGGTTGCGCGGGGTTGCGCAAGGGCACGGTGTCGATCTCGACGCCATCGGTGGCGAGGCGGGCGGCGGTCGCGGCCCCGGCGTCGGCGGTGTCGTTACCGTCGCTGAGCAGGACCACCCGCCGCGCGGTCCCCGGGGGCAGGACGGCGGCAGCCAGTTCCAGGGCGCGTCCGATCTCGGTGTCGGCACGGGCGGCGTTCGGGGTGTCAGGCCAATGGGCGGCCAGTTGATTGCTTGCCGCCGGAGCCTGCCAGACGGCGGCATTTTGCGCGAAGCCCAGCACGCCGACGGTATCGTGTGCGCGGCGGTGTTTCACGCTGTCCTCCACGAAATGGCGGGCGGCGGCCCGGGCCTCCGGCGAAATGCTCGCGGAGTCATCGACGAGAAAAACGACCGCCAGATCGTCGCAGCGCCACTGCCAGCGCACCCCTGCCAGGGCAAGCAGGATGCCGCCCAACAAGAGCGCACGCACGAGAACGCAGGCGCGGCGTTGCGCCCGGGTCAGGTCGGCCAGCGAACGCCGCATCGCCAGGGCGAGCAACGGCGCGGCAAAGGCGGCAAGTGCCAGGAACCAGGGATGAGTGAGTTCGACGGGCAACGCCCGTGACCTTGCGTCGGAGCCGGAGCGGGGTCAAGCGGGGCACGGACCTTTCTCGTTGCTTCCTGTTTCACGGGACCTTACGATCCATCGATTCGCCACCTGATGAGACGTGTTTTTCGCCCCCTGGCGATGGTGTTTTGCCTTGCCTGTTTCGCTCCGTTCGCCCGCGCCGCGCCGAATGCACCGGAGAAGGCCGAACCGGGGGATAAACCGCGGGTACTCATTGCCCCCCTTCGGCGCAGCGGGCTAAACAGCCTCTGGTTGGCCGCCACCATCGAGAACGTCAAAGGCTCGATCATCATCGACACAGGTTCGCCGCTGACGGCTCTCAGCGACGCAAAATACCGTTTTCTCCTGCGAGGCGACGCGCACAAACTCCCGCCGGGAAACCCGGCCAGCATCACGCTCAATACGCTAAACGTGCCGATTGCGGTGGCGCGCGATTTCCGACTGGGAGGCCAGGATCTCGGCGCGGCCCTGGTCGCGCTCGTCCCGGAACGCTACCTCGACGAAGGAGAGGTCTTTCATTATGGGGACCGCGCCAGCGACTTCGACGGTCTGATGGGCGAGGATTTTCTGCAGCGATACCGGGCGGTGATCGATTGCCACCGCCAGCTTTTGTACCTGAACCTGGGTCCCGCCGGAAAACAAAACCTTGCCGATGTCCTGGTTCCCAATGGCTGGACGCGCATCCCGATGACCGATGTCGGTACCCACCCCGTCGTGCCTTGCACGCTTGGCGGGTATGCCTGTCGGCTCATCGTTGACACTGGCTCGCCCTTCACCACCGTGGACGAGCGGCTGGCCCGTGCCATCAAGATCGGCTCCGAGACGCTGCCGCTCTCAGGAGGTTTGATCGGCAATGACAGCAGGCCGCAATCCCTCGTGCATCTGCACACCCTGCGGATCGGGGACTACACCGCTGACGACGTGCAGATGACGGCCATGGCGAACCTGTCGATCGAGCTGGTTTCCGGGCAGGAGCAGAAAGCGCCCGTTCCCATCGTCGGATTGCTGGGAGCCGACACGCTGGGTTTCAACGGTGCGATCATCGACCTCGGTGGGCACAATCTTTACCTGAAACATCTTCCCAACGGCGCGAGGAAACCCTGATTATTCCGTCCGGCGGCGGTGAAATCCCCACCACTCAAGCGTACAGAATGCAAATGCCGCCAGCGCCAGGTACACCCACGGCGGCCAGGGGTGGAGCGTTTCCCAATGGCTTCCTTCCGGCAAGGCAGCCGGGGCGGACGAGGGGGTGTCGCCGGGGGAACCGGTCAGCATGGACATCTCGCGCGCGCCGGTGTTCACGGCTAGCCAATGGGTCGAACCTTCGGCATCCGTCCGTAGATAAAAACCGTTGCGCATCGGCTGGAAAATCCCGGGACCGCTGACAGTTTCGGCGGCAGGGATGTTGACCAGCGGTTGAAACGCGCGCTGGGGCCGGGTCCAGAGCGTTTCGCGCGGTGCGAGCGTGATAAAATCCCCGGCGCGAACGGTGGCGGGCGTTTCAGCGGCCTGATCCCGCCCGGCGAGCCAGCCGATGGCATCATGGATGAACAGCGGAAACGCCACCCGCAGCGGCAGGTCGGAATCCGCCACGCCGAAGGCCAGCGCCACGAACCGTTGCGTGCCGCGCTCACCGGTCACGACCAGCGGGTGCTCCAGCGAGCGCACGGGAGCGTTGAATCGCCAATTGCCAGGCGCAGGGTCAGGTTCCGGCAGCGTCCACGACTGCGCGTGCAGTACGGTCACATCCCGAAGATTTACCAGCCGCAGCAACGGGCTGGCGGGATCGAGATCGGTGACCAACGGATGGGGGAGTTCCGCGCCGTCCACTGGCAGGGGCGCGCGGTGAAGGAAAAGATAATGGCCGGGAGCCAGCGTGGAAAGCGTGGCCAGTGCGGGCGGCAGCACGTCGTCGAGGATCATCGCGTCGAATCCGGCGGCCTGCGCCGGTTGAAACGCATCCGGCGTGAGTTGATCGAAAGCGATTTGCTCATCGGCCCGGAGCAAACTCTCCAGGAAAAAATTGCCGCGCGTGACGAGCAGCACCCGCGCCGGGCGAGGCGGGGGAACCGTGGCGTAGGCGTCGTCGTCCACGGCGAAGGCATCGGCGGTTTTATCGGTGGGATCGAGATGCGCCGTCAGCCAGCCGCGTGCGTTGGCGACGCCGGTGCGGGCTCCCAAGGTGGGGTAGACATCGGTGCGCCGTTCACCCGGCGCGAGGTCGTAAGGTTTCACGTCAAAGAGGCGGCCCTCAAGACTGAGTTCGACGCGGCCCGTTTGCCGCCGTTGGCCGAAGTTCTCGATCTCGACGAACACCTCGTCCGTCTCGGGGCTGCCAGGCAGCGCGCGGGCCGAGAGCCGGGTGATGCCGACGTTCTCACGAGAGGTGCCGGGGTCGCCGACGAGATGGGTTTCGAGTTCGGCAGGCGGTACGCCGGACGACGGGGGCGGCAGGTGGTCCGTTACGAGCACGATCCGGTGCGCGCCAGGCCGCGCGGCAAGCAACTGACCCGCCAGAGTCACGGCGTCTTCGATGCGTCCGCCCGAATCGGTGGGCTGCGTGGCGTCGAGCGCGGCAAGGAGCGATTTTTCGTCGTCGGTCAACCCGGCGGCCACGCGCGGCGCGGCATCGGCAACGAGCAGCGCGACCGGCTGCCGGATCGTTGCGCGGCGCAGGTAGCCTTCAGCCACCCGGCGCGCCTCGTCGAAGCGGGTGCCGCTCCCAGCGCGCGCCTGCATCCGGGCGCGTGCATCGAGCACCACGACCGTCGATAAACCGGCCTCTCCGCCGCGAAAGGCGCGCCACTCGGGCCGGGCGAGCGCGAGCATCAACAGCGCAAAAATCAGCAGATGCACCAGCAGCGAAAGGATCTGCCGCAACCGCTGGAACAGCGCGCGCCGCCGGTTGTCCGCCGTTACCCGCTGCCAGAACATCAGCGTCGATACCTGCGCGGCCTGCCGCCGCAGCTTGAGCAGGTAAAGGGCGACGATCAGCGGCAGCAGCGCGGCAAACGCCAGCGCCAGCGGGTTGAGCAGCGTCACAAAATCAGCGATGGACCGGCACGTCGAGACGCAACAATTCCGCCCCGTGCGCGGCGACGGTCATCTTGATCCCGGTGGTGAAACCGGGCATGGCTTGCTGTCGCCAGAGGTCCAACACCCGGGGGGGATGATCCATGGCTTGCAGCGTGGACGATTCGAGCATCGTCATTTCTCCGAACGGCACGCTGATCTCGACGGGTTGCTCGCCCCGGTTGAACAACGCCACAGCCAGTCCGCCGTTCGCCAGCTCCTTGACCCATATTTCCGACGTGCCTTCCGCTTTGAGCCGATGCCCCTGCTTGCCGAGCGCATCTTGATCGACCGCCAGCACCTCGTCGTTGGAAAACATGCTTACCGTCAGCGGGTCCATCTGGCTCATATCGCAGCCGATGAGCAGCGGAGCGGACAACATGCACCAGAGCGTCATGTGGGTGTAATTCTCGTCCGGGCTGAGGCCCTGGTTGCCGATTTCAAGCATGTCGGGATCGTTCCAATGGCCCGGCCCCGCATACTTGGCCAGCCGGTCCTGGTTGAAGCCGATCCGGCTCATGCTCCTCCAATTGGCCTGAATGTCGCCGGTCGTGCGCCAGCAGTTGCCGCCCAGCGACGCCGCCCATTCCCACGAGTCGGCTTTGCCGTACTGGCAGAAGCTGTACACGATGTCCCGCGGCACCTTGCGCAGCGATGCGTCGAACACGCGGTAGGGAGCCTCGTTCTCCGCGAGATCGATGGCCTTCAGCTTCGCGCCGTCCAGCGGGGCGATCAGCTTGCCCAACTCTGCGTTGACCTCCTTGAGGCGGGCCTCCTGCTCCGGCGCGCGCTTGGAGACGTGTTGGAGGTCGGCTTTCTCCTGGTTCAAGGAAGCATACGCGGCTTGTTCGTCCGGCGGCAGGAGCGGAACAATCTGCTGACGCACGCGATCCTGCAGGATCGCCCCGTAGGAACACAGGTCGTACTTGACGTAATCCACCCCCCAACTCGCGTAGGTGCGCGCGTCCTGATCCTCGTGCTGATAGCTGGCCGTGAAGCCCGCGCAGGTCTTCGGGCCGGGCGAGCTGTAGATGCCGAATTTCAAGCCCTTGCCGTGGATGTAATCGCCCAGCGTCCTGAGATCGGGGAATTTATCGTTGCCCTGGATGTTGCCTTCGGCGTCGCGTCCGGCCTGCCAGCAGTCGTCAACGTTGACGTAGGTCCAGCCGTGGTCGATCAGGCCGCTCGACACCATCGCGTCCGCCGCGGCGCGCACGTTTTCCGAGGAAACCTTGCCCGCGAAATGGTTCCAACTGTTCCAACCCAACGGCGGCGTCAGGCAGATCGCATCGCCGATGACCACGCTGATCGTCGCCTTGTCGACGCCGCGTGCGTTGGTGGCGGTGAACTCGACGGGATGCGCGCCTCGCTCGGTCGTCGTGCCGGTGATGTTGCCGGTCTGTGGGTCCAGCGTCAGTCCGGCGGGCAGGCCGGTCGCAGCGACGGTGACGGGCCGCTCGCCCGTCACGGGTAAATGGTAAAAAAACGGGTGGTCGGGCCGCGCGCCGTACACGCGTGCGCCGTTGATGCGCGGTGTGGCCGGAGCGTGCGGGGTGCGTACCACCTCCGGCACAGGTGCCGGGTCAGCGGCCAGGGCGACAGTGGAAAGCAACGCAAAACCAATCGCCAACGCTGGAAAAAGGGGGGAGGGCATTGGAGAAGATGGGACGGTGGCTAACGGCGTCAAGCGGCGAATCGGCGACGTTGTGCCGCTGGCGCCGTGACGATTTATCGGAACTTGGTGGGTGGTCGGCAGGAGTTTCACGTAAACGGGTCGGCACTGGCCACCGTGCCCGAGCCTCCAACCCGCGTGTCTATCGGTCTGGCGCTTGCAGGCGTGGCCGGCCCGGCACACCTTCGACCGTTGACTCGGGCCTGAGCGTCGAGAGCAAACGGCGTTTATCTGACCAGCCCGCCGGTGCCGCGCAGCATCTTCAGGATGAAATCCTCGAACGGCGCGTCGGTCGTGGCCCGCCGGTAGCCGATCTGCCGTTGTTGGCAAAACGTTTCCAGCCCGGTGAGAAACGCGCCGATCTCCCGTTCATAGGCGCGGGCAAGCGCGTCGTTGGCCGTCACTTCGTAGACGGTGCTGGTTTCCGCGTCGGTCAAACGCAGGTCGCCTAGTAAACGCGGACTCAGCTCGGCGGGGTCCAGCGTCTGGATGAGTTGAATCTCAAACCGCTGGTAGAGCAGGAAATTGAGCGCATCCTCGTAACCTTGCGGGTCGAAGAAGTCGCTGAGAATGAGGACGAGTCCGCGCCGCCGGATGCGCTGGCCAAACGTGCGCAGGCTGCGTGTCAGGTCGGTCTGACCGGCGGTGTCGGGGAGGCGGTCGAGAAACGCGAGCACCCGGTGGAAATGACTTTTGCCCCGGCCCGTGCCGAGGTCGCCGCCCAAGTTTTCGGAAAAGTAGTGGATGTTGATGCGGTCGAGGTTGGCCAGGCCGATGTAGGCCAGCGTGCCCGCGAGCCGCCGGGCGAGGTCCAGTTTGGAAGGTCGCAATGGGGCGTCGGAGCGGGGGTCGCGAGCAGTCCAGCGCATGGAGGCGCTCGTGTCCACCAGCAGGTAGATGTGCAGGTCTTCCTCCTCCTCGAAAAGTTTGAGGAATAGTTTGTCCGAGCGTCCGTAGATGTTCCAATCGATGGACCGCAGATCGTCGCCGGGGACATAGGGACGGTAATCGGCGAATTCCAGGCTGGAGCCGAGTTTGTGCGAACGGCGTTCGGCGCGGGTCTGGCCGCCGAAAGTGCGGCGCGAGAGCAGGTGCAGCCGTTCAAGCTTGGCGAGGAAACCAGAATCGAACACTGGCACGCAGCCTACGGCGGGTGATGCGTCCCTGGCAATTTAGAAGATGCTGCCATTGGACTAGCGATTCTCTGCCACGCTCAATGTACGGGCATCCTTACGACGGAATGGGGGAACTCAAAGATCCCGCCAGCCTCCATCGGCCCGTAAGCAGACGGAGGCGACCAAGGTATTCAGCTTGCGCTTGGAAACGCGCTTTTCCGCGGGGACGCCCTTCGCCGCTTACGAAGCCTTTGCTCCGATGGCGTCCAACTCGGCTACCGCTGGCGACGGCAAGGACAGTTCGGCGGCTTTCAAATTCTCGCGCAAATGCCCCACCGACGACGTGCCGGGAATGAGCAGGATATTCGGTGAACGCTGTAACAGCCAAGCCAGGGCGACCTGCATCGTCGTCGCCCCCAGCGATTTGGCAGTATCTTCCAGCGTGGAGGACTGCAACGGCGTGAATCCACCCAGCGGGAAAAACGGCACGTAGGCAATGCTCTGCCGCGCGAGGTCGTCGATGAAAGCATCGTCCTGGCGTTGCGCCACGTTGTACATGTTCTGGACGCAGACGATCGGCAGCATGGTCTGCGCCTCCTCGACCTGCGCGGGCGTGACGTTGCTCAGACCCAGGTGCCGGATCAGCCCCTGTTCCTTGAGTTCTGCCAGCACGGTCAACGGCTCCGCGAGCGAACCTTCCGCCGGGCCATGACCGCTGCCCCACGCCCGGAAGTTGACCACGTCGAGCGCATCGAGTCCGAGGTTGCGCAGGTTATCATGCACGGCATCGATGAGTTCCTGGCGAGAGATTGCCGGGTGCCAGGATTTATCCGTGCCGCGCCGCGCGCCTACCTTGGTGACGAGGACTAGGTCTTCAGGGTAGGGGTGCAACGCCTCCTTGATGATCTGATTGGTGACGTGCGGGCCGTAGAAGTCACTCGTGTCGATATGGTTGACACCTGCCTCCAACGTCGCACGCAAGACGGCCACGGCTGCGGCGGGATCACGCGGCGGACCGTACACGCCCGGGCCGGCCAGCTGCATGGCACCATAGCCCATCCGGTGGACGGTCAGAGGGGTTCCAGGCAGCGTAAAACTGCCGCCGAGATTAGCTAGCTGGGTCGTTGTAGAAGCTTCGCTGGTTTGCATGATTTGACAGCTTTCCACGAGATTCGGTGGTCGGCAAATGACATTTTATGTTTTCTGTCATTTGTGATTAATGTGTGCTCGCAACGTATTTTCGAGTAGGGTGGTGTTTTGCGCACCATGTCCGAGGAAGCTTCTTTGTCCCATCGCATCCTCGACTCTGCCGAAGGGATCCTTCGCCGCCACGGGATCGAGAAAACCAACGTGGTGGACGTGGCCCGCGCTCTGGGCATGAGCCACGGCAACATCTACCGGCATTTCCCGAGCAAGAAGGCGTTGGTCGATGCGGTGGCCGTTCGCTGGCTGAACCGTCTGATGGACCCGCTCGCCGCGATTGCCGCCGACCATGCACGCCCGGCCTCCGAACGGTTGGCGGCGTGGTTTGATGCCTTGCGTAACGCCAAACGAGCAAAGGTACGTGACGACCCCGAGCTTTTCCGTGTTTACCATCGCGTGGTCGAGACCATGCGCGAAGCGGTCGGTGAACATATCGCGGCTTTGCTGGACCAATTGAAAGAGATCATCGCGGACGGTGTGGCCGCCGGAGAATTCTCCGGCAAACTCGACCCGAAGACCGCTGCCCGCTCGTTCCTGTACGCCACCGTCGCCTTTCATCATCCGGCCCTGGTGATACTGGAGCCGCTGCCCACGGAGGCGGAAGCGCGCGCCGTGCTCGACCTGTTGCTGGCGGGAATGCGCGCGGGGATGATTTGACCGAATTCTTCCTCTGTCCGCCGCGCTGGTTTTCGGCTATGCTGGCCGCCCGCTCCGATGATCGCCCTCCGCGAAGATTTTGACCCCGAAGACGGCCTGCCCGGGCGCGCGAAAGAAATGTTCGCCGCCGGGGGCTTGCTGGGCCGGGCGCGTAACTTCGAGTTCCGCCCCGAACAGCAGCAACTTGCCGTCGCCGTGGCGCGCTCCCTGCACGACCGCCGCCACCTCGTCGCCGAGGCGGGCACGGGTGTCGGCAAATCTCTGGCCTACCTCGCCCCGGCGGTGATGCACGCGCTGGAGAACAAACAGAAGGCCATCGTTTCCACCCACACGATCAATCTCCAGGAGCAGCTCATCTACAAGGACATTCCGATCCTGCAAAAACTGCTGCCCGAGGAGTTCGAGGCCGCGCTTTTCAAAGGACGGCAAAATTATCTTTGCCCGCGCCGCCTCCAGCGCGCCCGGCAACAGGCGGGTGACCTCTTCACCGGCCCGGAGCAATCCGCGCTCGAACAAATCCACTACTGGAGCCTGCGCACCGCTGACGGTTCGCTCAGCGACCTGCCGCGTGAACCTGAGCACAACGTCTGGTCGCAGGTGTGCAGTGAAGCCCACATCTGCACGCCGAAATCCTGCGGCCCGGACAGCGGGTGCTTCTACCAGGCGGCGCGCCGTCAGGTCGCCGCCGCGAACATCGTCGTCCTCAACCACGCTCTTTTTTTCGTCCTGCTTGGCGCGGCGATGGCCGACCAACACGATAAGGCTGCCGCCGACGTGGAAAACGAACAGGCCGACACCGAGGAAGAAGCCCACGGCGGCTATCTCTTCGAGGACGATTTCGTGATCTTCGACGAGGCGCACACCGTCGAGGGGGTGGCCGCGAAACAGATCGGCCTCGGCGTTTCACAGTACGGCCTGCGCGCCGCACTCCAGCGGCTTTACCATCCGCGGACCCGCAAAGGTCTCTGGACCGTGCTGCGCCACGCGGAAGGCGTCCGCATGACGACCGAATTGCTCGAAGACCTCGAAGCCTTTTTCGACGGCGTGGGCCGCCGGGTGGACTTCGGACGCGGCGGGCGCGAGTGCCGCATCCGCGAGCCGGGCCTGGTCCATGATACGCTCGGCACGGGCCTGGACACCCTCTGTGGCCTCATCGGCGACGCGGCCCTGCGCGTGCAGGACGACGAGATCACCCGCGCCGAACTCGCCGACATTGGCCGCCGCCTGACCGACGCCCGCGACGGCATCACGACATTCATCGACCAGAGCGCAAGCAATCAGGTTTACTGGGTCGAGCGCACCGGCAAAACCGAGAGCAACCTCGGCCTGCACGCCGCGCCCATCGACCTGTCCGAAATCCTCGGGCAGATGCTTTTCCGCGAGGACCGCAGCGTCATCATGACCAGCGCGACGCTGAGCGTCGGCAGCGCCGAGATGGGATATTTCCGCAACCGCGTCGGCGCGCACGGCCCCGGCATCGACGCGGTGCAGATCGGCAGCCCGTTCGATTACGAGCAGCAAATGAAGCTCTACCTGACGCCGACGATGCCGGAATCCCCCCGCGCGCCCGGTTACGAGGAGGCGCTCGCCAAGTGGATTGAGCATTTCGTCGGCGAATCGAAGGGCCGCGCGTTCGTGCTCTTCACCAACTATCGGCTCATGACCGCAATGGCGCAGCGCACGCGCGATTTTTTCGAGCGTAACGGTTGGCCGTTGCTCGTCCAGGGTGAGGGGATCTCGCGCCGCAAGATGCTCGAAAACTTCAAGGCCGAAATCGGCAGCGTGCTCTACGGCACGGAAAGCTTTTGGAGCGGCGTCGATGTCCCAGGTGAGGCGCTCAGCAACGTCATCATCACGCAATTGCCCTTCGCGCCGCCGGACAGTCCGGCGACCGAGGCGCGTTGCGAACTCATCAAGGAGCGTGGCGGTGATCCCTTCAGCGAATATTCCTTGCCCGAGGCCATCCTCAAGTTGCGGCAGGGTGTCGGACGACTGATCCGCACCAAGGGCGACCACGGGACCGTGGCCATTCTAGACAGCCGATTGGTGCGCAAACCTTACGGGCGCGCGTTTCTGAACGCGCTGCCCCGGTGCCCGGTCGAGAAAATTTCCTGAGCGAACCGACCGCCTATTTGGGATCGGCGGGCGGTGCCGTTACATGGATTTCCTCGGCGACATCCGGGCTCGCTCCCGCGCCGATGTGAATCTGCTGCCCTGGGACCAGACCGGCCACCGTACTGGGCTGGCCGTTGACGGTGATCGAGGTCGAGGCAGTAAATTTGTACGTCTTGGTGCCCGTGGCGTTGCTATTTTTCGGCTCGACGGTGACCGTCATCGCCGTGGCGTCCACGGAAACGATTCCCGTGTAGGGAATCTTGGGCGGCGGCAGATGGGTTTTCTTGCCGCCCGCGTGAGAAACCGACGCCAAGGCGAAAAATACCCAGACAACCGTGAGGATGCTGACAGACCGACGAATGATTTGTTTCATGGGTGGAAAGGCTGAGACCGCGACTGGACGCCATGTTTCTTGGCCAACCCATCCGCGTCAAGACGAAAAACCGAGGAGGCGCGCCTATCGCCGTCCGGGCCGCTGCGTCCGTGCTTGCCAGGAACCGACCTCCACGATTTGCTAGAGCCAACCCATGAATCCACGCAACGCAGGCACCGTGTTCCTCGGCAGCGGTTTCGCGGCCAAATACCGGCTCGGTGGCGGGAATTTTTCCGTGCCGTTGCAATGGGCGCTCGGCTTGCAAAAACTCGGCGTCGATTTCGTCTGGCTGGAAATGCTCCCGGCCAGCCAGGACCCCGCGCAAGACCGCGCTTGCATCCGCTCGTTCCGCGAACGTCTCGCGCAGCACGGCCTGGGAGAGAATTATTGCCTGCTTTACCAGGACCCGGTGGGTGACACGCACGAGCTCGCGGCGTTGCGCGCTCATGGATTGAGCAAGAACGAACTGGAAGCCCGTCTTGCCGGTCCGAACACCCTTCTCAACCTGAGCTATTCGATTCACCCGCCGTTCCTGCTGCGCTTCGAGCGGCGGCTGTTCTGCGACCTGGACCCGGGCGAGATTTCCTTCTGGATGACCCGCGTCGAGATGGGCCAATCGTTTCACCACGAGTTTTGGACCATCGGGCTGAACCATGATGCGCCGGACTGCCTGTTGCCCGACAACGGCCTGCAATGGCAAACCTTTTTCCCGCTGGTGGATACCGCGCTCAACCGTCCGGCCCCGCGTCCGCCACGAGGACGGTTCACGACCATCGGCCAATGGTACTGGGCGAACAACATCGAGGTGGACGGCGAGTTCCCGGACCTGTCCAAGCGCGCCAAGTTCGAGCCGTTTTTGACCCTGCCTTCCCGGGTGCCCGCTGCCCGGATGGAGTTGGCCATGAACCTCGGTCCCGGCAACCCCGAGCGCGTGCGTCTGGAGGCGCACGGCTGGCATTGCGTCGAGCCGCATGAAGTGGCGTCCTCGCCGGCGGTTTACCGCCGGTATCTGCGCGGCGCGCTGGCGGAGTTCACGGCGATCAAGGGCGTGGACTGCCTGTGGCGCACGGGCTGGGTAAGCGACCGCGCGGCGGCGTTCCTGGCGACGGGCCGCCCGGTCATCACGGAGGACGCCGCCGTCGGTCGTTATCTACCTCCTGCCAGCGGGTTCATCGAAATCCGCACGTTGGATGAAGCGACAGAGGCCATCCAGCGCACGCTCCGCGATTGGCCGACGCTTTCCCGGCAGGCGCGCGCCTGCGCAGAAGAATGTTTCGAGGGGACGAAGACCCTGCGCAGGATGCTCGGATAGCGGATCGCTTCAAAGGTCCGCCGCATCGGGAGCGGCCCGTGCCCACTGGATTGCGCGTTGGATTAACTCGCTGCCGTCCTTGAAGGCGAGCTTGGTCTTGATGTGTTCGCGGTGGCTCTCGATGGTCTTGCGGCTGAGATGCAGCGTTTCGGCGATGAGACGCGTCCCCAAGCCTCTGCCGATGAGCCGGAATACCTGCAACTCCCGGTCGGTCAGCCGTTGGACATAGGCGTCGAGCGACTGCGTCGCTTCCGATGCGTCGGACGCCGTGCCGTTTTGACCACGGCCCATCGCCAGCCGGTTCACCGCGTGCGCCGCTACCTGGTCGCTGACATAGATCGCCCCGGAGAGCACCCGGCTGATGGCCAGCAGGAGCCGGTCGATCTTTTCCTGCTTCATCACATATCCCCGCGCTCCCGCACGCAACGCCCGCTCGGCGTAGAGTGCCTCGTCGTGCATGGAAAGCACCAGGGTCAGCATCCGGGGCTGCCGCACGCGCAGGTCCTTGAGCAGTTCGATGCCATCGCCGCTGCGGAGCGAAAGGTCCACCAGCGCGAGGTCCGGCTGCAGGCGTTCGACCGCGCTCAGGGCTTCCACCGGGTCGCTCGCTTCGCCGCAAACGCACAGGGTCGCCTGCTGGTTGAGCACGTTTGCCAGACCCTGCCGGAGGATCGGGTGGTCGTCGATCAGGAAGACGCGCGTTTTGTCGGTGGCACAGGGGGTGGAAGTCATGGATCGCTCAGGATAGGCGGGACGACCCTTGCGGCTGGCCACAATCGGGCTGTCGAGTGCGCGACGCACCGGAAATCAGCACACGAATGAAAAAGCTCGGAGGCTGCATGGAGACGCCCGGACGGAAAGAAAACGGCGGGTACCCTGACCAGACGGGGCTTCCGAATCTCTTGGCCGACAGCGGGGATAGGAACCGTCTATGCCACGGAATCTGGTCCTCCGCAATCTTTTCCTCGGGGGGGCATACGGGGCTTTCCCCCATCCCCGGGTGGGGTGGCCGTACCAGAGTAACTACCGCCCGTGGCCTGATAGCGTGGCCCACACGGGAATGATCTTATAGAAGCTCTTCCCAATTCTACTCATCAACTGATCCTCATTATGCAGACAAAGGTGAACCAAACAGAAGATACCGTGGCAGGCGTTCCCGAAGCCAGCGACGAAGCATTGATGCAAAGCATCATCAACCGCGAGCAGAAGGCTCTCGACCAGCTTTACGTCCGCTACCGCCCGCTCATCAACAAAATCGTCATGGAAATCTTGCCCAACGAGGCCGATGCCGAGGAAGCCCTCCAGGACGTTTTCATGGAAATCTGGACGCGCGCGGCCAACTTCGATGTCCGCAAAGGCAAGCCGCTGGGTTGGATCATCTGCATGGCCCGCCGTCGCGCGATTGACCACTACCGTAAAATCCGCCGCCGTGCGGAAGCCAGCGAAAAACTGCGGCTGGAAAGCGAGGAAGGCGAGGGGACCATGTCCAACGGCCTGACCGCCGTGGCCGCGAAGGATGACCATGCCGTCAACCGCGACCTGCGAGATTTTCTTACCGGCATGATCGGCACGCTGCCCGCTGAGCAAGGGCGAGTCATCCACCTGAGCTACTTCAAGGAGATGAGCCAGCGCGAGATTGCCTC